>NZ_PKHA01000006.1:0-158687 GCF_002861525.1 Actinomyces urogenitalis | reverse complement strand
AAGTAGGGTGGAGCACGTCGAGGTCTTTCGGGATGGCGAGCGTGAAGAACTTCCATCATCCGGGAGACCTCGACCCCTACCCGGCCACCGACGCGCTCAACCGACTACACCCTCGTTCGTGAAGAGCCAGTTACCTGCGCATGGAATCACTCGAGCGCGAACGGGACGCCCGCGACCAAGAGCGGGAGCGACGACTGATCGCCGGTTCCTTGCAAGCGTGGCGGGCTACCGATGGCGAGCGTTGGGGCCTTGTCATCTCCAGCTCATCGCGGGACTCGTCCGTCTTTCATGACATCAAGATCATCGCCCCAGCCAACCGGACCGGCGCTACAGCGGAGGGCTGTATGCCCATCTCCATCGAGGCACTCCCACCAGGGCAGTACTTCGTGGAGGCCAGGGCCTCCCGAGGCTGGGGGCTGCCCGACCCCATCACACCCGACAGCGCACCCGAGGTTGTCCCGGTCACCAAGAGCACCAAGCACCATGTCGCCTCGATTGAGTTCACTGACCACTTAGGAACGTGGTGGCGTTGGGAACCTCGGACCAGCTTGGTGCGACTCCATCCCTAGCAGCAGCCGTCAGCGCAGGCCACGGAAGCCCAGGGAGGGGCGCAGGCGGGGGCGAGGCGTCGCTTTAGGCCGTCAACAGTCGATACCAGTGCGGCAAGCATGGCAACCGACTGTTGACGGCCTAAAGCGACGGAAGAGGGGCGCTAGCCTGGGGGCGATGAGCTCCTCCTCACCCGATTCACCTCGCCCCTCGCGCCTGGTGGCGGCTGCCGCGATTGTCGACTCCCTCGCCCACCCCACCGCCATGCTGTGCGCCGCCCGCTCCTACCCCGCCGAGCACGCAGGCCAATACGAGCTGCCCGGCGGCAAGGTCGAACCTGGCGAGACGCCCACGCAGGCGCTGGCCCGCGAGCTTCGCGAGGAGATCAGCCTGTCAGTTCACCTGGGTGCCGAGGTTGTTCCCGCTCCCCTACTTGCCCTCCCCGTGCCCATGCCCAACCTCGTCGATCCCGCCTGGCCTGAGGACAACCAACCCGCCTGGCCCGCCATGCACGGCTACCGCATGCGCGTGTGGCTGGCCGAACCCGCCGATCCCTCCCACGGCCCCACACAGGGCAGCGCACACCAGTCCTTGGAATGGGTCGGGCTGAAGCAGGCCCGCACGCTACCCTGGCTGCCGGCGGACCTGCCCGTCCTGGAGGCCGTCCTCGCCACCCTGGACACCCCGCACGTCACGTCTTTGTGACACCGTTCCCTGATCCGTCACTTTCTAGGTTAGGGTTCCCTCATGCCGAAAATTATGGGGAGCTCACTCGCCGAGCACCGCGAGCGGATGCGCACGGCGCTCTTTGACGCTCTGTCCGAGCTCATGAGCCAGCGCTCCTTCGACAAGATCACGCTGTCCGACGTCGCCGCCCATGCCGGAGTGGGCCGCACCGCCGTCTACAACCACTTCGCGGACAAGGAGGACCTCCTCCTGGCCTTCATGGAGTACGAGACTGCGCGCTACTCCGAGCAGCTCTCCCGCGCCCTGGCAGGGATCGAGGACCCGATCGACCGGCTGCGCGTCTACGTGCGCCAGCAGGCGCTCCTCAAGCGCCACTACCACTTCCCCACCTACGGCCCGCTGTCGCACGCCGTGTCCCGGGACACCGCCGGACGCCTGCGCGCCCACGCCGGTCTCATGATGCAGATGCTCTCCCAGATCCTCACTGACGCGATGGACAAGGGCGCTATCCCGCAGCAGGACCCCAGCATCGTCATCCCGCTCATCCACGCCGCCATCATGGGAGGCCGCCCCACCCCCCTCCAGGCGCAGGCCCGCTCGGCCTACCTGGAGGCGCTGGACGTGTTCATCCTGCGGGCCGTGGGCGCTGAGGTCCCCGCGCACGCCGTGCCGGCGATCGAGCAGACGGCCAGCACCGAGCCCGTTGAGGGAGTGCAGGCCAGCCCGCTGTCGGTCGTCGCCGCCGCAGGCTGACGGCGGTCCGCTCTCAGCACCAGCCGCGCAGCCGAGTCCGCACAAGGCTGAGCCTGCGCTACTCAGGTAGGCTCGTCCAGTCGGAGTGCGCCAGTCTCCGGCCACGCCGCGAGCCCCGACCCTTCGGCAGCGGATCCCGCGTGCCATGGTGGGCACAACTCAGGAGGACACAGCATGTCTCGGTCTCAGGACGATCTCGTCGCACGCGCGAGCGACCCGAATGCCGAACTCGCCACCCTGCACGAGCTCGCTCAGAACTACCCCGGGCTGCGCCCCTACATCGCTGCCAACCCCCGTACCTACCCGGCTCTGCTGGACTGGCTCGCAGGGCTCGGAGACCCCGCCATCAACGCCGCCCTGGCCTCCCGCGGTAGCGCCGCCGAGTCCGCATCCCAGGCCGGCGGCCCCACGCAGGCCCTGCCCACCCCCATCCCGACCGCTGCCTTCCCCGCGACCGAGGCTGCGACGTCGTCGACCGCCTCCGCCACCTCTGCGGCCTCCGCCGCGCAGCCGCAGACCCAGGCCTACCCGGCCGCCACCCCAGCCACCCAGCCGCCCACGCAGGCGGTTCCCGTCTTCGAGCCTGAGGGCGTCGCCCGGGCCACCGACCCGGCCCCCACGCAGGTCGCCCCGGCACTCGCCACCTCCGCCCTGCCACCGGTCGTCCAGCCTGCCCCTGCACAGCCCACCCCTGTCCAGCCCGCAGCCTGGGCGGGCGGCTCTGACGGCGGCGTCTTCGGCGTCGGCGTCGCTGAGAGCCGGGCCCCCAGCGGGCCGCGACGCTCCACCATCGTCCTGGCGATCCTGGCCGCGATCGCCCTCGTGCTGGTCGTGGCGATCGTCGTGTGGTTCTTCTCCTCCGGCAGCTCCGAGCCCAGCACCTCCGCCCCCACCACCCAGGCCCAGCAGGAGCAGCCGGCCGCCACCCAGGACGCCCCCGAGCAGGAGGCCACCACCGAGGCCCCCACGCCCACCCCCTCGCCCACGCAGAGCCAGACGCTGCGTGCCCCGGCGCCCGCGGACGCCGTCGAGATGGGTTCCTTCACCGCCCCCAGCGGCAACATCTCCTGCACCCTGGGCGAGGACTCAGTCTCCTGCACCATCAACGAGCACAGCTTCATTCCCGAGGACGCCTCCTGCAACTCTGACCCCACCGTTCCCTTCACCGTCACGGTGACCAAGGACGGCCAGGCCCTGGGCAGCTGCGGTGGCGCCGCGGCCGCCGGTGGCGCAGCCCTGAGCTACGGCTCCTCGGCGAAGAACGACTCCTTCGCCTGCACCGCCACCGAGGCCGCCATCAGCTGCTGGAGCCAGGTCAGCGGCCAGGGCTTCTCCCTGTCCCGCGAGGACGCGCTCGGCACCGTCCGCTAAGGCCCGTATGCACCGCATGACCTCCACCTACGGCCGGATCCTCGCCAAGCCCGGCGCCTGGCAGTTCTCGCTGGCGGGCCTGCTCGCCCGCTTCCCCATGTCCATGGTGGGTATCTCCACCATCCTCGCGGTCCAGAGCCTGTACGGCTCCTACTCCGCCGCCGGGACCGTCAGCGCCGCCAACATCATCGCGGCCGCCGTCGGCTCCCCGCTCCTGGCCCGGCTCGTTGACGCCTACGGCCAGGCCCGCGTCATGCTGCCAGCCATCCTGGCCTCCTCCGCCTCGCTGCTCGGGCTCATCGTGGCCACCCAGCAGATCGCGCCGCTGTGGACGCTGATCGTCCTGTCCGGCCTGGCCGGCGGACTAGGCGGGTCCATGGGCTCGCTCGTGCGCTCGCGCTGGACCACGCTGCTGGACTCGCCCGACGACGTCCACACTGCCTTCTCCCTGGAGGCCGCCCTGGACGAGGTTGCCTTCATGATCGGCCCGGTGCTCGCCACCGCCCTGTGCACCACGCACGTGCTGCCGGTGACCAGCGGGTGGATCGTCGCCCTGAGCCTGCAGCTGGGCGGAGGCCTGTGGTTCCTCTCCCAGCGCGCCACCGAGCCGGCGCCACACCCACGCGCGCCCCGTCCCCGCCGTCGAGGCTCCGACGACGGCGCACGCAGCACCGAGCCCGACGCGCTCGCCCCGGCCCGACTCCCCTCCGTCCTGTCCTACGGGTCAGTGCGGGCCATCGCCCTGATCTTCCTGTGCTCGGGCATCATGTTTGGCGCCAACGACGTCTCCGCCGTCGCCTTCGCCACCGAACTCGACCAGAAGAGCCTCTCCGGCGTGGCCCTGGCCTGCTGGGCCACCGGATCGCTCATCGCCGCGCTCGTCTACGGCGCGCGCACCTGGGGCTGGCCGCTGTGGAAGCAGCTGGGAGTCGGCATGGCGTGGCTGGCCCTGGGGGCCTCGACCTTCCTGCTCGCCCCGAACCTCGCGGTCCTGGCCGTGCTCTACGTCCTCGTGGGCCTGGGCACCGCCCCCACGATCACCTCGGGCAACAACATCGTCCAGGTCACCGTGGCCCCCGGCCAGCTGACCGAGGGCCTGGCCTGGATCGGTACCGCTATGAACATCGGCGTCTCGCTGGGCTCTATGCTCGGTGGCCGGGCCATTGACGCGGCCGGCGCCCACGGCGGTTACACGCTGACGATGTGCGCGGCGTGGATCGGCGTCGTGGTTCTCCTCGTGGGCCTGCGCACCCTGCGCAGGGCACGCGCTCACGGGCACCTGGAGGCAGGATGACGCCGCCCTCACCTCGTTGGCAGCGCTGGGCCGACTCCATCCCCGTGCAGGTGGTGGCCTGGTGCGCCGTCCTCCTGTCCTGCTACCCGCGGCTGTGGAACAAGGCCGGCGAGGAGATGTTCAAGCTCGACGCGTGGATCTACTACCACGCCGTCGCCCAGTGGCAGGCCGGCGGCAGCCTCTACGACTGGTGGGCCAACCCTGACCAGCAGCTGTGGCCCTTCACCTACCCGCCTTTCGCTGCCTGGGCCTTCATGCCGCTGACCTGGCTGGATGACCGCAGCATCCAGGCGCTCCTGGTCCTGGCTACGCCCGTATGCGTGGGCATGAGCGTCTGGGCCGCAGCACGCGCGCTGGGGGCGAGCCAGAGGCGGGCGTGGGCGCTCGCACCCTGGGTGACGCTGGCGGGCGTGTGCGTCATCGAGCCGGTGTACAAGTCCATGGAGTACGGCCAGGTCAACGCCATCCTCATGATGCTCGTGGCCGTGGACCTGCTGGCCGTGCCCGCGCGCTCGCCCTGGCGCGGGGTGCTGTCCGGACTCGCGGCGGCCTTCAAGCTCACCCCGGCGATCGCCGTGATCGTGCTGCTGGCGCGCCGGGAGTGGCGGGCTGCTGCCACGATGACGGGGACGGCCGCCGGCGTCACCGCGCTGTGCTGGCTGATCTCGCCCAGCGAGTCCGCGCAGTTCTTCTTCTCCGCCATGTGGGACCCGGGTCGGGCCGGCTTCGCCGACTACTCCGGCAACCAGAACCTCAAGGGCCTCGTCGCACGCTGGCTGCCGGAAGACCTGTGGACCGTGGTGTGGGCGCTGACGGTGCTTGGCGCGCTGGTCGGCGCCTGGCTGCTGCTGCGACGGCTGGACGGGCTGCGGCCGCAGTCCGCTCGGACATGCCTGGACGAGCCGGCGGGCCTGGACGGACCGGCGAGCTCGGACGGGCTGACGGACCTGGCCGGGCGGCGAGCGACGCCGTCGGACGACGGGCTCATCCTTACCCTCCAGGTCTCGGTCGCCATGACGCTGGGACTGCTCATTTCCCCCATCTCCTGGTCCCACCACTGGGTGTGGTGCGTACCGGCGCTCATGGCGCTCATGGTGGCCGCGCGGCGGTGGGACTCACCGGCGCTGATGACGGCCGCGGCCGCGGGGGCCGCCGTCTTCGTCCTGGCGATGCAGTGGTGGTTCCCCGAGCAGAACCACGTGGAGCAGGACTGGCCGGTGTGGGCGAGCGTCGTCGGCTCGTCCTACACGTGGTGGGCGCTCACCACCGGGGCGGCGCTGGCCAGCGCGAGCGCGGAGCAGCGGGCCGGACAAGCGCGTGCGGAGCGGACTAGTGCTGGGCAGGCAGGGCCGGTGCGGCCAGAGCAGGCCGGCAGTGGGCAGCCCGAGACTGACGAGGCTGGGACGGCCGGGTCGGAGCAGGTCGGGCTCGTATAGCACGCGGCGCGCTCGCGCTCAGGATCGTGTCACCGGGCCCCGCTAAGATCCCGGTATGCCGTTTTCTGACATCGCTCGCGCCGCCGAGGACCGCCTGCATCGAGACATGATCCCCGTGCTGCGCGCCCACGGCTGGCGGCCGCGCGTGGTCACCTACGACGGCTATGGCTCGGCCGGCGAGCACGGCTCGATGGCGCGCGTCCTGGCACGCATGGTGATGCGCCCCAAGGACGCCCCGGCCGAGGGGCCACTGTTCCGCTCCATCCCGGACTCGCTGCCCGTCACCGCCACCGAGGTGCGCGACCTCGCGCTGGACTCCCTCATCGACGCCCAGCGCGGATGGCGCCAGTTCATTGACGTCCCCGTCCCCTACCTACCGGTGACCATCCGCGTGGGAGGAGTCTCGGTGCGCACGCGCGCTGACCGCGGAGGGTATGTGGACGTCGTCGTACGCGATCACGGGCTGGCACCGGGCTGGCACGAGGTTGAGATCGATGCCGCGGGCGCCGGGCTCGTGCGGGCGCGCGTCAACATCGTGGCCCCCGGCCCTCAGCTCGGCGTCGTCTGCGACATCGACGACACGGTCATGGTCACCAACGTGCCCCGTATGTTCATCGCCGGCTGGAACCTCCTGGTCAAGAACGCCTCGAACCGCGAGGCCGTGCCCGGTATGCCGGAGCTGCTCGCGCAGGTGCACGCCGCGCACCCGCAGGCGCCGCTGGTCTTCCTGTCCACCGGGGCGTGGAACGCCGTGCCGACGCTGCGCTCGTTCTTCAAGAAGCACGCCATTCCCAACGCCCCCATGCTCATGACGGACTGGGGACCGACCAACACGGGCTGGTTCCGTTCAGGTATTGAGCACAAGCGCACCGAGCTGCGTCGGCTGCTCATCGACCTGCCCGAGGTGACGTGGCTTCTCATCGGGGACGACGGTCAGCACGACCTCCTCATCTACTCCGAGGTGGTGCGCGAGCACTCTGACCGGGTGGCGGCCGTGGCGATCCGGCGTCTTTCCCAGAAGGAGCAGATGCTGGCCGGCGGTCAGATCGCCCACCCGATGGGGTTGGGGCCGCAGGCGCGCACCCTGGCTGAGGCCGATGTTCCCGTGGTCCAGGGGCGTGACGGCTACGCGCTGGCCCGCACGCTGCCGCGCTGGATCACCCAGGCGGGCGGCGCGGCCGTCGTCGATTGAGGTGGGGCCCTGCCACCAGGGCCGTCGCTTCAGGCACTGAACGGTCGCCTTAGGCCCTGAACAGTCGCTTCCAAGCTCTGCCACCCTCCACCGCGCCCACAATTCCATCGCTTTAGGCCGCTAACAGTCGCTTCCATTGTGGGGAGCATGGGGATCGACTGTTCAGGGCCTTAAGCGACGAGTGGCGGGGCCGTGCAGACTCCCGGCAGCGGGGAAAGCCCGGGCAGAGGGGAGAGACCGGGCAGCCGGGTGCGATCTTCGAGCGCGGAGCCAGCTCAGACCGAGACACCAATGAGGTGGCCGATGCCCCAGGTCACGACCATGGCCAGCGCACCGCCCGCCATATTGCGGATCACCGCGGGACGCACCGGTGCCTCGCCCAGTCGGGCGGAAAACCCGCCGGTCAGGGCAAGGCCCACAAGCACGGCCACGAAGGTCAGCGGGATCTTGACCGCCGTCGGCAGCAAGACGATCGCCAGCATCGGCAGCAACGACCCGAGCGTGAAGGCCACCGCGCTGGAGAAGGCGGCGTGCCAGGGGTTGGTGTACTCGTCCTCCCGCAGGCCAAGCTCCGCTTCCAGGTGCGCGCCGACGGCGTCGTGCGCCGTGAGCTCACGAGCAACCGTCATCGCGGTGGCGGGGCTCAGTCCCTTGGCGCGATAGTGAGATGCCAGCTCGTCAATGCCAGCCTCGGGGTCCTCCGCAAGCTCCTCGCGCTGGCGCACCACCAGCGCCCGCTCGGTGTCCGACTGAGTTGAGACCGAGACATACTCACCGGCAGCCATCGAGACCGCTCCTGCCAGCACCCCGGCGACGCCGGCGGTCAGGATGGCACCAGTGTTCTCCGGCGTGGCCGCGGCAACACCGATGACGAGGCCGGCCACCGAGACGATGCCGTCGTTCGCGCCGAGCACGCCGGCGCGCAACCAGTTCAGCCGAGAGGCAAGGGAGACGGCTGCGTCGCGAGACTCACGGGCGGCCTCGGCGTCGGCCGTGCCGGTCACGTTGCCCGCATCAGTCACGTCGGCCAAGCCGGCCACGTCGGTCGAGCTCGGGGCGGGCGTCGCGTTGGGGACACCGGCCGTGCCGGCCTGTTCGTCACCGGAGGTTTGCGTACCAGCCTGAGCGGCGTCGTCGGCCAGCTCGGCCAGGCTCAGCGCCCCACTCAGCGGAGCGCGAGCGTCCAGCGCAGGGACAACCGGAGCCTGCCCGACTTCCTCAGTGTGAGGGCGGGTGCTGCTCGTGGTTGTCTCGTTCCTGGTCACAACTCAACAGTAGAAGCAATGAATACTGACGTATAGCAACGTAAGTCTTACCTAACGAAGGTGCGGCCGCTCTCGCAACGCCGCCCCGCCGTCGCCCGGGACATTGCCCGGGACGTCACCCGGGACGTCGCCGACCGCCGGAGGTCAGCCCGCTTGCTACGCTGCCCTGGGCGCCATCGCCCGACGCTTCACCGCCCAGAACCAGGAGGCAGTCATGGCCAGCAAGATTCCGTTCATCCTCGGTCTCGGCGCGGGATACGTCCTGGGGACGCGGGCCGGGCGCGCGCAGTACGAGCGGATCAAGGCGGCGGCGACCCACGTGGCCGAGCAGCCCTTCGTGCGCGAGAAGGTCGACTCCGCCTCCGCCAAGGCCACGAGCTTTGCGCGTCAGCAGGGTGAGGCCCTCACGGACAAGGTGGTGGACGCCGTCAAGGAGCGGCTCTTCGGCGCGCCGGCACAGCAGCCTGCCGCCCCTGCGCAGCCCATCGAGGTTGACGACGCCGAGGTTCGTTCGGTCTGAGACCCGGAATATCGGTCTGAGACCCAGAATAGAGGGACTGGCAACGCTGCGGTCCGCTCGGGCTGAGGCTTGGGTTGGTCTGAGGCTCGGGCCTGAGGTTTGGGGCGGAGCCTCGGCTGTCTGAAGCTCGGGCCTGAGGCTTGGGGCCGGCCACGCCTCCGTTTGCTCCTCGGTTCTGGCCGCCGCTACCCGGCGCCCGCTATCGCTACCCCTTGGCGTCGTCCGACCCCGAACGTGCGGGCCAGCCTCTGCCTGCGCCGCTACCCCACCACGCTCGCCGCTACCTCGTTCGCGCCATCGCTACCCCATGAGGTCGCCCGCTACCCCTTAGCGCGCGCTACGGGGGTGCGACGGACGGGAAGGGGGTAGCGACGGTGGTGAAGGGATAGCGACGGTGGTGAAGGGATAGCGAAGGACGGGGCGCTGGGCACTTGAGTCACGCGCTTGCGCCGTTTGCTGTAACCCCTTGGCGCCTGCCGCTACCCCATGAGGTCGCCCGCTATCCCGTGGTGTTGGTCGACCGCGCTTGTACGGGCCAGCCTCTGCTTTCGCCGCTACCTCGTTCCCACCATCGCTACCCCTTGGCGTCGTCCGACCCCGAACGTGCGGGCCAGACCTGGCCTGCGTTGCTACCCCATCGCGCTCGCCGCTACCCCGTTCTGTCTGTCGCTACCTCTTGGTGTTGGTCGCTACCCCATAGCGCGCGCTACGGGGGTGCGAAGGACACGAAGGGGTAGCGACAGTGGTGGAGGGATAGCGAAGGCCGGGCATGGGCAGGCTCGGTGTGCGGTCTCAGTAGGCAAGGGGAGCTACCAGGCAAGCACAGCAACCGACCCAGCCAGCAGAGCTACTGGCAAGCACAGCAACCGGCCCAGCAGGCCTCGCCCCAAGCCCTACAAGCCCAATACCAGCCCTACAGTCCCAGCGCCCCTAGAGGTCTTGCGGGTCCAAGGGCTCGTGGCGCCGGGGCTGTGGCGGCGCCGAGCGTGACCAGCGCGGACGCCCCATGAGCGAACGCCGCCACCCCTCGCGTACCGTGTCACCTTCCTCGGGCGCGCCTACTGACCCAACCGGCCACCGCCGCCGCGGTCCCGCGGCCAGCCGCGCCGCCCGCCGTCGTTCGCGCTCGCGCTGAACCTCCGCCGAGACCGGCAGCCGCCACGAGCGCCAGTACGCCAGCAGGCACATCCCCGCACCCACAGCCGTCGCCGCCACCATGGCCCAGGTCGCCGGGATCCCGACCACCACCAGCGCCACCTCGGTCCCCGCCGAGCACAATGCCGGGATCGCATAGAGCTTGTTCCCGCCGAAGACCGCCGGGGTCTCCCCCACGGAGATGTCGCGGATCATCGAGCCGCCCACCGCCGTCAGGCACCCCAGCAGCAGCGCGGGCATGACGCCGAGCCCGTTGACCAAGGCCTTCGAGGCACCGGTGGCTGCCCACGTCCCCAGCACCACAGCGTCAGCCACCACGAGGAAACGCCTGGCCGGCCGCGAGCTGAAGGGCAGCCACCACGCGATCAGCGCACCCGCGCAGGCGGTGTAGAGGTAGTAGGGGTCGGTCAGCGCGAAGGGTGGGCCAGCCTGGATCATGAGGTCGCGCAGGATCCCGCCGCCGGTGGCCGTGAGCATCGCCAGTACCACGAAGCCCACGAGGTCATAGTTCTTGCGGCGCGCGATGAGCCCGCCCAGGATCCCGTTGAGGAGGACGCCGGACAGGTCGAGCGCACGGAAGGTGCTCGACAACGCCTCGGGAACCGGCATCTCGACGGCGGCGTGAAGAACTGGGGCGAGCACGACGACAGCCTAGCGGGGCCTGGACGGGGTCGCCGACGCCGTCGGCCATGCCCCGGGCCCAGGCTCACCCGCAGCACGAAACCACCTTGCGGCCCACCGAAAACACGATTCGCCCCGCAGCCCCGGCCGCGCGCACACTGGAACCCATGTCCTCACCGCGCTACGCCCCGCCCAAGGACCTGTCCGCCTACGCGTGGCTGTCCATCGCGGCGGCCCTGGGCACCATCGCCCTGAAGTCCGGGGCTGCGTGGATGACAGGCTCGGTGGGTCTGCTCTCTGACGCCGCCGAGTCCCTGGTCAACCTGGTGGCGGCGGTCGTGGCGCTCATCGTGCTGCGCGTCTCGATCCGGCCCGCTGACGAGGACCACCAGTTCGGCCACTCCAAGGCGGAGTACTTCTCGGCGGTCGTCGAGGGCGCCATGATCTTCGTGGCCGCGGTCTTCATCATCTTCTCCGCGATTGAACGCCTCATCACCCCCACCATGCCCGAGCAGCTCGGAGCGGGTCTGGCGATCTCCGTGGTCGCCTCCCTCATCAACGGGGGCGTGGCCTGGGTGCTCTACCGCAAGGGCACGGTGGAGAACTCCGCAACGCTGGTGGCCGACGCCAAGCACCTGGCCACCGACGTCCTGACGAGCGCCGCGGTGCTCATCGGCGTGGGGCTCGTGGCGATTACCGGCCAGCCGATGCTCGACGCCGTCGTCGCACTGGGGGCGGGCCTGAACATCATGTGGACCGGCTTCCGCCTGGTTCGTGAGTCCGTCGCCGGCCTGATGGACATCGCCCCCTCGGCGGAGGCGCTGGCCCGGATCAAGGCCGTGCTCGACCGCCACCGCCGCACCGGCGTCATCGACTTCCACGCCGTGCGCGTGCGCGAAGCCGGCAACCGCCGCTTCGCCGAGCTGCACGTCCTGGTCCCGGGCACGTGGAGCGTCAAGCAGGGGCACGACTTCACTGAGCGGCTCATCGACGACCTCGTCGCCGAGGACCCGAGCCTGCGCGTGTCCGCCCACCTGGAGCCGATCGAGGATCCCAAGTCCTACGCCGACGTCGACGACGTCTGACCGCCCGGCACCGTCATCTGAAACGTGGTTTCCTGCGTGAGACCGGGGGTTACACCGTGTGTATGCCCCGGTCCTGCACAGGAAACCACGATCTAGATGGAGGGCAGCCCGCGGCTCAGACCGCCCGCCGCTCAGCCGGCTTCGCGCGCCACGAGCCTGGCCAGCGGACCATCCTCCTCGGCCAGCAGCCGGTCCGGCGTCCCGGCCTGCACCACGCGCCCGCCATCAAGCACGACGACGTGGTCCGACTCCCCGATCCGCTCCAGCCGGTGCGTCACCTCGACCACGGTGGTCCCGTGCCGACGCGCCCACGCCCGCACGCTCTGGCGCACCCGGGCGTCCAGCGCCGGATCCAGGTGCGAGGTGAACTCGTCGAGCACGAGCACGCCCGGCTCAGCCAGCAGCGCCCGCGCCAGGGCCAGACGCTGCCGCTGCCCGCCAGACACGCTAGCGCCGCGCTCCCCCAGGGGCGCCTCGTAACCGCCCGGCATCGCCATGACCTCCTCGTGGACGCAGGCCACCCGGCACGCCTGCTCCACCTGGTCCAGCGTGGCCGACGGCGCCGCGAGCCTGACGTTGTCCGCCACGCTCCCGCGCAGCAGCGCCTCCTCCTGCCCCACGAGCGCCACCTCGCGGCGCAGGGAGTCGGCCGACACCTCGGGCAGGGCCACCCCGTCCACGCGCACCGCCCCCGACTGCGGGTCGTCAAAGCGCAGGGCCAGGTGCGCCACGGTGGTCTTGCCTGATCCTGAGGCACCCACCAGGCTCGTCCACGCTCCCGCCTGCGCCGTCAGGCTCACGTCATGCAGCACCGGGCGGCGCCCGCCGGGATAGGCGTAGGTAACCGACTCCCAGCGCAGCTCATGCGCGCCACGCCTCAGCTCGCCGTCGCCGTCGGCCAGCTCCGGGGCCGCGGTGACGACGGCGTGGACCCGCTCAGCCGCAGCCAGCGCACCAGACAGGGCGCCAGCCAGGTCCTCCACCCCGCGCACCGTCTCCCCCAGGCGCGCGACGGCGGCTGCCGCAGCGGCGAGCGCCGCCAGGCCGACGCTCCCGTCGAGCACCGCCTGGGCCCCCACGAGCAGCACGAGCACCGGCGCGAGCAGGACGAGGAGCTGGACCGCCAGCCGCCGTGCGGACACGGTGAGGATGAGGGGCCGGGCGGCATGGGCGACGTCGTCGTCATGCTCGGCCGTAGCGGCCAGGCGCTCAGCCACGCGACCGTAGCCGACGATCTCGCGCACGCCCTGAACGGAGTCCGTCACGTGCTGGGTCAGCTCAGCGCGGGCGACGACGGCGCGGCGCGAGGCCGCCCGGCTGGCGCCCCAGCCCAGCGTGGGGACGAGGACGGCGGCGATGAGCACGGTCAGCGCCGCAGCACCGGCCACCGCCAAGGTGGTGGTGACGCCAGCTGCCGTGAGCACCACGACGGGAACCACCACGGCGCTCACCGCCGGGGCGAAGGTGTGGGCGTAGAAGGTCTCGATGCGGTCGACGTCCTTGGTGGCGCGGGCCAGCAGGTCGCCCGTGCGCGCAGTGATCATGACCCGTGGCGCGCGCGGGGCCAGGGCCGTGAAGAGTCGGGCGCGCAGGATCTCCAGGCACTGGAAGGCCACAAGGTGACCGAGGTACTGCTCGCCGTAGCGGAAGGCTGCCTTGAGCACGGCGAGCACTGCCATGCCGGCCACCGGCTGCCACAGGCGAGGGGCCCGGCCGGCGAGCACGTCCTGGGCAGCGTCGACCACGCCCCAGGCCGCGAGCGCGACGAGCCCGACTCCCAGCAGCTGGGCGATCACACGGCAGGCCGCCGAGGCAGCCAGGGGCGAGAGCACGGGTCGGGTGGCACGCACCAACCAGGCCACGAGCGCACGCGTGGTCGGGCGTGTGGTCGCGCGCGGGGGCTGCTGGGTCTGGGGCTGGCCCTGGGTCTGGGGCAGGATCTGGGGAGCGGCGTCACGCGAGGTGGAAGGCTGCGGGGCCGTCTCCGGCGCGGCGCTGGACGAGGCGTTCTCCGGGGTCCTCCCCGGGGTGGCTGACCTGCTCATCGCAGACCCCCGTTCTCAACCGTGACCACGCGGTCGCAGGCCGTCAGCGCCCCGGCACGGTGGGAGACGGTGACGACGGTGCGTCCCTCAGCCAGGCGCTCGATCGCCTCAACGATCTGGGCCTCACTGGCGAGGTCGACCTGGCTGGTGGGCTCGTCCAGAAGCAGCAGTGGCCGGTCAGCCAGGAAGGCGCGCGCCAGTGACAGGCGCTGGGCCTGCCCGCCTGACAGGCTCATCCCCCGCTCGCCTACCGCGGTCTCCAGGCCCTGCGACATCGCGCGGACTTCGTCGGCGAGGTTCGCCGCCTCCAGCGCCCACCACATCCGCTCAGGTGTGGCATCAGGATCGGCCAGGCGCAGGTTGTCCGCGATGGTGCCGGTGAACAACCAGGTGGACTGGGTGACCAGGGCGCTGGCTCCCCGCACCTCATCCGCCGTGGCGGCGCTGGAGCGCGTGCCGTTGATGCTCACGGTGCCGCTGGTGGGTAGGAGGTCGCCGGCCAGGAGGGCCAGCAGGGTTGACTTGCCCGCGCCCGAGGGCCCGACGACGGCTAGGCGCCGCCCGGCGGGAACCTCCAGGTCGACGTCGGTCAGCACCGGGCGGAGGCGGTGCTCCTGAACTCGTCGCTCGGAGCTTCCATTCGCGGTCCGGTGGCCTGGGCCAGCAGGCCGAGCACTCGGGTGCCCCTCGGCCTGCTGGCCCGAGTGGTCGCCGCGACGCCCTCCAGGCTGGCCGCCGGGGTGGCGGCCAGGCTGGCCGCCCGGGTGGCCTGCACCGAGGACCACCGGCAACGGCCAGGCTGCGCTCACCGACCGCAGGGCGACCACGGGCTCGGTGCGCGTGCCAGGCAGGGAGGCTGCGTCGTCGTCGGCCGGCGAGCAGGTGGCGGGGACGGGACGGCGCCGGGCCAGGACCCGACGCATGGCACGCTGGTTGGCCATCCCGCCCATCCCAACGTAGAAGAAGGAGCCCACGTGGTCCAAGGGCTCCAGCAGCGTGAGTGAGACCAGCACCAGCGCGAGGGCGCCGCCGAGGTCGAGAGCGCCGCCGGCCAGACGCGCCAGGGCAAGGGCGGCCGCAACGGTGACCAGCAGGAGGGAGAAGAGGCCGTCCGTGACCAGGATGACGAGCTGGTTGCCCGCCAGCAGCCGCATGAGGGCGCGGCGATTGGCCTCGCCACGCTCGCGCAGGGCGGCGCCGCGGCGGCTGGCAGCCCGGGCCAGGGCCAGGGTGGTCAGGCCCTGGAGCGCGTCGAGGTACTCCGCGGCCAGGCGCATGCGCTGGCTGCGCGAGCCACCCGAGGAGCGGCGCAGTCGCTTGTGCGCTAGCGCGATGCCCCCGGGAACCGCCACGAAGAGCAGGGCCAGGACGGCTGCGCTCACGGCATCAACCGTCACGGCGGTCAGGGCCAGGACCAGCAACGGGGAGGAGACAGCGGCGATGGTGGGGGCCAGGAAGGTCTGCCGGTAGGCGGCCACGCGCTCAGCGCCGTCGGTCAGCAGGGCCACGGTCGCGCCAGAGCGGGCCTCGCTCACGGCCCCCGGCCCCAGGTCGAGCAGGTGCGCGAGCACCCGACGGCGAATATGACCTTCCTCCGACGCGGCGCTGGAGCGGGCGATGAGCTGGGTGGCGCCGGCGCAGACCGCGGCCACGAGCGCAGCGAGCACCGCCTGCAGGGCGCTGGCTCGCCAGTCGGCGGTGGGGTCGGCTAGGCGCGCGGCCGGGGTGACAGGCATGAGGAAGGGGGACAGAGCGCCCAGACCGCGCCCGAGGCAGATGAGAGCCCAGGCCTGAGCCAAGGCACCGACCGTCGTTGTTGCCGCTGCTGCCACGGTGGCCTGGCAACCCCGGCGGGTGCCGAGGGCAGGGCGGGGCTCGCGGGTAGAGCGGGTGGCGTCGGTTGTGGCGGGGCTGACCGCACGGGCAGGGTGTGGCGCACGGGTGCGATGAGGTGAGGGAGCAGCGTCGGGCGAGGGCGCGGCGTCGGGCATGCTGGCGGGCTGGGACAACGGGGTGACCTCCTTGCCCGCGGCCAGGAGCGGGCTGAGACATTGTCCCCCGCCGCCGCGCCTGGTCATGACGACGCTGCGTCACGACCTTCGCGCAGAGTTGAGCGGCAAACCCGCACATCGCCTGCACGCGCGTGTCACACTCAGGACATGAACGCGATGCGGCTTGCAGGCTCCGCGCCCTCTCTACGCCACCTGTCCTCCCCCGCCCCTGAGACGACCCCGTGGCGCGACATGCCGCACGTCGTCGTCGAGATCTGTACCGAGGACGTTGAGGGCGTGCGGCTGTCCGCGCGCGCCGGAGCCGACCGCGCCGAGCTGTGTGACAACCTCGGCGCTGAGGGCACCACGCCGTCAATCGGGACGGTCGAGTCCGCGATCTTCGCCGCCTCTGAGGAGGTGGCGCAGCGTCGGGCGCTGGCTGGACCGCACTGGGCCAAGCAGCCTGATGCCGCGCCCTTCGGGCTGCGCATCATGATCCGCCCACGCGGAGGCTCCTTCGTCTTCAGCTCGGACGAGGGCCGCGCCATGGTGGCTGACGTGCGCCGAATGGCCGCGCTCGCGCGCGAGATGAGCGAGTACACCCGCCCGCAGCGGGTCGCTGGTTCGGTCGCGCCGCAGCCGCCGGCCGTTGAGATCGGCTTCGTCATGGGGGTGCTCACCAGCGAGCACGTCATCGACCGTGGCCTGCTGCGGCTGCTCATCGACACCGCTGACGGGGCTCCGGTGACCTTCAACAAGGCGATCGACGCCACCCGCGACCTGGTCGAGGCCTACGGGGACCTGGGCGGGCTCGGGGTGGACTACGTGCTGACCTCGGGCGGGTCGCCTACGGCGCTGGAAGGCGCGGAGGTGCTGCGTGGGCTCGTGAGTACGCCCGGCGGGCCACGCGTCATCGCCGCCGGGCACGTGCGCCCGGCGAACACCGCGGAGGTCATTGAGCGCACGGGTGTGCGGGAGATTCACATGCGCTGCTCGCGTGACGACTGCGCGCCGGGCGCTCCTCAGCGCACCGACGAGGCCAAGGTGCGCCGCGCCGTCGAGGCCGCGCGGTCACTGGGGCGGCCCGCTGGCGCTGACTCTGGATCTGGGGCTGACTCTGGATCTGGGGCTGACTCTGGCACCGGCGCGTAGGAGAGATCGCTACCCCACCGCTCCCTCCGCTACCCCGCCGAGCCCTCCGCTACCCCGCAGCGCGCGCCACCGGATAGCGACCAACACCAAGGGATAGCGAGGGACAGAACGAGGTAGCGGCAGTTGTCCAGGTATTCAGTTCCGCACGCGCTACGGGGTAGCCAACGCCATCACGGGATAGCGAAGGAAACAGAGAGGTAGCGAACGCGAGCGAGGGACGGCAACGGCCGCCCGGGAGCGATCTGCGCCGACGCGACGCCGTATTCCCACCCGTCACATTCGCCCCGATAGTCGCCGCCCGGGCTCCACAGGCAACCCCCGTGACACCCTCGGCAACGCCCGTCCACAGGTCGTCTGCGGGCAGCCGACCGACCGCGCAATCCTTGGTGCATGTGGACCGCACCAATCAGCATCACGCTGACCAGGGACCTGACTCTTGACGGGGTGAGCTCCAAGAGCTTCGCCCGTTCGACGCGTCAATCGGACAGCGATCTCATGCCTCTGCTGCGCGGGGCCTACGTCAACCGTCAGGAGTTCAAGGCCCTGGATCTCAGCCAGCGCCACCTCACTCGCCTGTGCGCGCTACGACTCGTGGGCCGGCTGAGCGGCGAGGCGGCGATCGCGCGCGAATCAGCGGCCGTCATTCACGGTCTGCCGCTGATCGGCAAACTGCCCGAGCGCGTTCAGCTCGTCCGCCGCGGACGCACCGGCGGCAAAACCACCGCCGCAACCCGTACTCTCCCCGCGCCCGAGGACTGCGACATGGTGGAGATCGACGGCATCCGCGTGACCAGCGTGGCTCAGACGCTCATCGACCTCGGTCGGCGTCGGCCCTTCGCCTCCAACCTCACGAGCCTCGACGCCGCCCTGCGACGCGGCAACGTGACAAAGGAGCAGCTCCTCTCGCTCGTGGATGCTCACCCACATACCTCGGGCAACACCCGGCTCCGCCGGTGGATCGAGGTCGCGGATCCGCGCTCCGAGTCACCGGGAGAGAGCCTCAGCCGCGCGGTCATGATCGAGCACCACCTACCGCTACCACGTCTCCAGGATGAGATCTGGGACCCGCGAGGACGGCTCGTCGGGCGCGTGGACTTCATCTGGCCAGACCTGGGCGTCATCGGCGAGTTCGACGGCAACGTCAAGTACGGACGCCAGATGGCCGGCCGACCGATCGAGGAGGTCATCCAGGATGAGCGTCGGCGTGAGATCGCCGTTGAACGTGCCTCGGGCATGCGAGTCGTGCGCTGGCTGTGGCGGGACGCCTGGCAGGGCGAGCCGTTGCTGCAGATCCTGGCCGACGTCGGCGTGCGCTGCACGCACTGACGAATCCAGCCCCGGCAAGTGCGCCCATCGGCGGAAGACTCGATGGCACCGCCCGTGCCAGTCCTTCCCGCCGCCGCCACCCTTCTGTGCGCCGACCAGCCCTACCCGTTCCTGTCCTTCGCTACCTCATTGCCACCATCGCTACCCCACCGCCACCGTCGCTATCCCTTCGTGTCGCTCGCTACCCCGTAGCGCGCGCTGTGGGGTAGCGAGCGACACGAAGGGATAGCGAAGGACAGAACGAGGTGGCGACGACCGCCCGCACACTCAGCAACGCACGCGCCACGGGATAGCGGGCAACACCAAGGAATAGCGAAGGAAACAAAGGGATAGCGACGGCTGGGCAAACGAGGGCGACGCACGAGCGAAGTCGGCCAGGTGGCCGGGGCACTTCTGGCAAACCCCACCCAAACACGCACGCCGGGCCCCACGGATGCGGCCCCTGTTGGCAGGAACGCAGAGACTGACCTCAGCACGCACAGGTTGGGCCCGCTGCCGAAGACGCCCGCGCCGAGCCCTCCCCTTTCTTACCTCCGCGCGCGCACGCGCTGGGCGGCCTCCACCAGGTGCCGCAGGCTCGCCACCGTCTCCTCGTAACCACGCGTCTTGAGCCCGCAGTCCGGGTTGGCCCACAGCTGCTCAATACCCAGCGCCGCCACCGCGCGCTCCAGCAGCTCCTCGCACTCGTCCACCGACGGCACACGAGGCGAGTGGATGTCCCACACGCCCGGCCCCAGCTGCCGCTCGAAACCGTGCTCAGCCACCGCCGGCAGGATGTCCATCCGCGAGCGCGACGCCTCGATCGAGGTCACGTCCGCATCCAGGTGGTCAACCGCGTCAATGACCACGTCGAACTCGGAGTAGCACAGGTGGGTGTGAATCTGCGTCGCCGCGCCCGCGCCACCGGTCGCCAAGCGGAACGCTCCGACCGACCACTTCAGGTAGTCCGCACGCTCGGCCCGGCGCAGCGGCAGCGTCTCGCGGATCGCCGGCTCATCCACCTGAATCACCGGAATCCCGGCAGCCTCCAGGTCCGCGACCTCCTCGCGCAGCGCCAGCCCGAGCTGGTCAGCCACCAGCGCCCGCGGCACGTCGTCACGCACGAAGGACCAGGCCATGATCGTCACCGGTCCGGTGAGCATGCCCTTGAGCGGCTTGTCCGTCAGCGACTGTGCGTAGGAGGACCAGGCCACCGTCATCGGCGCGGGCCGGCTCACGTCGCCCCACAGGATCGAGGGCCGCGTGCACCGCGAGCCGTAGGACTGCACCCAGCCGTGCTCGGTGGTCACGAAGCCGTCCAGCAGCTCCGCGAAGTACTGAACCATGTCATTGCGCTCAGCCTCGCCGTGGACGAGCACGTCCAGCCCGATCTCCTCCTGGAGCTCCACCACGCGCGCAATCTCCTGGCGCATCGCCTGCTCGTAACCACTGTGGTCAAGCTCGCCGCGGCGCCACGCAGCCCGAGCCGTGCGGATCTGGGCGGTCTGCGGGAAGGAGCCGATCGTCGTCGTCGGCAGGAGCGGAAGCCTCAGCCGCGCCGCCTGGACCTTCTGACGCTCGGCATAAGGCGAGCGCTGGCGGTCAGCCGCGCTCACGGCGCCGGCGGCGGATCGCACCTCGGCCCGGTTCACGCCCGGGTGGGTGGCCCGCTCCTCGCGCAGGCGGGCATCGAGCGCCAGCTCCTGCGCCACCGCCTGCTGCCCCTGGGCCAGAGCGCGGGCCAGTACCCCGACCTCGGCGACCTTCTGGTCGGCGAAGGCCAGCCACGAGCGCACGTCGGCCGGCAGGGAGGTCTCACGTTCGGCGTCGTGCGGCACGTGCTGGAGCGAGGTGGAGGTCCCTACCACCAGCGGCGCGTCCTCAGGCAGGTCGCGGCGCAGGCCCTCCAGGAGCTCCAGCGCCGCCTCCAGGTCCGTACGCCACACGTTGCGCCCCGAGACCACGCCGGCCACAACGCTCTTGCCGCCGAGCGACCCCAGCTCCTGCGCCGTCGGCCGCTGCCCAGCCACCAAGTCCAGGGCCACGCCCTCGATCTCAGTGGCAGCGAGAACGGGCAGAGCGTCCCCCAGCGAGCCGTAGGTGCCCGCCACCAGCACCTGGGGACGCTCGGCGATGGCGCCGATCCAGGTGTAGGCGGCGCGCACAGCCTCCAGCACCTGCTGGCGCGGCACGTCCCAGGCGTCGGACACCAGCGCCGGCTCGTCAAGCTGGACCCACTGGGCGCCGGCTGCCCACAGGTCGCCCAGGAGGTGTCCGTAGGCAGCGAGCAGGTCGGGCAGGCGGTCGAGCGGGTGGAAGTCCGGGCCGGCTTCGTCGGAGGCCTTGGCCAGCAGCAGGTAGGTCACCGGTCCGACGACGACGGGCCGCGGCACCTCCTCGCCGGCGCGCTCCGCCTCCAGGACCTGGGCGCCAGGGCCATCCGTCGGGTCGACGGCGGCGAAGCCGGGCACGTAGTCCAGGGGGGTGTGCTCGTCGAGCTCGGGGACGAGGTAGTGGTAGTTCGAGTCCAGCCACTTGGTCATCTCCAGCGCCGCGCACTCACCCTGGCCTCGCGCGGCCGTGAAGTAGCCGGGAAGGTCCGTGCCGGGGTAGCCCTCGCCGGCGCTGCCACCCAGGTCGGCGAAGCGGGTGGGCAGGGCACCGAAGGCCGTGGTGACCTGGAGGACCTGGTCGTAGTAGGCGAAGTCCGCCGGCACAGCGCTAGGGCCGGTCAGTCCAAGCTCGCGCAGGTGGGATCGAGTGGCCTCGCGCAAGGACCGAGCCGAGCGACGCAAGGCCGCCAGGTCGGTGGCACCCTTCCAGTAGGACTCCACCGCGCGCTTGAGCTCGCGGTCGGCGCCGATGCGCGGGTAGCCGAGGATCGTGGCCGGCGGCAAGGGCGTGGTGGGGATCTGCGAGCCCGTGGTGGAGGGCTGCGTGGCGCTGGGGTGGTTGATGGAGGTCATGGGATGCCTTTCTGTCTGGCAGTCATCGAGGTCAGGACGCGCACGGCGCGGGGAGGGATGAGGACGTACGGTCCCTGCGGCGTCGGCCGGTGGCGGACCCGCAACGGCGGGACCCGGCACCCGTCAGGGCCGAGCCGCCACCGGCATTCGCCCCGTCAGCCGCGCGCCGGAACCTGGCACGGCGTTGATGTAGGCGCGGGCGATCTCGCGCTGGGTGACGCGGTCAGGGCGGGCACCGTCGAGCACCCCGCCCAGGCGGAACTGGGAGATGACGTCCAGGGCGGGGCGGGTGCGGTTGAAGGTGTAGAGGTGCAGGCCGGGCGCGCCTCCCTCAATGAGGTCGCCGGCAAGCTGGAGGGTGGCGTCGATGCCGGCGGTCATGACCGAAGCGCCCTGGCGCGAGGTCAGGGTCTGGCTCAGCCGAGTCGGCACGCTCACGCCGGTCAGGTCCTCCAAGCGGGTCAGGCGCCGCAGGTCGGTCAGCGGGATGATACCGGGCAGGATGGGCATGGTGACGCCGCAGTAGCTGGCGGCGCGGGCCAGAGCGAGGTAGTCCTCGGACTCGTAGAAGACCTGGGTGATGGCCAGGTCCGCGCCCGCGGCCTGCTTGGCGGCGAGCACCCCGATCTCGCGGGCGTAGTCAACGGCGGCCGGGTAGGCGGCCACTGCCACCTGGACGTGGCGGGCGCCGTCGTCGAAGTACTCGGCCTCGACCTCACGAATGACGCGGACGAGCTGGTCGGCGTGGCGCAGCTCGCCAACGACGTCCTCGGCAGCCACGCCACGCGGCGGGTCTCCGCGCAGGGCGAGGAAGCGCCTGACCCCCATGTCGAGGAAGAGGCGAACGATCTCGACGACGTTGGCCTTGCGGTAGCCCAGGCACGTCAGGTGGGCCATGAGCGGGACGCGGGAGGTGGCGATGACGTGGGCGACGACGTCCTCGGAGGGGTTGTGCTCGCGCACGACGTGCAGGCGCGTGGGAGAGCCTGCTGCTGCGGTCGGGCCGCCCGCTGTCGTGATGAAGCGGGGACGGTAGGTCACCGAGACGAAGTCGGGGCGGGCGGCAAGGAGCCGGTCGAGAGCGCCCCAGGTCTGCGAGGCGTAGCGGCCCGGGCGGGGAGGGAAGAGCTCCAGGGACAGGCTCGGGCGGGCGGGCTCGGCGGGAGTGAGAGACGGCGCGATAGCTGCCGGGGAAGGCTTGGGGGCGACGTGACGGGTATACGGCTGTGCCAGGGACGGCGACATGGTGTTCTCCATCGATCCTGGCGGAAGCACCCCGCGTGAGGGTTGCTGCGGCGTCATAGAGCCAGGTCTCTCAGCCGCTCTGGATGGATGTTGGAGCAGACCTTACACCGACGGCCGGGCGCTCACGCAAATCGCGCCATACCGCAAGAAACTAACCATTTGGTTTGTGCTCCTCTGGTGGCGGCAGGCCCTAGCGACCGAGGGGCTGGCGGCCGCGGGCCTGGCGGTAACGGGGCTGGCGGCAGACCCTGGTGGCGACGAGCATTTTCGCCGATGCCACCGGCGCAGCCGCTGCGTTTGCCCATCCTTCGCGCCCTCCGCACTCCCACCAAGACCGCCCACGCCCGTCCTCTGCTACCTCACCGTTACCTCCGCTACCCCTTCGTTTCCTTCGCTACCCCGTGGCACGCGCTACCGGGTAGCGACCAACACCAAGGGGTAGCGAACGCCAGAACCGGGTGGCGGTGGACACCATGGGGTAGTAGCAAACCGCACAAGCACGGGGCCCAACCGCGTCACTGCCCGCCCTCCGCTACCCCTCCACCATCGCCGCTACCCCTTCGTTTCCTTCGCTACCCCGCAGCACGCGCTACCGGGTAGCGACCAACACCAAGGGGTAGCGAAAGGCAGGAGACGGTAGCGACCAGCACCATGGGATAGCGTCGAAAGCGGAGGGGGCGCCCGCTACGGGGTAGCGACCAACACCAAGGAGTAGCGACAGGCACAACGGGGTAGCGGTGGACGCCGCGGGGTAGCAACGAAAGCAAGAGCTGACCCACACACGCACGGTCGACCAACACCGCGGGATAGCGAAAGACAGGAAGAGGTAGCGGCGAGCGCCAGGCAGTAGTGACAAGCGCCACGGAAGCACCACGCCGCAGCAGCCCACATGAGGTCGCGCCATGCACCGCGGGGCGGCGGCGCAAGCATCACGCTGCCAGCGCAATCCCCCGGGCCCCGCCACAGGTCCGTCGCCCGCGAGCGCCGGCTGGCCTAGGTTGGGAGCATGACTGACGTCCGCATCGACACGGCCCGGGGCATCTCCCTGTCCGGGACGCTCCGCCTGCCCGACGGCGTCGCCGATCTCGACCCCGAGGCGCTGACCACGCTCGTTCGCGAGGGCGGAACCGCCCCAGCGCGCCACGAGGCCGTCATCATCCTGGCGCACGACTTCCTCACCGACCGCCACGGCTTCAGCTACCGCCTGGACCAGCTCGCGGCGCGGTACCGCCAGGCGGGCTACGCCACCTTCCAGTTCGACTTCTCCGGCCTGGGCGAGTCCGACGACGACGTCGTGACCCTGGCCGGCGAGAGCGATGACCTCCAGGCCGTGTGCGGCTGGCTGGAGGACCTGGGCTACTCGCGCCAAGGCGTGCACGCCAACGGATTCGGGGCGACGGCGGTGCTGCTGGCCCGCCCGGAGCCCGTACGCGCCGTGGTGCTCTCCGGGGCGGTGGTCGGCCCGCAGTCGATCCTGTGGGAAAACGTCTTCTCCCCCGAGCAGCTCGACGAGCTCGACCGACACGGCCTGACCCGCCTCGTCGATGACAACCCCAACTCGCGCGAGTGGGACGTCCTGTCCAAGCAGACCCTGGCCGACGTCTCACTGCAGGAGCCTGCACAGATCATGGCGGACCTACCCTGGCCCGTCCTCATGCTGCACGGCGCGCTGACGGAGGAGTTCCCCGACTCCACCGCCGGGGCGACCGAGGGCTTCGCGCTGCTGCGTGACGGCAGCCAGCTCGTCCAGGTCCACGCCGAGGACGCGGAGGATGCCCAGGTCCAGGTCGCCCAGCTCGGCGTCGACTGGTTCGCCCGCCGCCTGCGCTAACCCGCCTAACCGTCCGAGCCGGCGCCAACCGGCCTGACCGGCTGCGCTGGCCGACGACGCCGAGACCTCGGAACAGCTCCAGCACCTCACCGCAAGGCGTCATCCGACTGGGCCGTCACAGGCTCGCCGCTTCCGCGCGCCCCTCCAGCTCGACGACGAGCGCGCGGTGGTCCGAGCCCGCGACCTGCACTACCTCCGCCCAGCGCGTGCGCCATGTGACCGCATCCACCAGAACGTGGTCGATCGTCGCGCCGAACAAGGCCGTACGCGTCGAGGTGGGCCAGGTCGCCAGGCCACCAACCCCGCCCTGGACCGCAGCATCCGCGCAGCCGCCCAGCTCTCGCATCACTGCGTGGTCCAGCGTGGCGTTGAAGTCTCCTGCGACCACCAGCCCCGCCTGGGGCGACTGGCATCGCTCCACGACCTTCTCTACGGACTGCCTCCACAGCTCCATGGTGCTGGGCAGGGGCGCGATGGTGTGCACGCCCAGGATCGTCGGGCGTGCATGCCCGTTGAGCTCATCGCCTCCCGCCGGAGTGAGGTAGACGGCGCCGTGCCCCATACCGGAGACCTTGCCCTGCTCGTAGGGACCGATCGCGGCGGAGACGAGCACCGTCGTCGTCAGACTGCTGCCACCGTCACCGGCTGTGAAAGCCGTGAAGGAGAAGCCGTCCTGCCCGGTGAGCTCGAGCAGCTGCTGCGTCAGCTCCTCACTGGCCTCCAGCAGGACGACGACGTCCGGCGCGACCTGCCGGACCTCCAGCGCCAGGTCGATCACCTTGGCTCGGCCCATGTAGGTGTTGAAGGACAGCATCGTCAGGCTTCCGTCCCAGTCGCCGGGGTCGGCATCGGCCGCCTGGGCCATCGCCGGCCGCGCCTCGTCGCTCCGGCCCAGGCCTCGATCGGCGAGCACCCAGGCGTGCACGCCAGCCACGAGCACGAGGACGACGGCGATGATGACGCGCCGCCGCCCCAGGTCCCTCCGCCAGGCCCCGACCAGGGCGAGCAGCACGAAGAGCACACCGACCGCGGCGAACAGGACCACCAGCGCGCTGCGCACGGCGAGAGCCTGGGTGAAGGGCGCCCGTATTGACAGCCGCAGCGCCGGGTTGATTGCGCCCAGGATGTCTGGCGCCAGGCTGAGCAGGCCGACGGCGCAGATCAGCACCGTCACGCACCATCCCACTGCCCGGGTCGCCTGCCGCCACGCGCTGCGAGGCGCGCCGGGGCGGCGGGGGAGGCGGGCGCCATGGGAGCGGCGGGAGTCGACGGCGCGGTGGGAGCGGAGGGAAGCCTGGGAGCGCTTGCCGGAGCGACTGGAGGTCTGCGCAGTGCTGCCAGCCTCGCCCCGAGAACTGCCAAGCTCGCCCGCGGAGTCGGCATCGGCGTCGAGATCACTCATAGGGCCCATCATCGCCCCAAACTGTGCGCCTCGTCACGCCAACTGGCCTGCTGTTGTCCGGTTGAGACGTGCCTTCACGTACGAGTGCGTACTGCTGCGATTGTGGCGTGCCTGCCGTGCCCCGACAAGCACGCCACAATCGCGCGAGCACGCCCACATCCGCACAAGGACGTCATTAAGGAAGAATGGGCACCGGTATGAGCACTGAGACGACACCTTCCGACGCCGGGACCAGCGCCGCGCACACCACTAACCACGCCGCACCCGCCGGCGCCACCTCCGCCGAGGCTGCCCCCGACACCGGCACCGCCTCTGGGCGAGACGACGCCGCCACTGCCCGCGGCTCCGACGTCGCCCCCCAGCCTGCCCGCGAGCGCCGCTCCTCGCGCGGCCGCAAGCACACCGGGCGCGGCAAGCACCGCGGCGGCCGCTCCTGGCCCGGCTTCGCCCCCGAGCAGCTGGCCACCCGCGCCGCGAGCGTGCCAGCCCTGGTCTACCCAGAAGAGCTTCCCGTCTCAGCACGTCGCCAGGAGATCGCCGAGGCGATCAGCACCAACCAGGTCGTCATCGTCGCCGGCGAGACCGGCTCAGGAAAAACCACCCAGCTGCCCAAGATCTGCCTGGAGCTGGGCCGCGGGATCACCGGCATGATCGGCCACACCCAGCCGCGCCGTATCGCCGCGCGCTCGGTGGCTGAACGCATCGCCCACGAGCTGGGCACGGCGATCGGCCGCGACGGCGTGGTGGGTTACCAGGTGCGTTTCACCGAGGAGACCGGCCCCAACACGCTGGTCAAGCTCATGACGGACGGCATCCTGCTGGCCGAGATCCAGACCGACCCGATGCTGCGCCGTTATGACACGATCATCGTGGACGAGGCCCACGAGCGCAGCCTCAACATCGACTTCATCCTGGGCTACCTCGCCCGGCTCCTGCCTCAGCGCCCGGACCTGAAGGTCATCATCACCTCCGCCACGATCGACTCCGAGCGCTTCGCGGCCCACTTCGCCCAGGAGGTCACCCGCGAGGGGGAGGCCGGGCTCGTGCCCAGCTCGGGCGAGGCCGACGACGACGCAGCCGGCTCCGCCCCGCACCGCGCCTGCGCACCACTGACCGCTCGCGTGCCGGCCCCCGTCATCCAGGTCTCGGGGCGTACCTACCCCGTTGAGATCCGCTACCGGCCCCTGCTGGCTGACGACGGACTGGGCGAGGTCCGCGACCCCAACCGGCACGCCGGGGGCCACGTCCCGCAGGACGACGCAGGCTCTCGTCCTGCGGCAGCGGGCCAGTCCGCCCTGTCTCGCACGGACATCGACGCCCTCAGCGAGGCGGAGCTGGAGGCACTGACCGCTCCCGAGCCAGCGCCGACCAGGCCGGCCGACCCCGCGGTGGCGCCGGCGAGTAACCCCGACGCCCCGATGGCAGCGGCTCCTGCCGGTGAGCTCACGGACGCCGAGCTCGCTGCTCTGACCTCCCCTGACCCGGCCGTGCGGGCTGCCGCCCGCGCTCGCCGGGCGCAGGTGCGCGCAGCCGGGCAGACGCGAACGAGCGCTAGCGCGGCTTCGACGTCGTCCCCCTGGCAGCCGAACGTGGACGGACGGCAGGCCGCGAGCGCCGGCACGGCGGCGTCCTCCCCGGCGGCCCTCCAGCCCCCGCCGGCCAGGCCGGCCCCGCACTCCCATGCCCCCACCGAGGACCGCGACCAGGTCACCGGCATCCTGGACGCCGTCGACGAGCTCATGGCAGCCGGCCCTGGCGACATCCTGGTCTTCCTGGCCGGTGAGCGGGACATCCGTGACACCGAGTCGGCGCTCATCGACCACCTGGGCCCGCGCTACACGATGGACGGCCGTACCCGCACGCCCGGAGCCGTCGAGGTCGTGCCGCTGTACTCGCGGCTGACGGCGGCCGAGCAGCACCGTGTCTTCGAGGCCCACTCGTGCCGGCGGATCGTCCTGGCCACGAACGTCGCTGAGACCTCGCTGACGGTGCCCGGCATCCGCTACGTCATCGACCCGGGCCTGGCCCGCATCTCGCGCTACTCCAACCGCACCAAGGTCCAGCGCCTGCCGATCGAGCCGATCTCGCAGGCCAGCGCCAACCAGCGCTCGGGCCGGTGCGGGCGCGTGGCTGATGGCATCGCGATCCGCCTGTACTCCGAGGCGGACTATCTCTCGCGCCCGGAGTACACCGAGCCGGAGATCCTGCGCACCTCGTTGGCCAGCGTCATCCTGCAGATGGCGAACCTCGGCCTGGGCGCGGTGGAGGACTTCCCCTTCCTGGACGCCCCGGACCACCGGGCGGTGCGCGACGGGATCCAGCTGCTGACCGAGATCGGCGCGATCGAGCCCAGCATGAGCGGGCGCTCGGGCCGCAGCAGCCGGGGCCCGCGCCTGACGGAGGTCGGCCGCCGCCTGGCGCGCCTGCCCATCGACCCGCGCCTGGGCCGGATGCTGCTGCGCGCTGGGGAGCTGGGGTGCGCGGGCGAGGTCATGGTGATCGTGGCCGCCCTGTCCATCCAGGACGTGCGCGAGCGACCCCTGGACAAGCAGGAGCAGGCCGACGCCCTGCACCGGCGCTTCGCCGATCCCACCAGTGACTTCCTGACCTACCTCAACCTCTGGCGCTACCTGCGCACCCAGAGCCGCGAGCTGTCCGGATCGGCATTCCGCCGCATGTGCAAGGCCGAGTTCCTCCACTACCTGCGCGTGCGCGAGTGGCAGGACGTCCACACCCAGCTGCGCCAGCTCTCCCGGCCGCTCGGCCTGGACGCCGCGCCGGTGGAGCTGCCGACGGCGCGCTCGATCCGTGCGGCCCGCCAGGCGCTGGAACCGGGTTCCCACGCTGCGCAGATCGCGCACGGGGACGTGGCGGCAGCGGTAGTGGCGCTGGGCAAGAGCGCGGACACCCCTGACGCTGACGCGATCCACCGCTCGCTGCTGGTGGGGCTGCTGTCCAACGTGGGGCACTGGGACGAGCGGCGCCGGGAGTACTCC
Organism: Actinomyces urogenitalis; assembly: GCF_002861525.1. Lineage (NCBI taxonomy): Bacteria > Bacillati > Actinomycetota > Actinomycetes > Actinomycetales > Actinomycetaceae > Actinomyces > Actinomyces urogenitalis. The sequence continues at coordinate 129,826 of NZ_PKHA01000006.1, read as the reverse complement.
GGAGCGCGCGGCACCCGTTTCATGATCTGGCCGGGCTCAGGTCTGCGCCGCAAGACCTACGACTGGGTGATGACGGCTGAGCTGGTGGAGACCAGCCACCTCTTCGCTCGCACGGTGGCCAAGGTGGACTCGCGGTGGGTTGAGGAGACCGCGCGCCAGGCTGGCCTGCTGCGCCAGGTCTTTGGTGAGCCCTACTGGTCCACCAAGAACGGCTGCGCCATGGTCCACGAGAAGGTCATGGTCTACGGAATGACGCTGGCTGCCGACCGCCCGGCCACGCTGGCCTCGGTGGGCACACCGGCGGCCCGCGAGGTGGCGCGCGAGATGTTCCTGCGCTCCGGGCTGGTCGAGGGGGGCTGGCACGCGCGCCACGGCTTCGTGTCCCACAACCGGGACCTCATCGAGGAGCTCAGCGACGTCGAGCAGCGCCGCCGCGAGCACGGGCTGCTGGCCAGCGACGAGGCGCTCTACCGCTTCTACGACGACCGCGTTCCTGACGAGGTCACCGGCGCCAACGACTTCGACGCCTGGTGGAGACGGGAGAAGGGGCGCCACCCGCACCTGCTGGACTACACCCGCGAGCTGCTGCTGCCGGGGGCGGACGAGGACTCGCTGGCCGCCGGCTACCCCGATGCCTGGGTGCAGGGTGACCTTACCCTCGGGCTGGACTACGTCTTCGAGCCGGGGCAGGCGGACGACGGTGTGAGCGTGCTCGTGCCGGTGGAGGTCCTGGGACGGCTGGAGCCGGCCGGCTTTGACTGGCTGGTGCCAGGGATGCGGGCCGAGCTCGTGGTGGCCACGATCCGGGCGCTGCCCAAGCGGGTGCGCCGTCAGCTCGTGCCGGCTCCCGACGTCGGCGCCCAGGTGTGGACCGCGATGCGCGAGGAGTACCAGACGCCTGCCGGGGCGAGCGCGCCGCCGGCGAGCTTCCAGGAGGCCTTCACCGCCGCCGTGGCCCGGCTGCGTGGGGTTGAGGTGACCGAGGCGGACTGGGCCGAGGCGCAGGAGCACCTGCCTGATCACCTGCGCGTGTCCTTCGTGGCGCTGGACTCTCGCGGGCGTGAGATCGGCCGCGGCAAGGACCTGGTGGCACTGCAGAAGCGGCTGTCCGGTCGCACTGAGGCTGCTGTGCGCTCGGCGGTGCGTGGGGCTCTGGCGCAGGCGATGGCCGAGGCGCAGGACCGCGAGCGTTCGCGCGCCCGGCGCGGCAAGAAGGGCCGAGCCAAGGGCAACGATGCCGCCGCTGCCGGTCGCGCTGGACGTCCGGCTGCGTCGTCGGCCGGCTCTGGGACGCAGGCGGGCGGCACGGCGAGAGCCACCGGGACCGGCGGGAAGCCTGGCGCAGGCCTACGCAGCGGCTTGGCCGAGCGCAAGGGCCTGACGGACTGGCCCAAGGACGTCCCTGGCCTCGACGGCTCGGAGCGCTCAACGATCCCGCCCACGGTGGAGTCCACCGGGACGGCGGGGCTGGTGGTGCGCGGTTACCCCACGCTCGTGGCGGCGGGGCCGACGACGGCGGACCTGACGATCCTGCCTGACGCCCAGGCGCAGGAGCGAGCGCATGGCGAGGGCGTGACGGCCCTGGCGCTGGCGCGCACGCAGCTGCCGGTGGCGCGGGTGACCAGCAGGTGGCGCCCCAAGGAGATCCTTGTGCTGGCGGCATCCCCGTACTCCAGCACCGAGGCCCTGGTAGCCGATCTGCAGCTGGCGGCGGCACGTACGGTTGCGGCCCAGTGGGAGCGCAGCAGCGGGCGGCGCCTGGCCGAGGTCCGCGAGCGCGCCGTCTTTGAGGAGCTCGTCGCGCTCATGCGTCAGGACCTGGAGGACGAGGTCTACCGAGTGGCTCAGGTGGTGGCGCGCGCGCTGAGCGAGCGGCGTGCGGTGGACAAGGCCGTGGAGGCGCATACCTCCCTGGCGCTGCTGTCGACCTTGCAGCAGGTGCGCGAGCACGCTGCCACGCTCGTGTACCCGGGCTTCGTCTCGGCGACGCCTGCTGGCGAGCTGGTTCACCTGCCGCGGTTCCTCCAGGCGCTGGCGATCCGGGTGGACAAGGCTGAGTCCTCACCCTCGCAGGACGCGGCGCTGGCTTACCAGGTGACGCAGGCCGAGGAGATGCTGGCCCAGGCCCGGCAGCGGGCAGCCGGTCTGCCTGATGACGCTGAGCGGGAGGCCGTGCTGGTGCAGGCTCGCTGGCTGATTGAGGAGCTGAGGGTGAGCCTGTTCGCCCAGACGCTGGGAACCAGCCAGAAGGTCAGCTTGCAGCGAGTGAGCAAGCTGCTGGCCAAGGTCTGAGGTCCGCAGCCTGCCGGCCGAGGTCTGAGGCCGGCGTGGCTGGGAGGCGTTGTCCTCCCAGCCACGCCGGACTGGGCTAGGCCTGCTGCCGCGATGTCATGAACCCACTAGAGCACCGCCGACAGGAGTCGGAAGACGTTGTCGACGTAGCGGCGGTGCCAGGGCTCCTTGGCCCATTCCTCAGCCGTGAGCTCCGTGGAGACACCTCGGTAGAGGGCATCGTTCTCACGCAGGAGGTCATCCAGGTCGCCGCCGAAGGCCAGCAGCATGACCTCGTAGTTCAACGTGAAGGACCGGAAGTCCATATTCGACGAACCGATGACCGCCACCTCACCATCGACCGTCATGTACTTGGCGTGCAGCACCGTCGGAGCCGGGTAACGGTAGATCCGCACCCCGGCGGCCAGCAAAGTGCCGTAGTAGGAGCGCTGGGCGTGGTTGACGATGAGGTGGTCAGACTCCAGCCCCACGAAGAGCTCCACGTCCACCCCACGGTAGGCCGCCGTGGTGATCGCGGAGAGCAGCGCCTCGTCCGGGATGAAGTAGGGACTCGTGATGGACACCCGCTTGGTGGCGTTCTGGATCAGGGAGATGAACATCCGGAGGTTCGGCTCGGTGGGGTAGCCCGGGCCGGAGGGGATGATCTGCATGGCATTGACCACCGCACCTGGACGGCCTGGCTGGGGCGCGGGAGTACCGACGACGCAACCAGGCCCGGCCTGGAAGCCTTGGGCCGGGTCCAGAGCCGTTCCGGGAGCCACCCGGTCTCCGGGCTGCAGGTCCTCACCCGACTCGAAGAACCAATCCATGGTGAACACGGCCTGGGCCTCGGAGACGATGTCCCCCGTGACCTCCACGCTCAAGTCGTGCCAGTGGCGCCCGGCGCGGATATTCGAGCGCAGACGGTAGGTGGGATCGATGATGTTGTGAGATCCGATGAAGGCCCGCTCGCCGTCGACGATGAGCAGCTTGCGGTGGTTGCGCAGGTCCGGACGGCGGAAGCGCCGCTTGAGCGGCAGTAGCGGCATCATGAGCCGCCACTGGATCCCGGCAGCCTCCCAGCGCCGTCCCAACGAACGCCATCCCGGGTACTTGCGTGAGCCCAGGTGGTCAACGAGGAGCCGCACCTTGACCCCGCGCGCGGCCGCGCGCTCCAGAGCCGAGTAGAAGACGTCCGTGACCTCGTCCCAGCTCTGGATGTAGAACTCGACGTGGACATGGTGCTTGGCGCCGTCGACCACACGCGCCATCGCGGCGTAGGTCTCCCGCGCGTCGCAGTACAGGTCCACGACCTCACCGGTGACGCACGGAAGTCCCGTCAACCGGCGGTTCATGGCCAGGACGCTTGCCAGGTGCTGCGAAGGCTGTGCACCCTGCGGAAGCTCGGGCATAGCGCAGGTCAGACGCTCGACGGCGTTGGAGGCGTCCTCCTGCTGCTGGCGGCGGCGTCCGTGAATCCACGGGCTGCCGAGAAAGATGTAGAGCGGCAGGCCGACCACAGGAAGCAGGAAGATCAGCAGCAGCCACGCCGTCGACGAGGACGGGCGCCGGTTCTCCGGCACCGTCCCCAAGGCCGCGACCTTGATCGCGTACTCAATGACGACCCACACGGTCGCGAGCGTCGTCTGCCACTCCATGCCCCGATGATCTCACGACCCACCGACACGAATCCCTAGCGCGCATCCCTACCGAGAAGACGCATGTCATTCCAAGCAATCAACACCCTTGATAACGGTTAGGTAACGGTCTTTGCGTCAACGCGTTTGACGTTTTTACAGTCACATCAATCGATTGATGCCGAAGGAGTCGTCGTGATCACGTTGAAGGACATTGCCGCTACGGTGGGCGTCTCGCCGTCCGCGGTGTCCTTGGTCATCAACGACCGCCACGAGGGTCGAATCAATGCTGAGACTGCTCAGCGCATCCGCACGGCCGTCCGGGAGATGGGCTACATCCCGAACCAGCTGGCACGAGGGCTGAAGACCAAACGAACCCACACCATCGGGATCTTGTCCGACCGAGTGGCCAGCGTGCCCTTCGCTGGACACATGCTGGGGGGAGTACAGACCGCGGCTTGGGAAGCCGGGTACCTCGGCATGGTCATCGACACCGCCGACCGGCCCGAACTCATGGAACAGTCAGTGCGGTCCCTACTGCAACGGGATATCGACGGACTCATCGTGGCCGCGGAGTACCACCGTCAGGTCACGCTTCCCCCTATACCTCCCACGATTCCCCATCATTGTGCTCGACGGCGTCCTACACGGTGCATCACACGCGGACAGCGTCGTTCCTGATGAGGCCGGCGGAGCTTACGCCGCTACCAGCCATCTTCTAGAGAAAGGACATCGTCGGATCGCGTTCTGCAATGTCGGGGGAGACCGTTTCGTCGCCTCGCGACTGCGCTACGAGGGGTACGCACGAGCCCTGCGTGAGCACGAGGCTCAGGTAGATCCCCACCATGTCATCGAGCTGGAGGACACGGCGACAGCAGAGGCCTACCGCCCCCTTCAGAAGCTTCTGTCCAGAAAAGATCGCCCTACGGCGATCTTCTGCTTCTCAGACCAAATCGCCTTCGCCGCATATCAGGCCGCCGATGCACTGGATCTACGTATCCCGCAGGACTTGTCCATTATCGGTTTCGACGACCAGCGCTTTATCGCAGATGCCCTGCGGCCCGCGCTGACCACTGTACGTCTACCCCACTATGAGATGGGCGCCTGGGCCACACAACGCCTCATCAGCCGTATCCGCGGCGAGATCAAGCGGCCCCCAAGCGCCACACGGATCCCCTGCCCACTCATAGTCCGCGGGTCTGCAGGTCCGCCGTCTCCGTAAGAGGACCCCGCACTCCTAATCACACCCTCACGCCCAATTCCTCCCGACCCACATCGCAGTGGGCCGATACTTGGCGCGCCCGCGCGCCAGACAACCACAAAGGAGAAGAATCATGACAACAACAAGACGCCAGGTCCTCCAGTGTGCCGCCGGTGCTCTGGCTGCCGCGGTGACTGCGTCACTTGCCGGATGCGGTAGCGCCTCCAGTGGAGGAGACTCCAAGACCTTCACGATCCTGCAGTACGAGAACCCCGAAAGCGCTCAAGGCCAAGGCTGGGCACTGGCGGTCGAGCTATTCAAGAAGAAGCACCCTGACGTCACTGTCGATTACCGAACCACCAGCTTCGACGCGATGAGGCAGAACGCCAAGGTGACACTCACCGGCCAGGACGTCCCCGACGTCATCGAGTTCAACAAGGGAAACTCCGACGGCGGTCAGCTCGCGGCCCAAGGTTTGCTCACACCACTGACAGAAATCGTCGAAGAGCGCGGATGGGACACCAAGATCACGGGCGGTATGCAAGCCTTCGCCAAATATGACGATCAGGGTCTTGCAGGCTCGGGCGATTGGTACGGCATACCCAATATCGGCGAGTACGTCATGTTCTACTACAACAAGGACCTCTTCGCTCAGGCTGGGATCACGGACGTGCCGACCACGCTGGTGGAGTTCGAGGCAGCAATGGACTCACTGGTTGCCGCTGGTCTCACCCCCGTCTCCTCCTCCGCAGCGACAAGTCAGGGCTTTAACCAGATGTGGGTCTGGTACTCCCTTGTGTCTGCGGGTGCCACCCGCGATGAGATTGACGACTTCATGTTCCTGCGTCAGCCAGTGGACTTCTCGAAGAGCCCATGGAGTGACGCCGCACAGCGATTCGAGGAGTGGATCGACAAGGGCTACGTCGGCACCGAGCTGGGCGGCCTCAACTTCGAGCAGGCAACGGTCAATTTCCTCAACGGAGACAAGGCCATGCTCATCTGGAACCAGGGGGAGTTCGCGCGTATCCGCGAGCAGGCTCCTTTTGAGTGGGGATACTTCACCCTCCCCGGCGCTCAGATGCAGATGGGATCGAGCGGTCACCTTTGGGGTGTGCCTGCTAATGCCAAGAACAAGGAGCTCGCCTACGACTGGATCGAGATCACGCTGAGCGCCGAGGTCCAGAACAAGATCGGGCAGCTGGGCGGGCTGCCGCTAGCAGGCGATGCATCCACGATCACTGACGATCTCACCCGCGCGTACACCGAGCGTTTCAACGAGCTCTTGAAAGCAGACTCCTTAAGCTTCTACCCCGACTATCCGATTCCGGGGTTCCTTGACTTCATCCAGTCCGGCATGCAGGCCATGTCTAACGGCAACATGACCGCCGAGGACTGGACCCGCGACCTCCAGGCCTTCTACGACGACGGCCGCGACGCAACCCTCGCAGGCTGATCGAGTGGGGGCCCGCCTCGGTGGGCCCCCGCCCTGGAGGAGTCACTCATGTCTACCGCCACCACCCAGGCCCCGCGTCGCACTCTGACACGCCAGGGCCCCTACTGGCTCTATCTCCTGCCTCTTGCGGCAGGCTTCCTCACCGTTGTTGCTGCTCCGTTCGCAATGAACGTCTATACCAGCCTGTTCCATTGGAAAGGTGGCCAAGCGCCCATGCGCTGGGCCGGTCTGGAGAACTACGCGACGCTGCTGACCGACGCGACCTTCTGGCGTTCTTTTCAGAACAGCCTCGCCATGATCGTAGCCATCACGATCATCCCTACGATCATCGGCGTGCTGCTCGCAGCCTTGTTGTTCGACTATCTCGGTCGCCGGTTCGGTGACCGTGCAATCGCAGTGCTGCGTGCGACCTACTATCTTCCCCAGATCCTGCCGATTGCTGTGGCAGGTTTTATCTGGTCAACCATCCTCAATACTCGCCAGGGCTCCCTCACCCTGCTGCTTCATGGACTGGGGATCCAGCAGACGCCTGACTGGCTCGGCGATCCAGGCGTAGCAATCTACTCAGTCATGCTCATGCTCGTCTGGCTGCAGATCGGGTACCCGGTCGTCATCTTCATGTCAGCGCTTCAGCGCGTAGACCCCGAGCTGTACGAGGCAGCCGAGCTGGACGGCGCTGGGTGGTGGCGGAGGTTCCAGGCGATCACGATCCCTCAGATCCGCCCTGAGATCTTTGTTGTCGTCCTGACCGCGACTATCGGAGCGCTCAAGGTCTTTGCCCCAATTCTCATCCTCACGGGTGGTGGGCCCGAGAACTCAACAGTTGTCCCGTCCTACTACGCCTATCGGAACTTCTTCGAGCTTTCACGCGTGGGCTATGGATCAACGATCGCCACCGTGATGTCGATCGTCATCTTCATCGTCGCCACCGCGATGCTCGCTTGGCAGCATCGTGAGTCCAGGAAGGAAGGCCGCTGATGCCAGCTCCCACCACAAAGCGCAGAAAGCGGACGGCCCTGAACTGGGTGATGCTGGGACTTGCCGCCATGATCGCCGTCGTCATGGCATCACCGTTTCTACTCCTTGTGCTCAACTCTTTCAAGACGGGAGCCGACTACTCCACCAACGGTCCGCTGGCCTGGCCTACGAGTTTTACTCTCGATGCTTTCGTCAGCTATCTCAACCGCGTGAACTTCCCGCGAGCGCTTTGGAATTCGATCCTGAGCTCGACCATCATCGCCTTCGCCTCTGCCGCGCTCGCTCTCTTGGCTTCTTATGCAATTGGAATAGGCAGGATCCGTGCTAGCACCACCATCACAGCAATCCTGCTGATCGCCACCATGATGCCGCAAGAGGCACTGATCTATCCCCTCTTCTACGGAGCCCAGGCAACCGGCCTCCTCAACTCAATCTGGTCTATCATCGCGGTCTTCATCGTCCTGTGGGCGGCCTACGGCACCTACATCCTGTCCAGCGTCATGTCGACTTTTCCCCGCGAAGTGCTCGAGGCTGCGGCGATCGACGGTGCGGGTCGTCGCCGCATCCTGTGGTCCGTCGTCTACCCGATTGTCCGCCCCACCCTCACCGTGCTCGTGGTCTTCATCTTCATCTGGTCCTGGAACGAGTTCTACATTCCCTTGATCTTGCTTGGGGACCCCGCCTCCCAAACCGTGCCAATCGCGTTGTCCACACTTCGTGGGCAGCACTCGATCGATATCACCGTCGTCAACGCAGGCTCACTGCTGTCCCTGATCCCGACGCTGATCTTCTTCCTCCTCTTCCAACGCACGATCAGCCGCGGCGTCATCGCCGGAGCTGTGAAGTAACGCACCGTTTTCCGCCTCAACCCCATGGGAGAACACATGTCTATCCAGTGGAATCACCTACGCAACAACGGCCGTCTACGTAGCCGTGCCATCAACGCTGAGAACCCGACCGGCGCGCCTGGTGCTGCCGCGTCAGCCAGCTCGGCGCTCGGTCCTGGTCGCAAAGGCAGCGCCTGGTACGAGCTGCCCTCAGGAGGAAAGCTGACCCTCGCCGAGATCACCGGTCCCGGAGTCATCCGACATATCTGGATCACCGTCCCAGACAAGACACCCGCGGGCCCTTTTGTTCTACGCGATCTGGTCCTACGCGCATACTGGGACGGCTCAGACTCTCCCTCCGTAGAAGTCCCCCTCGGAGACTTCTTCTGTAACGGCTTCGGCCAACGTAGCCTCGTCACCTCCGAGCCGATCGTCGTCGCCCCTACCGGAGGAATGAACTGCTACTTCCCTATGCCCTTCCGCACCGGAGCGCGTCTAGAGCTCTCCAGCGAGCATCCCGGAGACCTCCCCTACGTCTTCTTCCAGGTTGACTACACCACCGGAGATGACATCGCTGCGTGGCCTGGATATTTCCACGCGCAATGGCGCCGTAGCAACGCCACCACCAGGCCCGGCCAGGACCATGTCATCCTGGACAACGTCCAAGGACCGGGAACATACGTCGGCACCTACGTCGCACTTGCGTCACTGCATCGCTACTGGTGGGGTGAAGGAGAAGTCAAGTTCTTCATTGACGACGATGAGAACCTACCCACGCTATGCAGCACTGGGTTGGAGGACTACGCCGGCGGCGCGTGGGCCTTCCAGGACGAGCTGCGCTCTGATCCTGAGCCAATGATCCTGAACTTCTGCGCCCCGTACTGCGGATACCCCTTCGCTAGTGCTACTGACTCCACCAAGGCCTCAGAGTTCTCGACAGCCATGCTGCCCATGCACGGCCTGTACCGGTGGCACCTGCCCGACCCGATCTACTTCCAGGAACGGCTCAAGGTGACCGTTCAGCAGATCGGGATGTGGGACCACGGACTGTTCGAGCGTTCCGATGACGTCTCGACCACTGCGTACTGGTACCAGACATCCCTCGGTACATCCTTTCCGCCTTTGCCACCGGCCCCCGAGCGGGCTCCGCGCTGACCGGAGGAACAGTATGAGGCGCAACATCATTGCGCTCAACCATCCTCCAAGTCAGCCTCTGTCCTCGGCATGACAACTCATGTCTCGCCCTCGTCATAGGGCGTTGGCCTGGTGCCCGCCAATTTAGGTGGGCACCAGGCCAACATGCTGCCCGCCTCATCATCCCCGACCCTGCTGCGCCACCCTGCCTACCCCCGTCTGCTCCTGGCACCCGATCTTGATGTCGCCCCTGCCCGCTACGCTCTGGGCCGTGGAGATCCCTGACGTCCTCGCCCTGGCCTGCCGCCTCATGGAGGAGCACGGCGTCGGTGACTGGGAGCTTGGTCTGGACCGCGCCAGGCGCCGCGCCGGGCTGACCGACCACGGTCGCCGTCGAATCACCCTGTCCCGGGCCCTCATGGAGCTCTACAGCCCTGACGAGGTACGCGAGACCGTCCTGCACGAGATCGCGCACGCCCGGGTCGGCGCGAGTCATGGCCACGATGCCGTCTGGGCCGCCGAGGCGCGGCGAATCGGTGCCTCCGGACGCAGGCTCGTGCCGCGTGAGGCCCCCGCCATCGCCGGACGCTGGGTGGGCACCTGCCCTGCCGGCCATACGGTCAGCCGTATGCGTCGCCCCGCCGTACCCATGGCCTGTGCCCGCTGCGGGCGCCGCTTCTCACTTGCCAACCTGCTGACCTGGACCTACGACGGCAAGCCGGTCACCGCCCAGCAGATCGGGCCGCGCTACGCCCGTGCCCTCACCCGCATCAACAAGGCGTCTCATTAAGGCGCGCTTCGCCACTGAGGCGGTTCCTCACTACCTCCCTGGCACACGCCATCTGACTAGGGCGTGCCTCCGCCGCCGAACACGCGCATGCGTCGAAGAAACGTGCCTCTCAGGCACGCGCAGGCACGCCACAATCGCTCATGCACGTTCGCATCACCGCAAGCACGCCGCGGGGCACCCGCCGCACGCCGCACGCCGCCCGAGCCTCTCCGCGGCAGCACGAACCTCGGGCCGGGTCCGCACGAGGCGGCTCCCGGCCCGAGGTCAAGGGGACAGCGGTCTCAGACGGCGCGAGCCAGGTCCGCCGCGCCCACCAGGCCGGCGTCCTGACCGGAGGCCGAGATGAGCACCGGGATCTGGGGACGTCGCGTGCGAGCTGTCAGGTACTGGTCAAAGGCCTTGGTCACGGGCGTGAGCAGGATGTCGCCCGCCTCGGTCAGCCCACCGGTGAGCACGATGACCTCAGGGTCAAGCACTGCGGCGAGGTCAGCCAGTCCCTGTCCCAGCGCGTCGCCCAGGCGCTCGTAGCACTCCAGGGCTGCCGGATCGCCCTCGCGAGCGGCAGCCGTGACGGCCTTGCCGGAGATCTTGTTCTGGTCCCCACCGGACAGCTCGATGATGCGAGCGGCGTAGGCCGGGCGGAACTTCGCCAGCTCCCAGCCATTGACGCCCAAGGCCGTTCCGGAGGCGTAGCGCTCCAGGCAGCCGCGCAGCCCGCAGCCGCAAGGCCGGCCGTCAGGGACGATGCTGATGTGCCCGATCTCAGCGGCGAAGCCAGCGGCTCCACGTACGAGGTGGCCGTCAATGACGACGGCGCCGCCCACACCAGTTCCCAGCGTCACCACGAGTACGTTGGCCTTACCAGCCCCCGCGCCGAAGCGAGCCTCGGCCCAGCCGGCCGCGTTGGCGTCATTCTCGACGACGACGGGCAGGCCCACACCCTCGGAGACGACGTCACCGATCTTGACGCCCGTCCAGTCCAGATTGGTACCCGAGGCCATGGTGTTGCGGTCCGAGGAGACGAAGCCGGCCGCGCCGATGCCCACGGTCGTGGCCTCCGGGTGAGCAAGCTTGAGGTCGAGAGCAACCTCGATGATCGTGGCGAGGATGGCGTCACGGTCGTTGGCCGGAGAGTCCTTCTGCACGCGGGTGATGACGTTGCCATCCTCGTCCACGACTCCCGCGGCGATCTTCGTACCGCCGACGTCCACGCCGATGCTCAGTGACATGTTCGCTCCTTCGACAGGCCTAACTAGGCCACGGTTGTGCTGCCCGTGACGGCGAATCGGCGTCGGGGCTCCTTGGCTCCTATTGTCCGCCATAACTCCCTGTTTTGCCTATCTGAACCTCTTATTTCCGCACACTTAATGCAAAAGTTATCGTAACTCGCGCCGACATCAGTTCAACTCGTCGCGACCTTGAGCCGATCAGAACACAAGTCATGCTCAACTCTCTTTCGGAGCCCACCCCCTGCCCCTACCGGCACTGATATCAGCCATGCAGCACCGGAGCTGCTCTGACCGCACCTCATAGGAGGCACCATGTCGACTGCCCACATCCACCCCACTCACCACCTCGCCATCATTGGCTACGGCACCCAAGGCGTCTACCACACTCGAAATCTCCGTGCACTGCAAGACGTCGCGATCGAGGTCGTCGGCGTGTATGACACCGACCCACGCGCACACGAGGACGCCCGCGCCGACGGGCTCCACGTCTACAGCTCTCATCAGGACCTGCTGGCCGACCCCAGCATCGACGTCGTCTTCATCTGCACCCCTAACGACTCACACTACGACTACGCCGCCGCACTGCGCGCCGGAAAACACGTCTTGTGCGAGAAGCCGGCCACGATGAGTTCCCAGGAGATGCGGAGCATCAAGGCCATCGCCGAAGAAACCGGCCACATGTTCATGGTCCACCAGAATCGCCGATGGGACCCAGACTTCAATGTCATCAAGACCATCTATAACGACCAGCTCATCGACGAGCCGACCTACCTAGAGCAGCGCATCCACGGCTCACGTGGCATCCCCGGAGACTGGCACCAGAAGCCGGAGCACGGAGGCGGCATGGTCCTGGACTGGGGCGTCCACACCGTCGACCGACTGCTGACCATGGTGGGTTCGCCGGTGGCTGACGTCTACGGCGAGCTCTCCTTCGCTCTCGGACACGAGGTTGACGACGGCTTCCGTGCGCGCCTCACCTTCGCCAACGGCTTCAAGGCGATGGTGGACGTATCCACCACTTCCTTCCTGCCAGAAGCCAAGTTCTGGATGCAATCCGCCTCCGGCAGCGTCGTGATCGAGGACAGGGAGATGAACGGCCGGATCGTGCGTCGTACCGGAGCCGAGGAGGAAGACGCCACCCCCGTTCAGGCGGGCGTCGGCCTGACCAAGACGATGGCGCCACGTATTCTGGACTACGCCAAGATGGCCTCTACAACACCTCCAGTCGAGGTTCTTCCCCTGCCGCACATCGCCACCGATGTCATGGACTTCTATCGCAATGCTCGCGACATTATGGACGGAGCTGCAGAGCCAGTGATCACGAATGACTCAGTGATTCGCTGCCTGACAGTCCTTGAAGCCGTCATCGAGTCTGCCCGCACCCACGAGATCGTCCACCCAGAGAGATAAGGCCTCACCTCAGCGAAGGGGAGCCGGCAGTTAGCGACGTTCCACCTCCCCTCTTTCGCACACTCGATGCGAAAGGGGGGAGGGCTCCGCCCGCAATGACTTCGACGACATGCTGAGATAACGGTCATGCATGACGGCGTACCAGACAGTGTCAGTCCCAAGGCCGAGCTGGCACCCCGATGGCTTGAGGAGATCACTGACCCTAAGACAGCGAGCTGGGTCGCACAACACAATGAGTCAACCCGACAGCTGCTAGGCAGTCCCAGCCTGAACACCCTCGTCTCAGAGATCCGCGACCTCCTGGACAACCCAGACCGCATGCCGGTTGTCACCGATCATCACGGCATGCTGTACAACCTGTGGACTGATGCCGCTCACCCGCGTGGCCTGTGGCGGCGCACCACCTGGGAGTCATACGTACAGGGAGCACCAGGCCGCTCAGACCGCACTCCGCCAGCCACGCAGTGGGAGGAGCTCGCTGACCTCGATGCCCTCGCAGCCGAGAAAGGGGTCGATCTGTCCTGGGCAGGCGCCCAGGTTCTGTCCACGGGACCCCACGCTGGCAGACGCGCTCTGATTTCGCTAGCCGACGGCGGCTCAGACGCCAGCACGACTCAGGAGTATGACCTCGACAAACGCCGTTTCATTAGTCCGCGAGACGGCGGTTTCTGCCAGATGCTGTCCAAAGGCACCATGTCCTGGGCAGATGATGTAGGCGAGTCCGTCCTCATCAGCGACGACTTCACCGGAACCGGCATGTCGCGTGCTGGTCTACCTCGCCAAGCACGCCGCCTCAAACGCGGCCAGCATCTAAAAGACGCTGAGGTTCTGGTGACCGCAGCATCCGACGCCCTGGCAGCCTTTGCGGTTCGCGATCCCTGGGGACGAACATGGGTATCGACGGTTCCCTACTTCGGAGCCACATCGAAGCCGAGCCCGCCTCGGCCGTAGGCATCCTGAAGCGAATACAGGGACACGCCCTTCTTGATCGTCATGACCAGTCCCTTCGTTGGAACCCCCTCCGCTGCGGAGGGTGCGGCCGGCAAACGGACACACAGGATGATGCGTCCGCGATGGCCGCGTCCCGGGTCTCCCCGGCACGGGGAGACTATGAAGACTGCGAGGACAAGAGCCATGGCCAAATGCCCTTCTTGTGCACGATGAGGGCAGATGCTACGAACAGCTGATAAGACGAGGACTGCTCCCGATCGGCGTCACCAAATCCGATTCCAGGACCGGTGATTGACCTCTAGATCACGGGATTAGCGGCAGCGCCGTCGATACAGTGAGCACGTCAGGCATCCTCCACACGAAGGCCCCTCATGCCGAGTCCTCTGTCCGCGATTGACCGCGACGTCCTCACGGTAGCCAACCTGGTCCGCACCTCACGAGCCCTGACACGCCAAGAGCTTGCGAGCAGAACCGGCATGAGCCGCAACACCATCTCCACGCTGATCGCTTCTGCCATCGAAACTGGTCTGCTAGTACCTGATGGTTCTGCGCCGTCGACCGGAGGAAGGGCTCCTCAGACCTGGCGCTTCCATCACGAAGCCGGCCTCATCATGGTTGCCGGAGTCCACAGCTCAGCTCTCCACCTCGCCGTCACCGATCTGGCTGGTCATGCCCTCTGCCAACGTATGGTCGACTGGCCGATCATGCGAGGACCGGAGGAGACCCTGGACGAGGTCGCACGTCAGATGCGAGAAATGGCCGAGAACGTTCAGGCCTCCTCCTCGCGCCCATTGGAGGTCTGGGGAGCTGGAGTCTCGTTGCCAGGGCCCATCGACCAGTCAACAGGCCGTCCCACCGCCCCTCCCATCATGCCCGGCTGGGACCGCTTTGACGTACGCGGGCATCTAGACAATCGCCTCGGAGTCCCCGTCGCCGTCGACAATGACGTCAACACCATGCTCCTGGGCTATGCCACCACCCTGCCGGACCAGCGCCTGCGCTGCCCCCGAGACATCCTCTATCTCCAGATCGGGACCGGAATCGGGGCAGGCATCATGTCTGCCGGACATGTCCATCGAGGCGCGGACGGTGCCGCCGGGGACATCGGGCATGTGCGGGTCACAGACGCGGACTCCGTGGTCTGTCGTTGCGGGAGGACCGGATGCCTGGAGGCAGTGGCCGGTGGATGGTCTCTGCTGCGGGACGCCCGACGCGCCGCCGCCGAGGGACTGAGCCCCCATCTCGCTACGAGACTAGAGGACACGGGCACGCTCACTCTCGAGGACATCGTCAGCGGCGTGCTTGCGGGAGACACCGAGTGCCTGACCCTCATGGTCCGCTCTGCCACCGCCGTCGGCGATGCCTTGGCCATGCTGGTCAGCTTCTTTAACCCATCTCAGGTCATCCTGGCTGGAGCACTACCCCAGGGCTGCCCGATGTTCCTCGACGTCGCCCGCCGCATCGTCTCAGAACGTGCTCTCATCCTTGCAACGGCGGGGCTCCAGGTCACTGCAGCAGCCTCCGGACTAGAGGACGAACGACGTGGGGCAGCATTGCTGACGGTCAACGCCTTGTTCAATGCGGCCACACGCGATTGAGGTTGCTGTCGCCACACCCCAGGCCCACCGATATCGCTCGGAACGCTCACTCTTCTGCATGCTGCATGCAGAAGCACGTCTCCCGTTTCTGGTGGCTCCTCATCGGTCAGCACTAGCGTCGCAGACATCATCGGCAATGCCGGCACAGGTTCGCTTGCCGACAGCCCCGTCTGCGAAGGAGCAGTGCTATGCCCAGGAACATCAACCTCTTCACCGGCCAATGGGTCGACCTGCCTTTTGAACAGGTATGTGCACTTGCTCAGCAATGGGGCTTCGACGGTCTGGAAGTGCCTGTCGCAGGTGATCACCTTGACGTCTACCGCGCCGACCAGGATGAGGAGTACTGCCGCTGGTGGAAGGACACCCTGGCGCGTCACAACCTCAGTTGCTACGCCATCTCCAACCACTCCACCGGTCAGGCGGTGTGCGATGATCCCATCGACTTCCGTCACCACGGCCTGCTCTCGGATCGCGTGTGGGGCGCTGGCGAATCGGATGCTGAGGGCGTACGTCAGCGAGCAGCTGAGGAGCTCAAGCTCACCGCTCGCGTGGCCGCCAAGCTTGGCGCCAAGACCGTCACTGGATTCACGGGCTCCAAGATCTGGAAGTACGTCGCCATGTACCCGCCGGTCTCAGCAGATGTCATCGCCGACGGATATGAGGACTTTGCCCGCCGCTTCAACCCGATTCTCGACGCTTTCGACGATGCCGGAGTGACCTTCGCCCTAGAGGTCCACCCCAGCGAGATTGCCTACGACTACTGGACCACCAAGGCAACTCTGGAGGCAGTGGATCATCGCGAGGCATTCGGCATCAACTGGGACCCCTCCCACATGATCTGGCAGGGTATTGACCCCGCGGTCTTCCTCACCGACTTCGCCGACCGGATCTACCACGTCCACTGCAAGGACACCAAGACTCACTTCGACGGCCGCAACGGTCGCCTGTCCTCCCACCTGCCTTGGGACGACCCCCGACGTGGATGGACCTTCGTATCAGCGGGTCTGGGAGACGCAGATCTCGACGGTTACTTCCGTGCGCTTAACCAGATCGGCTACACCGGCCCCATCTCCATCGAGTGGGAAGACTCGGGCATGGATCGTCTTCACGGCGCGCCCCTCGCCCTGAAATACGCCCGAGAGCATGTTTACGACCTGCCGGAATCCGCATTCGACTCCCACTTCAGCAACCGCTGAGCTCCTTCTCTCCTCTGCGGCGGACCGACAGCGCCTGCCAAGGCACCGCCGGTCCGCCGCACCGGCTTTCTCCGCTCCTCGCGATCGCCTCAGGCGCCTTGCCAGCCACATAGGTAAGGATGACCTTATGAGCACCCCTGCCGCGCCGAGCCCGCCCACCGCCGCCTCACCATCCTCCGCCTCACCGTCCGCAGCCTCATCGCCCGCTGCCAGCCCCACCTTCGACTGCCAGTCCGTGGCCCGCGTGCCCACCTCCAGGCCCGCCCGTTACGGCAAGCAGCTGGCCAGCCACATGGGCCGCAAAACCACAGCCAGCTGGGATGAGGCCACGAGCACCGGCGAGCTGCAGTTCAACCGGGAAGGGCCCGTCACCGGCGTCGTCACGCTCAGCTGCCAGGCGCAGACGCTGGTGATGGACCTGCGTTCCACCGCCGAGCACCTCCCCCGCCTGGAGCAGGTCGCCGGCATCCACCTCGCCCGCTTCGGCTGCAAGGACCAGCTCGTCGTGAGCTGGGTGCGCGCTGACGGTCAGCCGGGCACCACCCAGGGCCCGCTCACCGCAGCCGAGATGGCGCAAATGCGCCGCCCCCGTCCTGACTCGGCCTCCGAGCCGACCGCCCGCCAGGAGTAGCCGCCGGAGCCGCCAGGGTCGCCGGTTGCCGCCGGCGGCCGGTCTCAATCCAGGTCCGTGATGCGCCCGGCCGGGTCCCCCACCCGCAGCATGAGCAGCAGCCCGGCGCCTAGCACGACGACGATCCCCAGGATCCCCCAGTAGCTCGCCTCTCCGCCGACGACGCTCTTGCCGACCCAGATGAACAGCCCGTACATCGCCGGAGCGAGGAAGGACACCGCGCGGCCCGTCGTGGCGTAGAGCCCGAAGACCTCGCCTTCACGCCCAGCCGGAGCAACCCGGGCCAGGAAGGAGCGCGCCGCGGACTGCGCCGGCCCCACACAGGCTGACAGCGCCATCCCAAGCACCCAGAAGACTGCCGCGCCGCCGTTGTGCAGGAAGAACACCAGCATCCCGGCCACCAAGAGAATACCGAGGGACCCGAGGATCACCTTGCGCGGCCCCACGAGGTCATCCAGCCTGCCAGACAGGATCGTGGCGATGCCCGCCACCACGTTGGCGGCGATGGCGAAGATAATGACGCTTGAGCTGGTGAAGCCGAAGGTGTTCTGGGCGATGATCCCGCCGTAGGTGAATACGCCAGCCAGCCCATCGCGGAAGACGGCCGCAGCCAGAAGGAACCACAGGACCTCCGGGTGGCTGCGGTACAGGGACACCAGCGTGCGCCACAGCCTCTTGTAGGAGACCCACAGGGACTCCCGCCGGCTGGCCACGGCACGGCTCGCCAGCGCCGTCGGCTCCGACTCCATCCCCGCCTGGCCTCGCTCGCTGCCGCGCGTGGCGTCCTCGCTGGCCGCCTGCCGACGCCGCCGTGCACCCCGCCCGGACTGGGTCAGGATCACCGGCACCGCGCTGAGCCCGAACCAGGCGGCTGCCACGAGCATGGCCACGCGCACGTTGAGCCCGTTCTCGCTGGTCACCCCGAACCAGCCCACCTCGGGGTTGATGAAGCCAACGAAGAGGATGAGCAGCAGGACGATCCCGCCGAGGTAGCCCATCCCCCACCCGAGCCCGGAGACCGCGCCGACCTTTTCCTTGGGAGCCAGCTGGGAAAGCATCCCGTTGTAGTTGACCGAGGCCAGCTCGAAGAAGACGTTGCCCACGCCCAGCAGCGTGATGCCCAGCCACAGGTAGCCGGGCTCCGGCAGAACGAAGAACATGCCCGCACTGATGGCCACGACAACCGCCGTGTAGGCCCCCAGCCAGAAGACGGTCCGCCCCGCCCGGTCCGAGCGCTGCCCGGTCACCGGAGCCAGCAGCGCGATGCACGCACCCGCGATGGTCAGCCCCAGGGAGAGGGAGGACTCCGTGACGTCCTTGTCCCCGAAGGAGGAGCTGGTGAGGTAGACGGTGAAAACGAAGGTGGTGATGACGGCGTTGAAGGCAGCCGATCCCCAGTCCCACAGGCCCCAGGCAACCACGGGCCAGGTCAGCCAGCGCCGTGAGCCGTCCGCCTGCCCTCCTCCCCCCGCATAGGGCTGAGGCTCAGCCTCAGGAAGGGAACCGGCGCTGGGGACGTCGTCCTCGCTGCTGTCAGCCGTTGTGCGGCTCAAGGGGGTCATGCGGTGAGCCTACGGCCTCACAGGTGGACAGGGGGTGACGTTCGGGTAACGGGCAGCCTCAGCCCACGAGCACCTCCGCCAGCGCCAGGTCCAGGGGCGTGGTCACCTTGAGGGACATGGGGTCCCCGGGGACGACGACGACGCTGCCGCCAGCCGCTTCCACCAGACCGGCGTCGTCGGAGGCCGCCAGCGCCTCGTCACCGGCGCGGTCCGCACCCAGGCGGTGGGCCGACAGCAGGGTCTCCGTCGCGAAGCCCTGCGGCGTCTGGACCGCCCGCAGGCGCGTACGGTCCGGCGTCGCCACCACCTGCTCCACGCCGTCGTCAGCGCACCTCTGCGTGGCAGCACGGTCCTCGCCCGCCTGCGCCGGGGCGGGAGACACCCCCTCGGCGGCCCGGACTTCTTTGACGGTGTCGGTGACCGGCAGCGCCGGGACGACGGCGCCATGGCCGGCCCGCACAGCCGCCACCACCCGCTGGATGACCGCTGGCGGCGTCAGCGCCCGGGCGGCGTCGTGCACGAGGACGACCTGCGCCTGAGGGCAGGCCTTGAGCACCGCAGTCAGTCCGAGGGCCACGCTCGCCTGCCGCGAGCGGGGCGAGCCGGCCACGACCTGCACCGTCACGGCACCGGCCTGCCCCAGAGCGTCCAGCTCCGCAGCAAAGACCGGCACCTGGTCGGCCGGAGCCGTGACGACGAGGTGGTCAATGACGCCGGAGTCCAGCAGGCCGCGGGCAGCACGGCGCAGCAGGCTCACTCCCGCCAGCGGCACCAGAGCCTTGGGACACTGCGCCCCCAGGCGCGTGCCCGAGCCCGCTGCCGTGAGGATCGCGACCACGGCACCGCCGGCGCGAGCAGCGTCGCAAGAGTGGGAAGCGGTTCCAACCATGCCCGGCACGCTACCCCACTGGCTCCATCAACAAGACGCACGTCGGCCGGGCAACCCAGACACATGCGGGTTGCCCGGCCGACGAACAGGTTGTCCGTTTGCCTGTGTGAGATCAGGCGGCGGTGCCGGAGGCGAGAACCTCGTCCAGCTTGGACTCGGCGGCCTCCTCCTCGGTCTTCTCCGCCAGGGCCAGCTCGGAGACGAGGATCTGGCGAGCCTTGGAGAGCATGCGCTTCTCACCGGCAGACAGGCCGCGGTCCGTGTCCCGACGGGACAGGTCACGCACGACCTCGGCGACCTTGATGACGTCACCCGAGGCGATCTTCTCCTGATTGGCCTTGAAACGGCGGGACCAGTTGGTCGGCTCCTCCGTCAGGGGCGCGCGCAGGACGTCGAAGACCTTCTCCAGGCCGGCGGCGTCGACGACGTCACGCACTCCGATGTAGTCCACGCTCTCAGCCGGAACGAGAATCGTCAGGTCACCCTGAGCGACCTCCAGCTGCAGGTAGGTCTTCTCCTCGCCGCGCACCTTGCGCTGGCGGATGTCAATGATCCGAGCCGCGCCGTGGTGCGGGTAGACGACGGTCTCGCCGACTTCAAAGGTCATAGGTGACGTCACTCCAGTCCGATTTGCGGGTGCCCAGTTTATCAGGAATACCGCGGAATCACCGGGGATTCTCCTCACAGCGAGAGGCCTTGTGCGCCCCCGACACCCCTCTTGCGCACCGGCCAGCGGTCCAGTGCATGGCCCACCGGCCGCACACCGCCTGTTGCCCGCTCAGCCTTCACTCACCAGCTTGTAGCCCAGGCCGCGCACGGTGACCAGGAGCGTCGGATCGCTCGGCTCGCGCTCGATCTTGGCGCGGATCCGCTTGACGTGAACGTCCAGGGTCTTGGTGTCCCCGACATAGCCCGCGCCCCAGACCCGATCAATGATCTGACCGCGCGTGAGCACCCGGTCCGCATTGCGCAGGAAGAGCTCCAGCAGCTCAAACTCACGCAGCGGCATCGCGATGGGCTCACCGTCCACCCGCACCTCGTGCCGCTCGACGTCCATCGAGACCCGCCCGGCCTCCAGGACCGGCTCGGCCGGCTCCTCCTCGCGCGTGCGGCGCAGCACGGCGTGCACCCGCGCCACCAGCTCGCGGTAGGAGTAGGGCTTGGTGACGTAGTCGTCCGCGCCGATCTCCAGGCCGACGATCTTGTCCACCTCGGAGTCCTTGGCGGTGAGCATGATGACCGGCACGTTCGAGGAGCGTCGGATACGCCGGCACACCTCGGTGCCACTGAGCCGGGGCAGCATGAGGTCCAGCAGGACCAGATCGATCGGCTCCCCACCGCCTGGGCGCCCGGCCTCCTCAAAGAGCTCGACGGCCACCGCGCCGTCCTCGGCCTCGACGACGTCGTAGCCGTCGCGGCGCAGGTTGAAGGCCAACGGCTCGCGGTAGTTCTCCTCGTCCTCAACGAGCAGGATCCGGGTCATGAGTGCGTGCGTCCCTTCTCAGGCAGGAGTGCGAAAGTCGTAGCTGGGCCCTGCCCCTCCTCCTGCTCGGAGCGAGCAGCGGTGAGGAGGTCCGCGATGGTGGCGGCGCCGTCGTCCACACGGAGCCGGGGCAGGACCAGGGTGAAGGTGGAGCCGCGACCGGGGGTGGACCACAGCTCCACCGTGCCCCCGTGGTCAGCAGCCACGTGCTTGACGATCGACAGCCCCAGTCCCGTGCCGCCAGTCACGCGAGAGCGCGCCTTGTCCACGCGGAAGAAGCGCTCGAAGACCCGTTCCTGGTCCTCCTTGGAGATGCCGATGCCCTGGTCGACGACGGCGATGCGTACCAGGTCCGAGTCCGAGGGATCGACGCTCACGCCCACACTCACTCGGGTGCGAGGATCGGAGTAGCGGATGGCGTTGTCCAGGAGGTTGCGCACGGCGGTGGCGATGAGCGCCGCGTCCCCACGCACCATGAGGCCCTTGGTACCACCAGACACCAACGTGATCTCGCGGGCCTCGGCTGCCACCCGCACCCGGTCCACGGACTCGGCGACCACGGTGTCCAGGTCGACGTCCTCGGGGCTGGCCAGCGCGTCACCTTCCTGAAGCCGGGAGAGCTCGATGATCTCCTGGACCAGCACGCCCAGGCGGCGTGACTCCTTGCTCATGCGGCCGGCGAAGTTGCGGACCACCTCGGCGTCATCGGCATTGTCCTCGATGGTCTCGGCCAGCAGGGCGATGGCACCCACGGGGGTCTTGAGCTCGTGGGAGATGTTGACGACGAAGTCTCGGCGCATGTCCTCCACGCGCTTGACCGCGGTGCGATCGTCAATGAGCACGAGGACCCGTCCGCGGCCGATCCCCGCCACGCGCACGTGCAGGAAGAACTGCCCAGAGCCGGCCACGCGGCCGCGGGCCACGGCAAGGTCCGCATCCTCGGCCACGCCGGTGGCGCGCACCCGGGCCACCATCTGGGCCACGCGCGGCTCGCTGACCGCGTCCTGGCCCACGACGTTGTAGGTGTAGGCCGCGGCAGAGGCTCGCAGGATCTCGTCGTCAGAATCCAGCACGACCACGGCGGACCTCAGCGCCGCCAGCACGGGGACGATCGGGTCCTCGGCGGTCAGCTCCGGCGTCGGCGCCTGCAAGCGACGCCGGTCCCGCTCGGACAGGCCGAACGCCACTCCCGCCGCGGTGCCGACGGCGACACCCACGAGGGCGACGACAATCAGCAGCCAGGTGGTACCCACGCCTCACAGACTAGGGGGCGAGGGTGAGCGCGCGCGAGTTCGTGGGCGGCATCATGGCCGGTGTTCACCAAGCATGTGCGCAGGCGTCGCCGGCTGTTCACCTTGGGGGCACATGCTGGGCGCGTCGTGCGGCCGCGGCCTGCCCCGACTACGGTGGTGCTCGGCGGCAGCACCCTCGCCCCGCGCGCCTTCGCGCGCTCTCAGCCCGGCGCTCCGGGCGCGACACAGAATCAAGGAGCCGCCTCGTGCGCGTCATCTTCAACCAGGAGCTCCAGCAGCTGGGCTCCGACCTCCAGTCCATGGCTCAGCAGGTGGCCACCGCCATCGAGCGGGCAGCAGAGTCCCTGCGCCACGGGGACATCATCATCGCCGAGCAGGTCATCGACGCCGATGAGCGCATCAACGACCTCCAGCGCGACATCGACGACATGTGCGTCATGCTGCTAGCCCGTCAGCAGCCGGTGGCCGGGGACCTGCGCAACGTCATCTCGGCCCTGCGTATGGCCCAGACCCTGGAGCGCCAGGGGGACCTCGCCCGCCACATCGCCGCGATCGCCCGCGGGCGCTACCCCGAGCCGCCGGTGCCTGAGCCCGTCCTCGGCCTCATCCTACAGATGGCCGACCACGCGGTGAAGGCCGGGCAGGACGTGGTCCGACTCATCGAGACCCAGGACCTGAGCCTGGCTGCCCAGATCCAGACCAATGACAGCGAGCTGGACGCCCTGCACCGCCGTTCCTTCCAGATGATCCTGGACCCGGCCAACGAGCTCAGCCGCCAGCAGGTGGTCGACGCCGTCCTCATGGGCCGCTTCCTGGAGCGCTTCGGCGACCACTCCACCTCGGTGGCCCGCCGCGTGGCCTACCTGGTCTCCGGCCAGCCGGTACCCGAGACGCACGACGCCGAGGACGCTGACGCCCTGCACTGACGTCGGCGTCCCAGCCTCCCCACTCGGGCGAGGTCAGCCCGGCGCGGACCGACCGCCGTCGTCCCCAGCGCGAGTGTGCAGGTGTGGGCGTGAGCGTGCATGTTGAGACTGCACGCTCACGCCCACACCTGCACACTCACCACTTACACAGAGCGAGGGCTCGACCAGCCGGTCTCCGGTTGGTCGAGCCCTCGCTCAGGTTCTTCGGAACCCTGGCTCACTTGCCCTGGTTGGCGACGGCGGCAATCTTGGCCTCCGCCTCGGGGTCCAGGTAGCGCCCGCCCTTCTTGATGGGCTTGAGGGTCTCCTCGTCCAGCTCGTAAACGAGCGGGATGCCGGTGGGGATGTTGACGCCGGCGATGTCCTCATCGGAGATCTCGTCCAGGTGCTTGACGATCGCACGCAGCGAGTTGCCGTGCGCCGCGATCATGACCGTCTTGCCGGTCTTGATCTCCGGGACGATCGTGCCCTCCCAGTAGGGGAGCAGACGCTCAAGCACGTCCTTGAGGCACTCGGTGGCCGGGATCGGCTCACCGGCGTAACGCGGGTCAGAGTCCTGGGAGAACTCGGAGCCAGCCTCGATGGCCGGCGGCGGCACGTCGTAGGAGCGGCGCCACTGCATGAACTGCTCCTCCCCGTACTCGTCGCGGATCTCCTTCTTGTTCTTGCCCTGGAGCGCACCGTAGTGACGCTCGTTGAGGCGCCAGTTGCGCTCAACCGGGATCCAGTGGCGGTCAGCGGCGTCCAGCGCCAGGTTGGCCGTCATGATGGCGCGGCGAAGCATCGAGGTGAAGAGCTTCTCGGGGAGGACACCAGCCTCCTTGAGGAGCTCACCACCGTGGGTCGCCTCGGCGCGGCCCTTCTCCGACAGCGGGACGTCAACCCACCCGGTGAAGAGGTTCTTTGCGTTCCATTCGCTCTCGCCGTGGCGGAGCAGCACAAGGGTGTATGCCATACCCCTATCCTGCCAGTCCTTGGCTCCCAAGAGCCAGGCCCTGGGTCCGGTGCGCGTGTGCGCCACCAGCCCCAGGGCCTGGGAGGAGTGCGGCCTCAGGCGGGAGAGCCAAGGCCACCCGAGCCGTCATTAGCGACGGCGAGGAGTCAGGCGTTGGCCTGCTCGTAGGCCTCGCGAACCTCAGCGGAGATGCGGCCACGAGCCGAGACCTCGATCCCGTTCTCACGAGCCCACTCACGAATCTTCTGGGTCTCGCCGCCGGCCGCGGAGGATGCGCGACGGCGACCGGCGCCACGCCGCCCACCCGTGCGGCGGGCCTTGCTGATCCACTCCGCCAGCGACTCGCGCAGGGCGGCAGCGTGCTCGTCATTAAGGTCGATCTCGTAGGTGACCCCGTCAATCCCGAAAGTGACGGTCTGAGTGGCGGGACCGTTGTCAATGTCATCCACGAGAATGACCTGAGTCTTTTGCGCCATGATGAATCCTTTGCTTGTGCGGCTCGCGCATGATCGCGCAAACCATCGCCCGATCACTGCAAATGTTAATGGCATTCGCATACGAATAGCAAGGTCAATAATGTGCCGTCATTCATCCTGGACGGCGAGATCGATAATCCGCCTTTTCTGGAGACGACGCCGCGGACCGGCAACAAAGCAAGGCCCTGCAATTGCACGAGATAGGGAGGAGTCATTTCCGGCCAAGGCAGCATCCGCAGCTAGCCCACTACGACGTCGGCCGCTTCTGACTTGGCAAGGGGTGGAGAGAAATCTTGGGCAGCGGTCACATGCTCCGCCCCCTGCTCTGGTTGGCCATGCAGTCGGCCATTGCTAGTCCACCTAGGGGGACACAGAACAATCCAGAGGGTTGGACTTTTTTGGCGTGATCACGCCGTTTCGTGGAGCCACCTGTGGGAATCGAACCCACGACCTATTCATTACGAGTGAATCGCTCTGCCGACTGAGCTAAGGTGGCACACTGCGAAAGCAGCGCAGCACACGCTACCGGCGCGAGCCACTGAGTGCAAACCACGAGTCACCGTCGACCACGTGGTTCTGACCACAGGACCTGACCTACGCGGCTGCCTGACGCCTGCGATCCGCATTACCCTCTCGCATGGTCCGCTGCCGAGCCCGACGGCGGAGTACCCACCCGGCCCAGGAGGAACGCATGTCCACTCCCCCACCTGCTTCTGCCTCGCGTCACGCCCAGGACAAGGGCGACGCCGGCTACAACAAGGCCCTGAAGAACCGCCACCTCCAGATGATCGCCATCGGCGGCTCCATCGGCACCGGACTGTTCCTCGGCGCTGGAGGCCGCCTGGCCCAGGGCGGGCCTGGTCTCGCGCTGGCCTACGCGGTGTGCGGCGTCTTCGCCTTCCTCATGGTGCGCGCCCTCGGCGAGCTGGCGATCCGGCGTCCTTCTTCCGGCGCCTTCGTCTCCTACGCGCGTGAGTTCCTGGGAGAGAAGGGCGCCTACGTCACCGGCTGGTTCTTCTTCCTGGACTGGTCCGTGACGGTCATGGCTGATATCACCGCCGTCGCCCTCTACCTGCACTACTGGAGCTCCTTCCAGTGGATCCCACAGTGGGTGCTGGCCCTCATCGCCCTGGCTCTGGTCTTCGTGCTCAATATGCTCAACGTCAAGATGTTCGGCGAGGCCGAGTTCTGGTTCGCCCTCATCAAGGTGGCGGCCATCGTGGCCTTCATGCTCGTGGCAATCTGGGCGATCGTCACCGGCGCGCCAGTGGACGGCACGCCCGCAGGCCTGCACAACATCGCTGACAACGGCGGCTTCTTCCCCGAGGGCCTGCCCGCCGTCGTCGCCCTGACGCTCGGCGTCATCTTCGCCTTCGGCGGCACCGAGATGGTCGGCGTGGCGGCCGGTGAGGCCAAGGACGCGGCCAGGATCCTGCCCAAGGCCATCAACTCGATGATCCTGCGGATCTTCGTCTTCTACGTCGGCTCGGTGGCCCTCATGGCGATCGTCCTGCCCTACACGGCCTACTCCGCCAACGAGTCTCCCTTCGTCACCTTCTTCTCCGGCATCGGCATCCCCCACGCCGGCGACATCATCCAGGTCGTTGTCCTCACCGCCGCCCTGTCCTCGCTCAACGCCGGGCTCTACGCCACCGGCCGCACCCTGCGTTCCATGGCCGTGGCCGGCGAGGCCCCGAAGATGGCGGCGCACCTGAACAAGCACAAGGTCCCCTCCGGCGGCATCATCATCACCTCCGCGCTCGGCCTGCTCGGCGTCCTGCTCAACGCCTTCCTACCCGGCGACGCCTTCGAGATCGTCATGAACCTCGCCGGCATCGGCATCGCCGGCACCTGGGCCGCCATCCTCGTCACCCACCTGGCCTTCCTGCGCCAGGTCAAGGCGGGCGCCGCCACCCGCCCCGACTACAAGATGCCTGGCGCCCCCTACACCAACTACCTGGCGCTGCTCTTCTTCGGGATCGTCGTCCTGTCCAACCTCACCTCCTCCTCCGGGCGCTGGACCCTGGCACTCTTCGCCGTCGTCATCGTCATGATGGTGGCCGGCTGGTACGCCGTGCGCGGCCGGATCCGCGGCGACCTGCTTGACGAGGTGCTGGCTGAGGACGTCGAGGCTGGCGAGGAGGCCTGAGGCCGTGCGCATCCACGTCACCTACACCGGCGGCACCATCGGAATGATTGACTCGCCCCACGGGCTCGTGCCCGGGGCGGATCTGGAGGGATGGCTCGGCACGCTGCTGGGCGAGAGCGCCTCCGGCCAGGACCTGGGGCGCAAGGACGTCACGCTCACCGCCCTCAGCCCCCTCATCGACTCCTCCAACGCTACCCCGGAGTCCTGGCAGCTCATCATCGATGACCTGCGCACCACCGCGGCAGGCCCCACCCCGCCGGACGCCTTCATCGTCCTGCACGGCACCGACACGATGGCCTACACCTCGGCGGCGCTGTCCTACGCCCTGACCGACCTGTCCCAGCCGGTCGTCATCACCGGCTCGCAGCTGCCCCTGGGAGTCGTGGGCTCAGACGCCGCTCCGAACGTCACTGGCGCCCTGCGGGCGGCCGTGAGCGGGAGGGCGGATGGCATCACGCTCTTCTTCGGGCACCGCCTCCTGGCGGGCAACCGCGCCACGAAGACCAGTTCGTGGGCCTTCCGTGGATTCGACTCCCCCTCGGTCGCGCCCCTGGCGTTGACCGGCGCACCGTGGCAGTGGTCTGAGCCCGCGGCGGGCGGGCGTGGCTGGGACGGCCCCGCTCGGCCCTACGCCCGGCACGACGTCGCTGTCATCGACCTCGTTCCCGGCGTCACCGCCGCGCGGCTTGAGGCCATGGTGACGCCACAGCCGGAGGCCGTCATCCTGCGCGCCTTCGGCGTGGGCAACGTCCCCTCCGACGAACCGGGTCTGACCAACGTCGTCGCCGACCTCATCGAGGCAGGCGTGGCCGTCGTCGTGACCTCCCAGTGTCACCAGGCGGAGGTGCTGCTGGGGCACTACGAGACCGGGGACGCCATCGCACGGGCGGGTGCGGTGGGCAGCCGTGACATGACGCTTGAGGCTGTCTACGCCAAGGTGCAGTTCCTACTCTCCCAGGGCCTGCGCGGCGCGGAGCTGGCAGCCTGGGTCGGACGGTCCATCGCCGGGGAGCTGACCGAGTCGCGAGGCTGATTTTTTGGCCGACCGACCGCCTGTGCCTCGACCGACTATGGGATTCGCGTGAATCTGGTGGTCGGTCGAGGCACAGGTGGTCCGTCGCACAATTGACGGTCGGTCAGGCGCCCGGAGTTACTCCCGCCCGCTGCACACCAGCCCGTCCTGCGGCATGGTGCCCGCCAGGAGGTAGGCGTCCACCGCCGCCGTCACGCAGCTGCCGGCGCGACCGTACGCGGTGTGGCCGTTGCCCTCCCACGACACCAGAACCGCTGAGTCGAGCTGCTCAGCCAGGGCCTGGCTCCACTGGTAGGGCGTCGCCGGGTCGCCGGTCGTCCCGACTACGAGGATCGGCGCCGCCCCCGAGGCGTGGATCTCGGCGCGCTCACGCGTGGAGGCATGCCCCCAGGTCTGGCAGTACAGGTCCGAATAGGCCAGGTCCGCCCCAAAGGTCGGCGAGGCCTGCTTGAGCTGCTCGGCCTCGGCCTGCCAGCTGGCCGGGTCCCCCGCGACCGGGTAGTCCAGGCAGTTGATGGCCGAGATGACCTCGTCGCCGTTGCCGGAGTACGTCCCGTCAGTGTTACGTGAGGCCAGGAGATCCGCGATGTAGAGCATCGTCGAGCCATCGTTCTGGAGCATGGCCTGGTTCAGGGCCTCAGCGAGCACCGACCACGACTCGTCCTGGTAGAGCACGCCGATGATCGCGTCCTCGGCCAAGGAATAGGTCAGCGGCCGGTCCGGGTCCGAGGTGGGCACCGGCGAGGTCGCCGCCCGCTGCAGGAAGTCGCGCACCTGCTTGACGCCGTTGTCCACCCCGCCGTTGAGCGGGCAGCCGTTGCCAGCCTGGCAGTCCTCAACGAAGGAACGCAGCGCGTTCTCAAAGCCCTGAGCCTGCCCCAGTGACATCTCACCCGCGCTCAACGTCGGATCGATTGCCCCGTCCAGAACCATGCGCCCGACGTTGGAGGGGAAGAGCTCGGCGTAGGTCGCCCCCAGGTAGGTGCCGTAGGAGTAGCCGAGGTAGGTCAGGACCTCCTCACCCGCCAGCGCCCGCAGGACGTCCAGGTCGCGCGCCGCCGAGACAGTGTCGATATGGTCGAGCAGGCCAGGGGTCTGGGTGCGCTGCTCGCAGGCGGCCTCATAGTCGGCCGTGTGCTGCACCAGCTGCGCCTGGGCCTGCTCAGCGCTGAGATCAGCGGCCGGCGTCTGCCCCTGTCCGGAGCGGTCCGCATCGAGCTCGGCATCGGTCAGGCAGTCCACGGCAGTGGACGCCCCCACGCCTCGTGGGTCGAATCCAATGACGTCGTAGGCCGCGATGAGGTCGTCAGAGAAGTGTCCGTCCACCGAGTCCACCAGGGTCAGCCCGCTGCCGCCGGGACCGCCCGGGTTGACGAAGAGCGCACCCACGGCCTCCTTGGTGGCCGGACGCTTCTTCAGCGCGATCTGGATCGTCTGCCCGGCAGGGTCGGAGTAGTCCAGGGGAACCTCGGCCACGGCGCACAGGAAGGTCCCGTCCTCGGTCTGCTCGACGTCGTCGCCGTCATCGCAGGGGTACCACTGCAGCTGCTGGTCATAGAACTGCTCCAGCCCCGCGGGGACCGCGGCCGGTGACCCGCTGGCTGCCACGGCCTTGGGGGCCGAGGACGGCGTGACGCCACCACAGGCCGCCAGGACGCAAGCCACCAGCGCCGCCACCCCGGCCAGGCCAGCGCGCACGCGGCGAGCCGGCGTGCGTGGCGCAGGGGAGGTCAGGGCGCAGGCAGGCGAGGTGGGAGTCCCAGGCGCGTGGGTGGTGGTCGTGGGCGAGGACGTCGTGATCACCCTGGCAGCCTACGGGCGCCTCGGCGGGTGGTCACTCCTCCTTCAAGCCGATTTGCGCCGTCGTCAGGCACGACGACGCCTCCCGCCCTCCGCTGCGCAGTCGGGCCGACCGGAGCGCAGGGGCGGCAAGGGCGCCACAGGGGAACTGACGGTGCCTCCTCCACCGGCAGCCTGCCTCCTACCCTGGGGCCATGACCTCCACCGGCCGTCCTGCTGCCACTCATGCCACCGCCACGTCCTCCACCACGGATGCGCGTGCCGAGATCAAGAGCTTCCTCACCACGCGCCGAGCCCGCGTCACACCGGAGATGGTTGCCCTGCCGGTGGGTGGGGGACACCGACGTGTGCCTGGGCTGCGCCGCGAAGAGGTCGCCATGCTGACCGGCGTCAGCGTGGACTACTACACCCGGCTGGAGCGCGGAAACATGTCCGGCGCCTCGCAGGAGGTGCTGGAGGCCATTGCCGGCGCCCTGCTGCTGGACGACGCCGAGCGCCACCACCTCTTCGACCTCGCCCAGGCCGTCTCCCCCACCGGGCAGACCAGGCGGCGCAGCCAGCGGCCAGCCCATCGCTCGGTGCGTCCCGGGGTGCAGTGGATCCTGGACTCCACGCCCAACCCGGCGGCCGTGCGCGACGCCGTGGGCACCTACGTGGCGGCTAACGACCTGGCCCGCGCCCTGTACTCCCCGCTCTTCCTCGACCCGTGCGAGGCAGTGCGCTCCCCACACCCCAACATGGCTCGTTTCATGTTCCTGGACGAGCGCTCACGCAGCTTCTTCCCTACCTGGGAGCAGGGGGCTGAGGACCTCGTCGCCATGCTGCGCCTGGCGGCGGGAGCCGACCCCGCCCAGCCCGGTCTCCAGGCGCTTATCGGCGAGCTGTCGACGACGAGCCGCGAGTTCGCGACCCTGTGGGCACGCCACGACGTGCGCTACATGTGCCGCGGGGAGAAGATCATCAACCACCCGGTGGTCGGCGAGATCCACCTGGCCTACGAGCCGGCGACGATGGGCACCGCCCCTGACCTCACCATGCTGCTCTACGGCGTGGAGCCGGGCTCGCCCAGCGCTGACGCCCTGGCCCTGCTGTCAACCTGGGCGGCCACCGAGCTCGCTCCGGCCCGCGAGCGCGAGGTAGCGGCCGGTCACTGAGCCGTGAGTGTGCAGGTGTGACAACCAGTGTGCAGCCTCGTCCTGCACTGCCAAGGCGCTACCTGCACACTCGCGCCGGGCAGAGCCAGCCTCAGGCCTGCGGACGGAGCTGGACCATGAGCGCCTCGACCGCCAGCAGCGGCGCCGCGTTGGAGCGCAGGCGCTCCCGGCACTCCTCGATCGCCGCGATCCGGGCCAGGGACTGGGGAGCACCGGTGCTGCGCGCCACCTGCGTCACCACCTCGTCAAGGTCCGTGTTGACCCGCTCGACGTCCGATCCCATCTGCGTGGCCAGCACGTCGCGATAGAAGGACAGGAGGTCGATCATCGCCCGGTCCAGGACGTCCGTGCGGGCGCGCTTGGCCCGCCGCTTCTGGTCCTCCTCCAGCTGCCTGACCTGCGCACGCAGCGCCGGGGGAACCTTGGCGTCTCCCTCCATGCCCAGGGCACGCAGGAGCTCGGCCTTCTCAGCGGCGTCACGCTGCTCAGTGGCCTCCTTAGCCTCGGCCTCAGCGCTGTCGACGAGCTCGGCGGCCGCCAGCACGGCGTCCCCAACGCTGCGCAGGCTCACCGGTGCCAGCAGGAGCCGACGACGCCGCTCCCACGCGCCAGGGTCGGTCGCCAGGTGGCGGGCCAGGCCGATATGGGACTGGCTGGCCCTCGCGGCCCGGGCTGCCAGGGCGGGATCCGCCCCGTCACGGCGCACCAGCAGCTCGGCGACGGCGTCCGCCGGGGGGATCCGCAGCGTCACCAGGCGGCAGCGCGAGCGGATGGTGGGCAGGACGTCGTCAGCCGAGGGGGTGCACAGGATCCACACCGTCTGGGGCGGGGGCTCCTCGATGGACTTCAGCAGCACGTTCGTGGTGCGCTCGACCATGCGATCGGCGTCCTCGACGAGGATGACGCGCCAGCGCCCGGTCCAGGGCCGACGCTGGGCCTCACCGATGAGCTCTTTGACCTCCTCCATGGTGATGAGGAGCTTGTCCGTGGCCAGGCGAACCACATCGGGGTGGGAGCCGCTCATGACGTCCCGGCAGGCCTTGCACTGCCCGCACCCAGGCTGCGGCCCGGTGCACTGCAAGGCAGCCGCGAAGGCCCTGGCCGCGTTCGAGCGCCCGGAGCCCGGCGGGCCAGTGACGAGCCAGGCGTGAGTCATGGCCGAGGCGTCCACGCCGCCCTGGGCGCCTCCACCCGGCCGTGTCTGAGCCTCGCGCGCCGTCCCCGCGTCCTCACGCTCCAGGGCTCGCAGACGCGCCGCGGCAGCAGCTGCCTGGAAGGTGGCCACCACCTGCTCCTGGCCGACGACGTCCTCCCACACGCTCATCGTCCCACCTCCCTGCCGCCGTAGGTGGCCGCGAAGGCGCTCAGAGCAGCCCAGGCGCCGCCTGTTGGGTGAGGGACCTGGCTGTGGGAGGCGTCAGCCT
Source organism: Actinomyces urogenitalis (assembly GCF_002861525.1). NCBI lineage: Bacteria > Bacillati > Actinomycetota > Actinomycetes > Actinomycetales > Actinomycetaceae > Actinomyces > Actinomyces urogenitalis. The sequence goes on along the minus strand of NZ_PKHA01000006.1, from coordinate 97,416 downwards.
GAGGGACATGGCCACCGGGAGACTCAGTCCTGGAGCGGATGAGCCTGACGACCGCGGCCGTAACCTGCTCGGCGACCTCCTCGACGCCGCGATCGGCATCGATGACGACGAAGCGCCCTGGCTCCGCTGCCGCCAGAGCCAAGAACTCCTCACGCAGGGCGACGTGGAAGGAGCTGGGCTCACGCTCCAGGCGGTCCAGGGCCGCACGCTCGCCCGCACGACGCGCCGCGATCCCAGGCTCGGCGTCCAGCAGGATGGTCAGGTCCGGCAGCAGGCCCTGGGTGGCCCACAGTGACAGATCCCGAACCTCCTGGGACCCGAGGCTGCGAGCCGCCCCCTGGTAGGCGACCGAGGAGTCGAGATAGCGGTCCGTGATGACGACGCCGCCCCTGGCCAGGGCCGGGCGCACCCGGGTCTGCACGTGGTGGGCGCGGTCCGCGGCGTAGAGCAGCGCCTCAGCGCGCGCCGAGACCTCGCCCCCGTGCAGCAGGAGCCGGCGGATCTCGGCGCCCAGCTCGGTCCCACCGGGCTCGCGGGTGACCAGGCAGTCAACCCCGGCGGCCTCCAGCAGACCACTCAGACGGTGGATCTGGGTGGTCTTGCCGACGCCGTCGCCGCCCTCGAAGCTGAGGAACAGGCCTGGCCCGGCCTGGGAGCCGGGGGCGAGGGGCAGGTCACGGTGTTCGTGGGTCACGGCGCCAGGGTAGCCGGAGGGTGGGACACGAATCTGCCCGCGCCACCCACCCGCGGCGACAGTCGGCTCCGGCTAGGCCTGCGCGAGCGACTCGCCCGCAGGGCGGCGGGAGGAAGCCCGCACGGTCAGGCCCGGGGTCCGCGAGCGCACGGTCTGGCTCACGCCTGGCAGACAGGCCCCGAGATCATCCGCGAGCGGAGGTCTTCCTCTTCGTCGTCGTCTTCTTCGCCGTCGTCTTGCGGGTGGTGCGCTTCTTGGCCGGCCCCTTGGCCCGCTTCTCCGCCAGGAGCTCATACGCCCGCTCCGGGGTGACCGTGGCCGGGTCGTCACCGCGACGCAGCGTCACGTTGGTCTCCCCGTCCGTGAAGTAGGGACCGAAGCGGCCGTCCTTGATCACCACGGGACGCCCCGAGACCGGGTCCGTGCCCAGCTCACGCAGCGGAGCCTTGGGAGCCGCCTGACCACGCCGGCGCTTGGGCTGGGCGAAGATCTCCAGAGCCTGCTCCAGCGTCACGGTGAACAGCTGCTCCTCACTCTCCAGGGAGCGGGAGTCCGTACCCTTCTTCAGGTAGGGCCCGTAGCGGCCGTTCTGGGCGGTGATGTCCACGCCCTCGGCGTCCTGGCCCACCACCCGCGGCAGGCTGAGCAGGTCCAGCGCCTGCTCCAGCGTCACCGTGGACAGGCCCATGCTCTTGAACAAGGAGGCCGTCCGGGGCTTCGGGCCCGTCTTGGCCTTGCTCGTCCGCTTCTTCGGCGCAGCCTCGTCCTGCGGCTCCTGCGTGCCCTCCGGCTCCGGCAGAACCTCGGTGACGTAGGGACCGTAACGCCCGTCCTTGGCGATGATGACGTGCCCGGTGGAGGGGTCCACGCCCAGCTCGCGCCCGTCGTCAGCCGCGCGCTCGAACAGCTCCTTGGCCTTGGCCACCGTCAGCTCGTCCGGGGCGACGCCGGCCGGGACGTTGGCCCGCTTGCCCTCCTCATCCTCCAGGTAGGGCCCGTAGCGCCCCACCCGCAGCGTGATGCCCTCACCGATCTCAATGGAGTTGACGGCGCGGGCGTCGATCTCGCCGAGGTTGTCCAGCATGGCCTTCAGGCCCTGCTCGGGCCCCTCGCCCGGCTGCGCTCCCTGGCCGTCGCCGTCCCCGTAGTAGAAGCGGGTCAGCCACGCCACCCGGTCCTCCTCGCCGGCGGCGATACGGTCCAGATCCGCCTCCATCGAGGCCGTGAAGTCGTAGTCAACCAGCTCGGAGAAGTTCTCCTCCAGCAGCCGGGTGACGGCGAAAGCAAGCCAGGTGGGTACCAGTGCCTGGCCCCGGTGCTCGACGTAACCGCGGTCAGCGATGGTGGACATCGTCGCCGCGTAGGTCGAGGGGCGTCCGATCTCCCGCTCCTCCAGGGCCTTGACCAGGCTCGCCTCGGTGTAGCGCGGCGGCGGCGTCGTCTCGTGGCCAGAGGCCTCGGCCACCTTGGCGTCCAGGACGTCCCCGACCTCCATAGCCGGCAGGCGTACCTCACCGGCGCTTGCCGCGCCCGCCTTGCCCGGCTCGGCCTCGTAGCGCTCAGCGTCCCGGCCCTCCTCGTAGGCGGCCAGGAAGCCACGGAAGGTGATGACCGTGCCCGACGCCGTGAAGCCGGCCGTACGGAAGGTGACGCCGGAGTCCCGGGCCCCACCCTTGGCCTCCTTGAGCGGGACCTCCACCTTGACCGTGGCGGTCTGGCCGACGGCGTCGGCCATCTGCGAGGCCACGGTGCGCTTCCAGATGAGCTCGTAGAGGCGGAACTGGGCGCCGGAGAGCGCACCGGCCACCTGGGCCGGAGTGCGGAAGTGGTCTCCGGCCGGGCGGATGGCCTCGTGAGCCTCCTGCGCGCCCTTGGTCTTGGTGGCGTACAGGCGTGGCTTGGCCGGCACGTACTGCGCTCCATAGAGCTCGGCCACCTGCGCGCGAGCGGCCGCCACGGCCTGGCCGGACAGCACCGTGGAGTCCGTACGCATGTAGGTGATGTAGCCGTTCTCGTACAGGCCCTGAGCCACCCGCATGGTCTCGCGCGGGTTCATCCGCAGCTTGCGCGAGGCCTCCTGCTGGAGGGTGGAGGTGGTGAAGGGCGCCGCCGGGCGGCGCTTGTAGGGCTTGGTCTCCATCTCGGTCACGGTCGGGGCCGAGGCCATGACGGCGTCGGCGACGGCGCGGGCCCCGCCCTCGTGGAGGTGGACGGTGTGAGCCTTGACGGCGGCCGGGCGCAGGGCGCCGTCGTCACCAAAGTCACGTCCCGTAGCCACGCGGCGGCCGTCGAGGGTAGCCAGCCGTGCGGTGAAGGTGCGTCCGGACTCCTCCAGCGAGCCGGTGGTCCCCAGCTCGGCCTCCACGCCCCAGTAGCCGGCCGCCTTGAAGGCCATGCGCTCGCGCTCGCGCTCGACCACCAGACGGGTGGCCACCGACTGCACGCGCCCGGCCGACAGGCCCGCGCGCACCTTGCGCCACAGCACCGGCGAGACCTCGTAGCCGACGAGGCGATCGAGGATGCGGCGAGTCTCCTGGGCATCGACCCGGTCCGTGTCCAGCTCACGGGTGGACTCCAGGGCTCGGGTGACCGCCTCCTTGGTGATCTCCGTGAAGGTCATGCGCTTGACGGGGACCTTGGGTTTGAGGACTTCCAGCAGGTGCCAGGCGATCGCCTCTCCCTCGCGGTCATCATCGGTAGCGAGGTAGAGCTCGTCAGCGTCCTTGAGCGCCTTCTTCAGCTGGGCGACGGTCTTCTTCTTGTCCGGGTTGACCACGTAGTAGGGCTTGAAACCGTGCTCGACATCGACGGCGAACTTGCCGTACGGCCCCTTCTTCTCTGCCGCCGGGAGCTCAGAGGGCTGGGCCAGGTCGCGGATGTGCCCGACGGAGGCCTCGACGTCAAAGTCCGAGCCGAGGTACCCCGCGATCGAGCGGACCTTGTTCGGCGACTCGACGATGACGAGCTTCTTGGACACGTGAACCTTCTTCGGGGCCGGAGTGCGAGTATCGGACGCCTGTGCATAGGATCAGGGCACGGCAGCCGCGGACGTCCCGACTGTAACGCACTGGTGCGACGCACAGACTTCTTACATTTTCACAGCCTCATCACAGACGACTCGTGTTGACTTCAGGCTATGAGTACCCCTGCTACCACCCTGACGCGCCCGACGGCTCTCCGGTACGAGTTCTTGTCGTCGACGACGAGCAGATGCTGGCCGACCTTCTCGCCTCCGCGCTTCGTTACGAAGGCTGGGACGTGACGACTGCGGCCACCGGTGTCAAGGCTGTCCAGGCCGCGCAGGAGATCGAGCCCGACGTCGTCGTGCTGGACATCATGCTGCCGGACTTTGACGGCCTGGAGGTCATGCGTCGTATCCGTGGCCGCCAGCCTTCTGTCCCCGTTCTCTTCCTCACAGCCAAGGACGCGGTCGAGGACCGCGTGTCCGGACTGACCGCCGGTGGCGACGACTACGTGACCAAGCCCTTCTCCCTGGAAGAGGTTGTGGCACGTCTGCGCGCCCTGCTGCGCCGTTCCGGCGCCCACGCCGAGCAGGACGACCATGTGCTGGAGGTCGGCGACCTGCGCATGGACGAGGACTCTCACGAGGTCTGGCGCGGTGACACGGAGATTCACCTGACCGCCACCGAGTTCGAGCTGCTGTGCTACCTCATGCGCAACCCCCGCCGTGTGCTGTCCAAGCCGCAGATCCTGGACCGCGTGTGGAACTACGACTTCGGCGGCCAGGACAACATCGTCGAGCTCTACATCTCCTACCTGCGCCGCAAGATCGACAAGGGCCGCGAGCCGATGATCCACACGATGCGTGGAGTCGGCTACGTCCTCAAGCCGGCGGACGCCGCACCGCCGACGCGCTGAGGTGTGGGCGGCGCCGGGCGCCCCCGCGTACTCTCCCCCGGTGTCCGTGACCCCTCCGCCTTCTCAGACCGCGTCAGGATCCGGTGACGACAGCCCGCGGGCCTCTGCCGCCCGGGGCCACAGCCTGCGCACGCGCCTGGCCGTCGGCATCCTCGGGCTCATGTTCATCATGAGCGCGCTGATGGGGGTCTTCTCGACCCTCACCCTGCGCCACACCCTCATGGACCGCCTGGACACCCAGCTCCTGGCGGCCAATGAGCGTGCCGCCGTGCGCCGTCATGACATTGAGGACCGGCCTACCCAGGCGCAAGACAGCGGTGGCGCGATCTCCCCCGAGAGCAGGCCTGCCCAGGATCCTCCCGCCGGGCTCGATGCCGCTGGTCAGTCCACCGGCACGCTGAGCGTCGTCGCCTCGCCCTCTGGCGCCGTCAAGGCGGGGTACATCGACGCCCACGGGGTCTACCAGAACCTCTCCTCCGAGGAGATCTCGGACCTGCTATCCCTCAAGGTCACTGGCAGGCCCGTGAGCACCTCCGTCGCCTCGCTGGGCGAGTACCGGGTCCTGGTGAGCGAGGAGTCAGAGACCGGCAAGATCGTCATCACCGGCCTGTCCATGGCCTCGGACAACGAGCTCATCCGTACCCAGCTCCTCGTCGAGGCCATCATCGCTGGTATCGGCGCCGTCATCGCCGCCACCGTCGGGCGCTCCATGGTCCGCGCCTCCCTCGGGCCGCTGGAGCGTGTGGCCGCCACGGCCGAGCGTGTGGCCTCCCAGCCCCTGGCCCACGGCGAGGTGCGCATCGACGAGCGCGTGGATGATGAGGACCTGTCCTCCTCCCAGGAGGTGGGGCAGGTCGGTACCGCGCTCAGCATCCTCCTCGACCATGTTGACTCGGCCTTGGCCGCGCGCCAGCGCTCGGAGACCCAGGTCCGGCAGTTCGTGGCTGACGCTTCCCACGAGCTGCGGACTCCTCTGGCCTCCATCCGCGGTTACACCGAGCTCATCCAGCGGGAGGGGGGCGACGTCGAGCTGCCTGTCTCCGCCGTCCACGCCCTGGACCGGGTCCGCTCCGAGGCCGTGCGCATGACCGGCCTGGTGGAGGACCTCCTGCTCCTGGCCCGCCTGGAGGCAGGTCGCGAGCTGCGTTACCAGGAGACGAACCTGCTGGGCATCCTCCTCGATACCGTTGCCGACGCCCGAGCGGCCGGCCCGAACCAGCAGTGGGAGCTCGACCTGTCCGCGCTGGCTGACGCCCCGGCGCAGGGGTCCTCCTCACAGGACAGCGATGAGGCGGCGGAGGCCGAGGACGGCGAGGAGGCCGAGCTCCCAGCGCTCATGGTGGACGAGGCGCGACTGCGCCAGGTTTTCGTCAACCTCCTCACCAACGCCCGTGTCCACACTCCCGCTGGCACGCACGTGGTGACGAGCCTGCGCTACGACACCCGCCCCGTGCCCCCGCAGCCGGCGGTTATGGAGGACAACGCCTGGGCGCCCGAGCCCTCCCGCGCACGCCGTCCGTCGGGCACCTGGTCATCTCGATCTCAGACGATGGCCCAGGGATCGGCCCAGCCGTCCGGGACCGGCTCTTCGCGCGTTTTGCCCGCGGTGACGCCTCACGCGAGCGGCGCACCGGCTCAACGGGCCTGGGCATGTGCATCGCGCTGGCCATCGTCCAGGCGCACGGCGGCGTCCTCACCGTCGACTCGGTCCGGGCCGAGGAATCCCCCGCGGGAGAGCACGGCACCACCTTCACGGTCCACCTGCCCGCGGCCTAGGTCTGCTACCCCTTAGCGCACCATCACTACCGCCGTCGCCACCCCTTCGCGCTCTTCGCTACCCCCTAGCGCGCGCGACGGGGTAGCGAGCAGCAGCTTGGGGTAGCGAAGGACAGAACGGGGTAGCCGCGGGCACCACGGGGTAGCGGCGAACAACACGAGAAGGCGCCCCCGCAACCGTTGATGGTTGTGGGGGCGCCTCGTCACAGCACCACGGCCCCAGGCTCCCGGACCAAGATCTTCCTCAGCCAGGACAGCTCCCGGGCCACATGTTCCTCATGTGAAGACAGCTCCCTGGCCAAGGCGTTCCCCAGCGAGAACACCTCCCGAGCCAGGACGTCCTTCCGCGAGGACCGTTCCTCAGCCAGGAGCAGTCAGTCAGGACACGAGGAAGCGCAGCACGTGCGCCGCCGTCGCCTGCATCTCACCCAGCGTGATGCCCTCCTCCTGGCCGTAGGAGTCCATGATCGCGTCATCGCGGACGGTGGAGAAGTGCTTGTCCCCACCGGGCATGAGCACATCCACACCTGCACGCACGCGGTAGGCCGAGTCACGCAGCGCCGGGAAGGTCGGGTCCTGAGCCATGCGCATCCACCAGTCAGTGATGACCAGGCCCTCGTAGCCCCACTCGCGACGCAGGATCGTGGTCACCAGGTCGTAGTGGTAGTGGGCCCACACGCCGTTGACCTTGTTGTAGGAGGTCATGAGCACCTTGGGAGCCGCCTCGGTCACCACGATCTCGAACCCACGCAGGTAGATCTCGCGCAGGGCGCGCTCGGAGACCCGCGAGTCATTGAAGATGCGGTTGGTCTCCTGGTTGTTGGCCGCGAAGTGCTTGGGGCAGGCAGCCCGACCGGTGGACTGGACGCCCGAGACCACCGCCGAGCCCATGAGGCCGGTCAGCAGCGGGTCCTCGGAGTAGTACTCAAAGCTGCGCCCGCACAGCGGGTCACGGTGGATGTTCATGCCGGGGCTGAGCAGGATGTCCGAGCCCAGCGCCGCCATCTCCTCGCCGTGCAGGGCCGCCATCTCCTCCACGGCCTCCGGGTCCCAGGTCGAGGCCAGGGCCGTGCCGCAAGGCAGCAGGGAGGCGGTCGCCGCCAGGCGGATCCCCGAGGGGCCGTCAGTCGTGATCGACGGCGGCACACCCAGGGCGCGCAGCTCCTGCGTCACGCCGCCCAGCGCGCCGGCATTGCCCTTGGCACCCAGCGGGGAGTCCATGGTCACGTCACCGTAGGCCAGGCAGGACAGGTCCTTGGGACTGAGGGAGACGACGAAGTCCTGCAGGCTAGCTCGGCCCGCCTGGACGTCCTCGAAGCGCACCGCCGGCTCGCCCTCACCCTGTGCAGGCGTCAGGGCCTGGGGCAGGCGGCTCAGGATCCGCTCACGCAGGTCCACCTCGCTGACCGGCACAGGCTCCGAGCCGCGCACGATCGTCCCGGACTCGTCCTCCTGACGCGCCAGACGCCCGAAGGGGTGGTCCGCGGCGGGGGCCGCAGCCTGCTCCAGCTGCTCGACGACGAGCGTCTCCTCGACCTCGACGCTGCCGGCAGCCTGGGCCGAGCGCACGTCGGAGCCGACGTAGAAGGTGTAGGTACCGGCCGGCAGGACCCAGGCGAAGCGGTGGCCGGTGACGCCCGAGTCGTCGTAGGAGGCCATGTCCCGCCAGGGGACGTCGATGACCTGCTCCTCACCCTCACCCGGTGCCAGCTGCTCGGTGCGTCCGAAGCCGGCCAGCTCACGCACGGGCTGGCTCAGGCCTCCACCCGGCTTGGCCACGTAGACCTGGACGACGGTCGAGGAGGGCAGGTCTCCGGTGTTGACGGCGGTGACGGCCACGCAGGCGCCGTCCTCGGTCAGCTCCACGCCCTCGCCGGTGATCTCGTGCTGGGAGTAGCCCAAACCAAAGCCGAAGGGGTAGAGGACCGCCTCGGGCGCGAAGGTCTCGAAGTAGCGGTAGCCGACGAAGACGTCCTCGGTGTACTCGTTGGCCTCCGGGTCACCGAAGTGGCCAGCGGACGGGTAGTCCTCGTAGGTCCGGGCGATCGTGTCCGTGAGGCGACCGCCCGGCTCGGCGGCACCGGTGAGGACGTCCGCGATGGCGCGGCCACCCTCCATGCCACCGCACCAGGCCAGCAGCAGGGCGTCCACACCCAGCTCCTCAGCCCAGGCCAGGTCCATGACGTTGCCGGTGACGACGACGGCCACGGTGCGCTCGAAGGAACGCACTGCCTGCTCCAGGAGGCGGCGCTCGGCGTCCTGGAGGTAGTAGGAGCCCGGTTCCAGGACGGACTCACGGTCCTCACCTGCAGCCCGGCCGATGACCACCACGGCGGTGCGCGCGCGCTGCGCGGCCGCAGCGACGACGTCGTCAGCCAGCTCCATCTCAGGGAAGCTCAGCGGCCACTTGCCCCACTCCGTGCCTGGGTCGACGGGGTTGGCCTGGCACCACTGCTCGTACAGGGCTGCCAGCTCGGAGTCGACGGCGACGCCCTGCTCTCGCAGGCAGTCCAGCAGGTTGGTGACGTAGGGCGCGTTGACGTCACCACCCGAGCCGTAGCCGACGGCGATCCAGTCCTTCTGGACACGGCCCAGCAAGGCCACCGGCTCGCTGGCCTGCAGCGGCAGCGTCTGGTCCTCGTTGCGCAGCAGCACAGCACCTCGGGCGGCCAGGGCCCGCACCGCACGAGCCAGCTGAGGGCTCAGCCGCGAGTCGGCGACATCGCCAGACCGGGTCGATGACTGGCTGAGCAGTGCCTCCTCAGAGCTGGCGGTCGCATCGGTGGTCATCCTGTTCTCCTTTGAGACGCGTGAAGGACATCGGCACTGCGAAGAGCGTACCGGGCATGACCTTCACACGAGCGGGACCGTCACCGCAACCGCATGACCCCGCACGACCTCGCCCGTCCTGAGCCTGGGGGCAACGGCGCCCACGGTGCCTCACGAACGCGGCCGCCCCAGGCCTGCCAGCAGCCCGATCCCGACCGCAGCCACGGCCACCGTCCCCAGCGCGCCACCGACGTAGGCCATGAAGGACACCGTTCGGCTCGCCGCGTTCTCCAGGCGGACCCAGGTCACCACCGTCAGCGCCACGCCGAGCACGCCGCACACCGCTCCGCCCCACACGAGCACCCGCAGGTGACGCGGGTGACGCGGGCGGCGAGCCACGCCGTCGCCACCGGCACGCGGGAGCCGGGGCGGATCAAGGTCAGCAGGTGAGTTCCAGGCCCCACAGGCCACAGCGAGGGCCGCCCAGCCCACTGCCAGGGCGATGGCCGCCACCACGTCAGCCGGTCGGTGCCACTGGCACACGAGGGTGGAGTAGCCCATGAGCGCCGCCAGGGCGGCACCTGCCCACGCCGCAGCGCTCCGCCAGGCTGGACCGACGACGAGCACCAGGGCCACGGCTGCCGAGGCGGCCATCGCCGTGTGGCCCGAGGGCAGGGTGTTCGCGCCGTCGTAGCGCAGGCTCACCCCGTAGTCCGGGCGCGTGAGCACCCAGTGCTTGAGGACCTGGGTCGAGACGTTGACGGCAACCACCACGGCCGCCGCCCACCAGGCACGCCGCCGGGCGCTGCCCCACAGGCCGATGACGAGGATGACCATGACCAGGGCGACCGCCGCGGGCATCGAGACGGTCGACAGCAGCCAGCGAGCCTGGCTGGTGACAAAGCGGGCCCCGATGAACGAGCCCGTGATCGCGGCCTGCTCCACCAGCTGGCCGGCGCGGGTGGCCACCATGAGGTACCAGCTGCCCAGCACCGTGGCGAAGCTGGCGAGCGCCAGGGCCACGGCACGCCGCCGCAGCACGACGGCGGTGCGCCCGAGGGAAGCCGCGCGCTGGGTACTCACAGCTCCACGAACCCGTCTGCGGCCAGCCGCCTGGTGGACTGGACCATCTGCGCCCGCAGTGCGGCCGGGTCCACCTGGAGCAGTGAGGCGACGGCGTCGGCCACCTGCGCCACGCTCAGCTCGCCGTCAGCCACTCCCGCCAGGGCCGCCAGGGCCGTGTCAGCCTGGATGGTGCGGGCGAAGCCAGCGCCCTGCCGCAGCAGGATGACCGTGGGCTCGTCGTCTCCGGGACGCAGGTGACGCTCCTCGGTGACGTCAGGCGCCAGGACGGGGTGGAGCTCGGCCACCTGCGCGTCGGTCATGGCCGCCAGGCCACTACGCACCTCGACCGAGCGCGCCAGGTGCTCGGCCAGCGGGCCGGTCGGCTGGGTCGCCACCTCCTCCAGGACCCGCCAGGGCTGGCGGGTCCCGCCGTCGTGCTGGGGGTCAGGGCGGTGCAGCAGGAGGTAGCCGAAGCCGATCTCCTCCACGCCACGCTCCTCGAAGTCCTCGATCCAGGCGCCCAGGGCCGCCTCGAAACCAGCCAGGTCCCTCTCCGGCACCGCACCGCCGTCGCGCAGCCACATGGTGGCGTACTCCACCGGGTCCTGGGTCTCGCGCTCGATGACCCACGCGTCGACGTCCGCAGGCAGCCAGGCCTCCACGCGCTCGCGCCAGTCCTGGAAGCGGTGGTGCTCCCAGTTGCCGAGCATGACCACCGTGCCCCCGACCTCCAGGTGATCGCCCAGCGCGGGCACGAGCTCGGGCAGCACCGGGCGCCCGGCGTCGCGGTACTCCATGAGTGGCAGCCCCGCTTCGCGCACGGCAGGCGGGGTCAGCACGAACGGAGGGTTGGTGGCGATGAGATCGAAGCGGCGTCCGGCCACAGGCTCCAGGAAGGAGCCCTGAACCAGCTCCAGGCGCTCAGGGTCCGCCCCGGCCAGGGCGGCGTTGAAAGCGGTGAAGGCCAGCGCCCGGGTGGAGATGTCCGTGGCCACCACGTGCTCGGCGTGCTGGAGGAGGTAGAGGGCCTGGATGCCGCAGCCGCACCCCAGGTCCAGGGCGGTGCGCACAGGCTGACGCGGGGTCAGGCTGGCCAGCGTCAGCCCGGCGCCTCCGATCCCCAGCACGTGGTCCGGTTCCAGGGCGCGCCCGGTCTCCAGCTCTCCCAGGTCCGAGGCAACCCACCAGCGCAGGTCGGCACCGTCCTGGCCCAGACCACTCACCTCGTGAGGGCGCAGGTCCACGCAGGCCCGGACTAGGGGCCCGCGCGCCGCGCCCTGGCTGGGTTCCTCAGGCAGGGACTCCACCAGGCCCATGGCCACGGCTCCTGCCGTGCGGGTACGCCGCAGCGCCCAGTCCAGCTCACGGGCGGGCACGGCCTGCCCAAGCATGAACAGGGCAGTGAGCACCGCCGTCGGCGTCGGGGTCGCGCCGGCGGAGCGGTCCTCGGCCAGGACGCGCCCCAGCGCACGCAGGGCAGGCAGGCGGATCTCACGGCGCAGCGCGGCGTCAGCCACCTCGCCGAGCAGGTGGGCGACGGCGTCCACGCCCCAGCCTGTGGCCTCCAGGTCCTTGCGCAGGTCAGCAGCCTGGTCCGGGGTGCAGGTCGGTGGCGCGTAGGAGGTCATGCCTCGACCGTACCGGGATCGGAGTGCAGATCCGTGGAGGTCAGCGCGTGGGCAGCACGCGGTGAGCGAGCTCGCGGTACTGACGGATCTTGGCCTCGACGTCGTCGATATAGCTGATGAGCATGATCTCCTCGGTGCCGTGGTTGGCAGCGAAGGAGGAGATGACCTCGGCGACCTCGTCATAGGTGCCGATGATCACGGAGGTGTCCTGAGCCAGGTAGCTCTCCACCTGCTCGCGGCGCTCGGCCGGGATCTGGTCAGGTGTGCGGAACCCCTCCGTCGAGCCGCGACCGGTGCGCAGCGTCAGGCGGAAGTCGCCGGCTACCAGCGCCTGCTCCCAGGCCTCCTCGCGAGTGGCGGCGGCCGAGACGCACAGGGCGGACAGGGCCTGGCCGCTGGTGGCGCCCTCAGGCAGGTGGGCGCGGTAGTGCTCCATGACGCGCGGGTCCTGGTGACCGGTGAAGAACTGCGCGTAGGCGTAGTTGAGATCGTGCTCGCCGGCCCAGGCCGCGGACTGCCCGGACGAGCCCAGCAACCACATCTCGGGCATGACGGACGGGCGCGGGCTAACCGTGATCCCGGCGTAGGGGTGGGTAGCGGGCAGCTCGTCAAGCAGCAGGCCCTTGGTCTCCTCGATGAGGACGTTGATGGAGTCGGGATCGAGGACCCGGTTCTGGTTCAGGGCGTGGGCCGCCAGCATGTCCCCACCCGGGGCGCGCCCGAGTCCCATGTCCACCCGTCCGGGGTGGAGGGTGGCCAGGGTGGCGAAGCGCTCAGCCATCTGCAGGCTGCCGTAGTGCATCGCCATCACCCCTCCCGAGCCCACGTGAATGCGCTCGGTGGCATCCAGCACGTGCATCATGAGCAGGTCCGGGGCGGAGGAGACGAAGGCCGAGGTGTTGTGGTGCTCGGCAATCCACAGCCGGTCGAAGCCGGCCCCCTCGACGCCCTGGCCCAGACGCACGAGCTGGCCGATCACCTCGCGCGGGCTGCGCCCGGCAAAGAGCGGAATCTGTTCGAGGACACTGAGCTTCATGGGGCCTCCTGGGACGGTGGTGTCCGACGGCGTCGGCTGCCTCAGCCCCAACGTCCTGCCCGGCCTCGGCATTCCCCGGCCTCAGGCGCGGCCGGCTGCCACCGGGGCCCCGGCCCGCTCAGCGCGTGGGGTCGGCGTCGATCGCGCCCTGGGGGTCGTGGAAGATGAGATTGGAGATCTCCACCTGGACGGTCTGGACCTGGGGCACGTCCACGAGCAGGAGGGGATCGTCCGCACTGGTCTGCAGGCTGAGCGTGCCCGCCCCGAAGATCCGGTCAGTGATGGTGCGTTCCTGCTGGATGTCACTGATCCGCGTCAGCGGCAGGTCATGCCCGGTCTTGTTGATGATCCCTGCACGGGTGATCACGCGCTTGGTGGTGACCGTGTAGGTGGTGCACGCCCAGCGCATCCAGGGCAGGAGGAACAGCGGGACGGAGATCACCAGGAACAGCACCCAGATCGCGCCCAGTCCCCAGGGGTTCCAGGAGTCAGGAGCCAGGACCGTCCCGGTGATGGCCGCAGCCAGCAGGACGATCTCCAGGGAGATACGCCACAGGAGGACCTTGGGGTGGGTGTGCATGTGTCGCACCACGACCTCGTCGTGGCTAAGAAGCTTGCGGGGAACGGCCATAGCCACATGGTGCCACGCCACCGCCCTGCCCTCACAGCGCATATGGCGCACCATGGCTAGACGCATGAGGTAGCAGTGCTAGGCGCCCAGCAGATCCAGCCCGAGACTGGCCACCACCGGCACGATGCCCAGGGCGATGAAGGCAGGCAGGTGGCACAGCCCTAGCGGCACCACGAGCCGCACGGCCAGGCGTTCGGCTGCCTCCTGGTCCCGCGCCTGGCGCCCCGAACGCAGGCTGGCAGCCGTAGCAGCCAGGAGCGGTACCGGCGAGGCTCCGTCCTCCCAGCCCGGACGCAGGCAGGCCTCCAGGTTCTGCCGCCGCGCACGCCAGTCCTCGTCCTGCGCGGCGCGCCAGGCCTCCTGCCACCCCGCTCCCAGCAGGAGGCCACGAGCCACAACGCCGCACGCAGGCTCGTCCAAGGCCGAGGCCAGAGCCTCCAGCGTCCTGGGCAAGGAGGAACCGCAGGACAGTGCCGCCGCCGCAAGGTCGAGCACCAGCGCCTCGTCCACGCCCTCGCTGGCTGACTCGGCCGCCCGGACGAGGCGACGGGTGAGGTAGTGCCCCGCCGTCATGAGGCCGATCCCGAGCAGACCCAGCACGCTGCCCAGCCCACCGCCCAACAGCACCTCCTGGGGCCGCGCGCCGACGGCCGTCCCCAGCGCCAGGCCGAGCAGCGGCAGGCAGGCCAGTAACCGGGCGGTGGCCTGTGGTGCTGACAACGCGGTGCGCCGCGAGGCCTCAGCCCGACCCGACTCCGCCACCCCCTGCGCCACCGCCTCCAGCACGGCCGCCAGGGGCGCCCCGAGCGCCGCACTCAGCCTGCAGGCGGCCACGGCCCCGGGCACGGCAGCCGCCGTCGCCTCACGCCTGGCCGCACCTTGTCGCCCCGGCGGCCAGGGAGGATGCCACGCCCATCGCCCGTCCTTGCGCCGCGGTCGCCAGGACCTGGATGCCAGGTCGGCCACCTGCCACAGGGCGGGTGGCACGCCGTCCGTCCCCGGACTGACGCCCTCGCACAGGCCGTGACGCCTCAGGGCGCGGCTCCAGGCACGTTCGGTCGGGGCCCCGGCACGCAGGAGTGTGGCCACCTCGGTCAGCACCAGCCCAAGGTCAAGGTCCCGGGCCCTCGGCCCGGGCAGCCTCGCGCCGCCTGCCGGGCCCCTTTCGATCTGCTCCAGGACGCTGGCGTCCCGGCGTGCCGGCAGGAGCAGCACCGTGACCGCGAGCGCGAGCAGGAGCGCAACGAGCAGCGCGGCCGGGGTCATGGCAGCCCCGCCTCTCCTGCGCGTCTGAGCAGCGCCACCAGCTGAGCGTGTCCGGGACCTGGCAGGAGAGCGCCGTCGCGCAGGTGCAGGGCCTCGCGGCACACGAGGCGGCCCGAGTCCTCCTCCCTCAGGAGCACCCCGAGCGAGGTCACCACACGCTGCACGCTGGGGCCCTCCTCGCGCCGTGCCCTGCGCGAGCCAGGCACCCCGCCGCCTGGCCCGCTCCTTTGGCACGCGAGCCGCTGCAGGTGGATGACGACGTCCAGGGCACTGGCCGCCTGGGCAGCCACGGTGGCCTCGTCCATTCCGGCCAGCGCGCCCAGCGCCGTCAGGCGCGCTGGCACGTCTACCGGGGCGTTGGCGTGCAGGGTCGCCCATCCTCCTTCGTGGCCGGTGTTGAGCGCCGTGAGCACCTCGCGGACCTCGGGGCCACGGCACTCCCCCAGCACGATGCGGTCCGGGCGCATGCGCAGCGCGGTACGCACCAGGGAGGTCATCGTCACCTCTCCCACGCCCTGGACGTTGGCCTGACGCTCCTGCAGGTGGATGACGTGAGGGTGGTTGGGCCGCAGCTCGCTGGCCTCCTCGATGCACACGATGCGCTCAGTGGGCTCCACCAGGGAGAGCAGGGATGCCAGCAGGGTCGTCTTGCCGGTGCCCGTGGCGCCGGTGACCAAGCAGGAGGCCCGTCCCGCCACGAGGGCGGCCAGGACCTCGGCCAGGCTCGGGGTCAGCGTGCCCGCCGCGATCAGCTCGGCCAGGCTGAAGGCCTGGGGGCGGCTCGTGCGCAGGCAGATGAGGGTGCCGTCCGCGCTCAACGGGGGCAGGACGGCATTGAGCCGGGTGCCGTCGGCCAGCGTGGCGTCGACGACGGGGCTTGCCTCATCCAGGCGTCTGCCAGCGCTGGCCGCCATGCGCACGGCCAGCGCACGCACCTGGTCCTCGGGCAGGTCGTGGTGGACCTCCTCCAGGCCGCGGCCCCGGTCGATCCAGCTGCGCCCCGCTCCCACGAGCACGTCCGTGACGCCGTCGGTCTCTAGCAGGGGCTGCAGCCAGGAGCCGGCTCCCTCGACCTCGCGGTGGACGCGCTCATGGAGCCGTGCCAACCCCTCCATGCCGGTGGCGGCGTCGCTCTCCTCCTCCAGCGCGGTGCTCAGGCTCGCACCCCGTGCCAGCGCGCCGCGCACCCGCTCCAGCTCCTCCGCTCCGCTCACGGCGCTGCCACCACGCCTTGAAGCTCTTCCAGGAGGGCGTGGGCCAGGGCGCGGGCGTCTCGGCGTGCGCGACCGCGTCCGCGTGTGACGTCGTCACCCCTGGCAGTGCGCTGGGCCACCGATCGGTCCACGGCCATAGGACCGATCACCTGGCACCCGGTCGTGCGCACCAGACCGTCGACGTCGATGTCCTCCCCCTCCTGCAGCACCACCAGACGCACCGGGCGCTGGCTCTCGCCCGCGATCCGCCGCGCAAGCACCCGCGCGGCCGCTGCTGAGCGCAGGTCGAGCGCCGTGAGCAGCAGGACCGTGGCCTGCGGTGGGACCGGCAGGGTGCGCGGCAGGTCCACGACGACGACGTCGTGCACGCTGGCCAGGGCCGTGATCACGGGCGCGAGGATCTCCTCGCTTCGCGCTCCGCCCCTGGTGTCCCCGGTCATCACCCTCATGCCCAGCCAGGTGGGAAGGGCGTCCACGAGCCTGCTGACGCGGAAGGCCGTTTCCTGCTGCGGCAGGTCCGCCCACCGCAGCCCGGGCCCCGGCCCGGTCCCCATGAGCAGGCCAAGCCCTCCGGCGGGGTCTGCGTCCACGAGCGCGACCTTCTGGCCGGCCACCGTCAGGGCGCGTGCCAGGAGAAGGGACAGGCAGGAGGCTCCCAGGCCCCCGCGGGCGGCAACGACGGCGACCACCGCCCCCGGCGGGCGGGCCTCAGGCTGGTTCGCTGCCTGGCGAGCAGGCGCGGTCTTCAGGTCAGTTGGGCTCGGTCGGGTCATCTCTCCTCCTGGGCTCGCCGGCGCGGTCGGGCTCGGGCTGCCTCGGGTGAGGCCGGCTCGCGGGCAGGCGCCTGCTCCGAGCGTGCTCCCCCCTGCCGTGCCGGCGCACCTGGGCCGATCGAGCCCTGTGGACAGGGGTGTCACGAGACCTGCCTGTGGAGCCCGGGCTCGGTACGATGCGAGGGAACCAGCAGCCGTCCGGCCACCCGCACGAGGCTCAGGAGGTCATCGTGGACAAGGCACCCCGCCGCGCCGCCTACTTCGACCTGGACAAGACCGTGCTGGCGACCTCCACCACCTTCGCCCTGGGCGACCCGATGCGCCGCTCCGGGCTCATCTCCACCTCCGCCCTGGCCCGCGGGGTCGTGGCCCAGCTGCCCTACCTCCTCATGGGCGCGGACGAGGAGCACTCGGCACGGCTCATGCGCCAGCTGGCCGCCATGTCCGCCGGACTGGAGCGCCGTCGGCTCCAGGAGGTGGTGGACCAGGCCCTGTCCACCGCGATCGAGCCGGCCGTCTACGCCGAGGCCCTGGACCTCATCCAGGCTCATCACGAGGCTGGTCACGACGTCGTCATCGTCTCGGCCTCCGTGGAGGAGATGGTCGAGCCGGTCGCAGCCCTGGTGGGCGCTGACCGGGCGGTGGCCACGCAGATGGAGACCGACGCCGAGGGACGCTTCACCGGCGCGATCGCCCGATCCTTGCTCCACGGCGCCAAGGTCGAGGCGCTGGAGGCTGACGCCGCCGCCCACGGCATCGACCTGGCAGCCTCGTGGGCCTACTCCGACTCGGTCTCAGACCTGCCGATGCTCCAGGCCGTGGGCCACCCCGTCGCCGTCAACCCGGACCGCGAGCTGCGCCACCACGCGACCCAGGCCGGCTGGATGGTGAGGGACTTCCAGCGGCCCCTGACCCTCAGGCGTCCGCTGGCCCCGCCGGTGCCCGCAGCACTGCAACTGCGCCCCGAGCAGGCCGAGGCCCTGACCTCGGCCCTGGCGCTAGGCGCCGTGGGAGCCCTGGCCGCCTGGCTGACCTGGAGGCGCCGCTAAGGCGGTCGTCCCTGCCTGCACGGCCCGGCACACGGCCTGGGCCTCCTGGATGCCCAGGAGCAAAGCCTCGGCCTGCCACACGATCCAGGACACCACGCCCTCCAGGCTCCCGGTGGCGTAGGCCGCCAGGGCCTGCGCGTAGGCGCCAGGCGCCCTGGCCGCATACAGGTCCGGCACCGCCACCCCCGTAGGCTCCAGGCCGTCACGGGTGGCCAGGTAACGCACGAGCAGACGCCCCACCGCCGCGTTGCCGGCAGTGAAGGGGCGCGCACACACCATCTCGGCGTGGACGACGGCGCAGCGCACCAGAGCCGGCGCTCCCTCGATCTCCAGCAGCTCCATGAGGGCGGCGCGACGCTGGGAGAGCTCCTCACCGTGGGGCGCCGGCCCCGGACCACCCTCGCGCGCGGCCTGCTCCTCCAGCCGCGCGGCGCCCACCTCGGTCAAGGGCAGGCGTCCGCCGGCGGCCAGGGGCCCGGTCACGTCGCGGTGAAGAGTCGCCAGAAGCGCGGCTGCCGGCGGCGGCGTGGGGCGCTGGTTGCCCCGCAGCGGAGCCATCCACTGCGTCACCCGGGTCTGGGCGCGCCACAGTCCCGCCGCCGCGTCCAGGCTGGCGTCACCGGTCACGGCGCGGGAGAGCGAGCCGCTCGCCACGCACTCGCGCAGGAGGGAGGCCGGTACCACCGCCCCCTCGACCGCGGCCGAGGCCACCGCCCCACGCACGCAGGACTCTGAGCGGGCCTCACGCCAGCGCCGTCGCAGCGCCTCGTTCCAGCGCAGCTCGGCGGAGGCCTCGCGCAGCGCCTCCTGCGCCTGGCGCACGCGCGGCTGGCCAGCCAGGGCTGCGAGGGCCTCGATCACGGCCTGGGGGTGGGAGGCAAGGTCCGGGCTCACGCGCTCAGACTAAGGGGCCGCCCTGAGCTGCCGGCAGGCCGCTAGGCTCGCGCCCGTGAGCATGACGTACTCCTCCGACGGCGCCCCGGCCCCTCTGACTCCCGGTGGCGGGATCCCCGTGGCGCCTCGCGGTCGCCGTCGGGACCACGCCCTGGCCGGCCTGGTGGGCCTGCTCCTGGCTCCGGTGACAATCCTGCTCACGGGCGGGACCGGGCACTTCGCCTCCCAGGGCAGGCTGGGGCTGGCTGCCTTCCACCTCCTCGTCCTGCTCGTCATGGTCTGCGCCTGCCAGGCGCTGTTCGCCGCCCGCTCCTCCTTGGGAGGCCTGGTGGCGGGCCTCATGGCCCTGGCTGGTCAGCTCGCCCTGATCTGCCTTGCCGACGGCGCCGCCACCGTCTGCCCACCGTGGCTCCCTCCGGTCGCCACGACGGGCGTCCTGCTCCTGACTAGCGCCCTGCTGACTGGCGGGGCCTGGGGAATGAGGTCGGCGCGCCGAGGCGGGCGTGAGCAGGCGCGCACGGCCATGCGGCTGGCGCAGGCCGATCGCGCACTGGGCGTCACCCCCAGCGCACCGCCCTCGCGTCGGCGCGCCCACCTGCTCACGCTGGCACTGAGCGTGGCCGCCCTCGCTCTCGCTCTCGTCATCCTCGCCCGTGGCCCTCACGCGGCGCTGGACGGCACCGGGCAGGCCTCGTGGGGCGCTCTGGCCGCGGCCGCTGGAGCCTTCCTCCTCCTGGCGGTGACCGGAGCCGCCACGGGCCGCTCAAGCCTGGGGGCACGAGCCACTGGCATCGCGCTCATCCTCATCAGCCTCCCGGCGCTCGTGGCCCCGGCCTGGCCGGATATGCCCTTCGACTCACTCGTGGACCGCCTGCTCGCCTGGGCCCCTGACGCCATGACCCTGGTGAGCGCAGGCGTCCTGCTCAGCGGCATCGGCTGGGGCTCCCACCTGGCCCGGCGTCAGGGACACGCCGAGGAGCTCGTCCGCGCACGGACCGCCGGCCTGGAGACCTCCGCGGCCTGACCGGCACGCCTCCACGCCCTGGCGCCCTCGCGCCGCTACCGTAACGGGGCGAGAAGGAGGACCCCGTGACCACAGCAACTCCCCGCCGTCCCGAGGACCACGGCACGGCCCAGGAGGCCGAGCACGTCGACCCGGCCGGCTCCGTCCTGACACCTGCCTCCACCGAGCTGGTCTCCGACGACCTTGAGGTCCCTGGCCCCACCCCCGTCCTGGACGACGCCGAGCCCGCCGCGGCGCAGACCAACCCGGTCACCGGCGGTGCGCCGACCTCAGCCAGCCCCGACCCGGCCCCCGAGGTCCTCATCGCCCCGGCCGCACGCGCCGGCGCCCCCACGCCGTCGGCCCAGACCCCACCTGAGGCCGCCGTGGAGCAGGAGGCTCAGTCCGCCCCCGGCCGCCGGGCCGCCAGGCACGCCGCCACGCAGGACGATCCCTCCACCACCGCGGTGCGCCGTCGTTCCCTCTTCGCCCGCGAGGAGGAGGCCCACCGCGAGGCCGCCGAGCAGGCCGAGGCCGCGCAGCCCTCTGAGGCTTCCACGGCGCCGGGAGAGCCCACGAGCGTGACGAGCCCGGCCGAGGCCGCCGCGAGCGCCCAGGACGAGGACGACGACGCCCCGATGACTCCCGTGTGGCCGCGCCGCACCCCTGAGCCGCGCAGCGAGGAGGACATCCTCCTGGACGGCTCGGTGGTCGTCGGGCGGCCGGCCTCACGCGCTGCGGCCCACTGGGCCGGGGTGCTGCTCTCCCTCGTCCTGCTGCCGCCGGCCTGGTTCTTCCTCCACGACGCCGCCACCCACCTCGTGGGGGCCACCGAGGCCTACCGCTTTGCCATCACCACGCGCGGGGTCATCGAGCTCGTCGTGGGCTGTCTCCTGCTCGTCCTGGCGCTGTGGACGGCTCGCCGTTCCTCGCTGGGGACCTTCGTCGTCGGCGCGATCACGCTGGTCGCCGGGCTGCCCGGGCTCGTGGCCCCCGGTCCCGTGGACGCCGCGCTGTCCCCCTTCCTCACGCGCCTGGCCGAGCAGTCCACGCTCGGCAAGGACGTGGCCACCATGATCTGGTCCGACGCCGTCTCCGGCCGCTTCCTGGCGGTGGGCCTGGCCCTGGTCATGGTCGGGGTCGCCTCCCACTCGGCGCGCCGGGCCGGGCGGCGCGAGCAGGAGGTCATCGACCGCGTGCGCCACGTGGGCTGAGCCCGCATGACCTGTGTGCGCGACGGGCTGCGTGACGCCGTCCCCGTCGTCATCGGCTACCTCACCCTGGGGGCGGCTGCCGGCGCCCTGCTGGCCGCCGCGGGCCTGGAGTGGTGGTGGGCGGCCGTGTGGAGCCTGGTCATCTACTCCGGTACCATGCAGATGCTGCTGGTGCCGCTCGTGGCCGGCGGGGCCTGCCTGGCCACGATCGCGTTGTCCGCGCTCTTCGTCTCCGGCCGCCACGTCTTCTACGGCCTCGGCTTTCCCCTCAACCGCGTGCGCGGCAGGCTGGCCACGCGCCTGTACGCGGTCCACGCCATCACCGACGAGGTCTACGCCCTGCTGGCGTCCAAGGACCGCAGCCGGATGAGCGGGCGCTACCTGCTGAGCGTGGAGGCCGTCAGCCAGGCCTCCTGGTTCCTGGGGAACTGCGTGGGGGCGCTGGCCGGCAGCTGGCTCGCCTCCGCGGTGGGTGAGCGCATCGAGCTGCTCGGCTTCGTCCTGACCTCGCTCTTCGTGGTCCTGGCGATCGAGAACTGGCGGTCCAACCCTGACCGGGCCGTGCTGGCGCTGGGGGTCGTGGCAGGAACCGCCGGCCTCGTCATCGGCGGTCAGGCCACCTTGCTGGTCTCCCTGAGCCTGCTGGCAGCGGGACTGAGCGCCCTGTACCTGTGGCGAGGACGCGCCACGGGCGGGCGCGTCACCTCAGCACCCAGCCCGGCCCAGACCGTTGCACCGAGCGCTGCCACCTGCCCTGGCTCCCAGGAGCACCCGTGCTGAGCCCTGCCGAGATCGCCGTGGCCGTCGCCGTCGTCGCCGCTATCACCTTCGCCTGCCGCCTGGCACCCTTCGTGCTGCTGCGTGGCCGTCCCGCCAGACCCTTGCTCGACTTCCTGTCCCGCACGATGCCGCTGGGCGTCATGGTGGTCCTCGTGGCCTACACCCTGGCCGGGGTGACGTCCTCCCCGGCCTCCTGGGTGCCCTACCTGGGTGGGATCGGGGCGACGGCGGCGCTGCACCTGTGGCGCCGCTCCATCGCCCTGTCGCTGGTCGGCGGTACCGGGGTCTACGTCGCAGCGTCCCTGCTGCTGGGCTAGAGGGCACGACCCGTGGGTGCGGGCCGCCTCGAAACAGCCTGGCCGCGCCACCGGTTGGCTAGAGTGCCTGCGTGCCTGTCAACGTCTACCGCCCCGGCCCCTGGACGCACCGTGACCTGTCCGCCGGCGGCACGCGCTTCCACGCCGCCCTCGCCGGGCCCGAGTCCCCGCTGAACGACGCCGAGGGCACCGGCCCGCTCGTGGTCCTGCTGCACGGCTTCCCGGAGTGCTGGTGGACCTGGCGCCACGTCATGCCCGCCCTGGCCCGGGAGGGCCACCGCGTGGCGGCCCTCGACCTGCGCGGCTTCGGCGGCTCGGACCGGCCGCCGTCGGGCTATGACCTGGTCAGCCTGGCCGACGACGTGCACGGGGCCATCCGGGCGCTCGGGCACGAGTCCGCCGTCGTCGTCGGTCACGGCCTGGGCGGGCACGTGGCCTGGGTCACGGCCAACCGGTTCTCCTCCACGGTCCGAGGCATCGTGCCGGTCAGCGCTCCCCACCCGGTCGCCGTGCGCTCGCTGCGCGGCCGCCTGCTGTCAGGAGCCGCCCTGCAGTACCTGTCCTTCAAGGTCCCTCTCCTGCCCGAGCGCACCCTGGCCACCCAGGCCGGCATGGAGCGTCTGCTGCGCTCGTGGGCGGGTCCTCGCACCCGCGCCCAGGTCACCGAGGCCGCCGGCTACTACGCCGCGCTGCTGGCCAGGCCCGGGGCAGCGCACTCGGCGCTGGAGACCTTGCGCGACATGCTGCTCGGACGCCAGACGCTGGCGGCGCTGGAGCCCGCCGTGCAGGTCCCCGTCATGTCCGTCCAGGGGCAGGTTGACCCGGTCCAGCCGGCCCAGGCCTACGCGCGCGACACCCACCACGTGGCAGGACGCCTGCAGCAGGTGACCATCCACGGCGTCGGCCACTTCCCGCAGGAGGAGGCGCCAAACCAGCTCACCGAGGTCCTGCTGCCCTTCCTGGCTGACCTCGTTCCCGCCCAGTAGCCGCCCTCCCCCGTCCACGGCGGTGCCTCAGACCCCGACCTGCGGGCACAGCCCGGCCGCAAGCAGCAGGCACTGCTCGCAGCGTGGCGAGCGGGCGTGGCAGACGGCCCGCCCGTGCTTGATGAGCCGGTGGCACCCGTCGGTCCAGCGCGTGGGGTCCCACAGGGAGGCGATGTCCTTCTCCACCTTGAGCGGGTCCTTGTGCTCGGTCCATCCCAGACGCCGCGACAGGCGCCCCACGTGCGTGTCCACGGTGATGGCCGGCGTGGCGAAGGCGTTGCCCAGCACCACGTTGGCTGTCTTGCGCCCCACCCCCGGCAGGCTGGTGAGCTGCTCGCGGGTGCGAGGCACGACGCCGTCGAAGGCGGCGGTCAGCTCCTCGCCCAGGCCGATGAGGCGCTCGGCCCGCGTGCGCTGCATCCCCAAGGGCCGCAGCCGTTCCTCCAGGTCCGCCCGGTCCGCGCCGGCGAGCGCGGCGGCGTCGGGATAGGTCTGAAAGAGCCCCGGGGTGACGGTGTTGACCCGCTTGTCCGTGGTCTGGGCGGACAGCACGGTGGCGACGAGCAGCTGGAAGGGGCCGTCATGGTCCAGGGCGCAGTGCGCGTCCGGGTAGAGCCCGGCGAGCTCGTCATCGACCTGGGCCGCGCGGGCGGCCAGAGCACTGTGGTCCTCGGCGGTCATGCTCTTCCCTCCCGGGCCGCTGCGCGATCCCTGTGTTTCGACCGAATGGGTATTTGACCTGCGCCACGGCGAGACTACAATGCTCGACGGCGTGCCACAGGTCACAGACCGTGGCAAGATAGGCGGGGGACGGCCCGCTCAGGCCCCATCGACCACATTCAGGAGGACCTTCGTGGACGAAAGCATCATCTCCAAGATCCCGCTCTTCGAGGGCATGAGCCCGGAGGAGCAGGAGGAACTGCGCGCCATGATGACGCAGACGACCCTGCGCCGTGGCGAGACGCTCTTCAACGAGGGCGACAGCGGCGACCGCCTGTACGTCCTGCTGTCCGGCAAGATCAAGCTCGGTCACGCCTCTCCCGACGGCCGCGAGAACCTCCTCGCGGTCCTGGGCCCCGGCGAGATCGTCGGTGAGCTGACCCTGTTCGACCCGGGCCCGCGCTCGACCACCGCCACGGCCGTGGCCCCCACGGACCTGCTCTCGCTGGAGCACACCCAGCTCATGAGCTTCATCGAGACCCACCCCACGCTCGCCAAGGACATGCTGCGCGCCCTGGCCCAGCGTCTGCGCCGCACCAACACGGCCCTGGCCGACCTGGTCTTCTCCGACGTGCCCGGCCGCGTGGCCAAGGCCCTGCTCGACCTGGCCGACCGCTTCGGCTCGACCACCGAGGACGGCGTCCACGTCCCGCACGACCTCACTCAGGAGGAGCTCGCCCAGCTGGTCGGAGCCTCGCGCGAGACGGTCAACAAGTCCCTGGCCGAGTTCGTCTCCCGCGGCTGGATCCGCCTGGAGGGCCGCGCGGTCACGCTGCTGGACATCGACCGCCTGCGTCGTCGCGCTCGCTGAGCACGCCTGCGCCACCACGACGGCGCCGCCACCTTCTACGCGTTGGTGGCGGCGCCGTCGTCGATGCTGGATCCCGGGGCTCAGCCCTGCTTGGGGCGCTTGAGGTAGGCGACGAGGTTGTCCGAGCCCGTGGGGCCGGGCACGACCTGGACGAGCTCCCAGCCGTCAGCACCCCACTGATCGAGGATCTGCTTGGTGGCGTGCGTGAGCAGGGGGATGGTGGCGTACTCCCATGTAGTCATGGGCGCAGCCTACGGGCCCGCAAGGACGCCGACCAGTACTGACAGCCGTCAGACCGGCCGTGGCACGCTCAGCGCACCCTTGCCAGGATCCGGGGAGCGCGACGAGCGTGGATCTCGGCGATGAGCTCGTCGTCCTCGCGACGCAGCCAGGCACCCCAGTCCGTGACCTCGGGGAAACGACGCAGCAGAGCCCGACGCTCGCGCTCGGTCAGTCCGCCCCACACGCCGAAGGAGGACTCCGAGTCCAGGGCCTCCGCCAGGCACTCCATCCGCACCGGGCAGGAGAAGCACAGCGAGCGAGCGTCACGCTGCTCGGCGCCCTTGCCGAACAACTGATCTGGCTCGACGGTGGCGCAGGCTGCACGGACAGCCCATGTCTGGTCGGTCATCGTCTTCTCACAACCTTCCTTACAGCGAGCCGACGCCAGTGTCGGCCGCGTCACATAGTAACCGTATGTCACCTCCGGCGAATTGACCAAATCCACATCACCAGGCATCTCATTTACCGTGCACGAACGGTCTGGACGGTGTACACGCTCGCGCTCGCGGGCGACGTCGGCCAGGGTGGGACCGCCGCCATTGGGCCGCTGCCCAGACACTATCCAGGCCCTTCGCGTCGTGCCCCACAGCGCCATGAGCCCGCGGGCACGTACTCTGGACCCCATGTCGCAGTCCTCCTCGCGCGATCGCTCGCTCACGCCGGCCCAGGTCGTCTCGATGCTGCTGGTCTTCCTCCTGCTGTCCACAGCAGGAGGCATCGTGACCGCCGGCTTCGCCGCCCCCTTCATCGGCGCAGCCTCCGCGGTCACCAAGGCCTCACAGCAGCTCTTCGACGAGCTGCCCTCGGACTTCAACGTCTTGGAGCCCAGTCAGGTCTCCGTCATCAAGGCTGCGGACGGGACCGACCTGGCCCAGTTCTACGCCGAGAACCGCATCGTCGTCCCGTTGGACCAGATCTCGACGAATATGCAGAACGCGATCGTGGCCGTGGAGGACCAGCGCTTCTACCAGCACAAGGGCGTGGACCCCACCGGTATCGTGCGCGCCTTCGTCTCCAACGCCTCCGGAGGCTCACAGGGTGCCTCCACCCTGACCCAGCAGTACGTGCGTAACGTGCTCATCGAGGCCGGGCTCCAGAAGGACGACGCCGCAGCCATCCGTGCCGCCACCGAGACGACCTACGCCCGCAAGCTGCGCGAGATCAAGTACGCCCTGACCCTGGAGCAGAAGTACTCCAAGCAGCAGATCCTGGAGGGCTACCTCAACATCGCCGCCTTCGGCCCCTCCACCTACGGGGCGGAGGCCAGCTCGCGGCACTTCTTCTCTCACTCCGCCGCTGAGCTGTCCATCCCCGAGGCCGCGCTGCTGGCGGGCCTGACCAACGCTCCCGGTCTCTATGACCCGGTCACCCACCCAGACAAGGCCAAGAGCCGCATGGACTGGGTGCTGAAGAAGATGTACGAGGAGGAGTTCATCAGCAAGGAGGACTACGACCAGGCCGTCCAGGTCCAGATCGCTGACCTCCTCCACGTCACCAACTCGGTGGGTGGCTGCGCGGCTGCCGGATCGGCCGCCTACTTCTGCGAGTACGCCGTCTCCGAGATCGAGAACTCTGACCTGTACGGCGACGACGCCGCCTCCCGCCGCCAGCTGCTGCTGCGCGGAGGCCTGACCATCACCACGACGATGGACCCGGCCAAGCAGGCAGCTGCCGACGCTGCCGTCCAGGCCTACGTCCCCACCGGTGACCCCTCCAACGTCAAGGCCGCCCTGGTCTCGGTAGAGCCCGGAACCGGCCGCGTGCTGGCGATCGCCCAGAACACCAACTACGGCGACGCCACGCCCGAGGACCCCACGGCCACCCAGATCTCACTGGGCGTGGACGCCAACCACGGAGGCGTGGAGAACTCCAAAGGCACCTCCGGCTTCCAGCCCGGATCAACCTTCAAGGGGTTCGTCCTGGCTGAGTGGTACCAGGAAGGCCGCTCGGGCTACACGAGCTTCAACACCTCGCCTACTACCTTCCCCGCCTCCACGTGGAACATCTCCTGCAACCCCGGGGCAGCGGACACCTGGAAGGTGGGTAACGCCTCCCCCTCAGAAGGCGGCACGCACAACGTCATCGACTCCACCAGGATGTCGATCAACGTCGGCTACGCACGCATGACGGCGGCGATGGACATCTGCAACATCACTTCGCTAGCCGCCAAGATGGGCGTGACGACCAACTCCGGTGAGCCCCTGACGGCGGTGCCCTCGATCGCCCTGGGGTCCCAGGAGGTCACCGCGCTCCAGATGGCCAACGCCTACGCGACCTTCGCCGCCCACGGCGTGTACTGCAAGCCCATCGCCATCGACAAGATCCTCGACGCCGACGGCACCGAGATGAAGGTTCCCTCGGCCTCCTGCAGCCAGGTCATGACCGCCGAGGCGGCTGACCAGGTCAGTCTCACCCTCACCACGGTCCTTTCCTCGTCCGGAACAGGACGCGGAGCGATCCTGGCGGCCGGGCGCCCGGCCGCTGGCAAGACCGGGACGACCGACGACATGGACAACGCCTGGTTCGTCGGTTACACCCCCAGCCTGTCCGCGGCCGTGTGGCTCGGGCACTCGGACGGGTACTACGCCATGAACCGTCAGGTCATCGGCGGGCGCTACTACGCCACGATGTACGGCTCGGACGCCCCGGCGCCGCTGTGGAAGACCTATATGGACGCCGCTCTGGCCGGCGCGCCCGCCGAGCAGTTCAACCAGGTCAGCCTGGGTATCCCGCCCGCTCCGGAGCCGCAGGAGGAGCACGAGGAGTCCGAGACCACCGAGGAGGCCCCGGCCGCCGAGGAGGAGTACTACTACGAGGAGGACGGTGAGTAGCCAGGCGGGCGCTGGCCGAGGCGCCCGCCGTCTTCTCGGGCTCGGCACCGCCGCAGGCCTTGGACTGCTCGGCTACGCCCTGGTTGAGGCACGGATGCCCGTCCTGCGGCGTCGAAGCGTCCCCGTCCTGGCCCGTGGTCAGGAGCCGATCACGATCCTCCACCTGTCCGACCTGCACCTGACTGACCGCACCCAGGCGCGTGTGGACTGGGTGCGAGGGCTGGCTGAGCTGCACCCCGACGTCGTCGTCAACACCGGGGACAACCTCTCCTTCGCCAGCGGGCTGCTCCCGCTCGGCCAGGCGCTGGAGCCCTTCCTCGGCCTGCCCGGCGCCTTCGTCATGGGCGACCACGACTACCACTCGACGGTCTTCAAGCTGCCGACCCGCTACCTGCGCGCCGACCCGCGTAGCGCCGACTCACCCGAAGACGCCGAGGACGTCGAGGCTCTGCCCTGGCGAGCAGTCCGAGACCTGCAGGCCTCGGGAGGCTGGGCTGACCTGGGCAACGCGCGCGGGACCCTGGAGGTGCGCGGCCGGAGCATCGAGCTGGTGGGCGTGGATGACCCGCACGCGGACCGAGACGCCTACCCCGAGCCTGCTTCCTCGCCCGACGACGTCGTAGAGCCGGTGCGTAACCGCGAGGGCCGCCCGCTGCGGCTGGGCCTGACCCACGCCCCCTACCGCCGGGTGCTGGACGCCATGAGCCGGGACGACGTCGACCTAGCCATGGCCGGGCACACCCACGGCGGCCAGCTCTGCGTGCCCGGCTACGGGGCGCTGGTGACCAACTGCGACCTCGATGCCGCACGGGCCTCAGGGCTGTCTCGCTACCCGGGGCGGATGTCCGACCCTGCAGCGGCCGACCACATGTTCCTGCACGTGTCCGCAGGTCTGGGCACCAGCCCCTACACGCCGGTGCGCCTGGCCTGCCGGCCCGAGGCCACGTTGCTCACTCTCGTGCCGGCGTCCTGAGGCGACGGTCGTCACCGCAGGCCGGGCCGCACCGGTGCGACGTCGCGCGCTCGGGGCCGCGCGGGTGCGCGCTCGGGGCCGCGCAGCATCGACGTCGGCCACCGCGAGGTGACCCACCCCTCAGTGCCTTGATTTCCCATGCCGGCTCTGGGGTCGATATAGTTTCCGCTGCACACGGGGTGTGGCGCAGTTTGGTAGCGCGCTTCGTTCGGGACGAAGAGGTCGTGGGTTCAAATCCCGCCACCCCGACGAGAAGCCCGGAATCTCAACACGTTGAGGTTCCGGGCTTAAGTTTTTCCGTCGCCTGGGGCCTGCAGCCCTCCGCACCCGCCTGGCTGCCCCCGCTTGCCCCCCAAATCCATCGCTTTAGGCCCTCAACAGTCGAACCCCATCCCCGCCACAACCAAACCGACTGTTCCCCACCTCAACCGACGGAGGTAGGCGGTAAGCGCCGCGGCTCGCCGGGAACCAGCCCGGGCGGTTCCTCCCGTTAGACTTATTGCCTGATGAGTACGACGCCGACACCCAGGGGCTCCTTGGCACGTCGCCTCTGGACTTCCCCCGAGATCAGCCTCACCCTCGGTTCCACGATCTTGTTCGCCCTGTGGACCTGGCTCACCCTCTCCGGGCGCCTGACCTGGCTCGACCGGCTCCTGCGCCCGCCCTTCCTGCCCCCGCGATCGGTCCGCGGGCAGGTGGCCGAAGCCTTCTCCCTGCTCACCCACCCGGTCTTCACCCTCATCCTCATCGCCGCGGTCGCAGTCTTCTCCTACAAGGCCCGCATGCGCCGCCTGTCCCTGGCGCTGGCCGTAGCCGCCGCCGGACTGCCCGCCCAGGCGGTCCTGGCCTTCATGATCGACCGGCCGCGCCCCCACACCGCCTTCGCGGACTCCATCTCCCACTTTGGCGGGGCCTACCCGGCCAGCCACGTCACGGCCATGACGATCCTGGCGTGGGTACTGGTCACCCTGACCCGCGCCCACCGCCGCTCCACCTCGATCGTCGCCCGCTGGGCCGGCGTGGGTGTGGCCGCCGTCGTCCTCACCGCCGTGGCCCAGTGGACGATGGCCCTGATCCACATCTCCGACGCCGTCGGCGCCGTCCTGCTGGGTGTGGCGGTAGCCAACCTGGCACTGACGATCGGCGGCATGACCACGATCCTGTCCGGCTGGGCCCACCTGGGCCTGCCCGAGGGCAGCGCGGACAAGCGGGCAGCCGTCATCCTCAACCCCACCAAGTTCGATGACCTGTCCTTGCTACGACGCCGGGTCGAGGCCGAGGTCTTGGCCGCCGGCTGGCACCCCACGACCTGGCTGGAGACGACGCCGGAGGACCCTGGGCACGAGGCCGCACGCCGAGCGCTGGAGGCCGGGGTGGACCTCGTCATGGTGGCCGGCGGGGACGGCACCGTACGCGCCGTCTCCTCCGAGCTTGCCGGAACCGACACGCCCATGGCGCTCCTGCCCTCTGGCACCGGCAACCTGCTCGCCCGCAACCTTGGAGTCCCGCTGGACACCGACGCCGCACTGCGCCTGGCGCTCAACGGCCGCAGCCAGGCGATCGACGTCGTCCACGCCGTCAGCGACGCCGGCCAGGAGCGCTTCGTCGTCATGGCGGGCATGGGCCTGGACGCCCAGATCATGGAGGACACGAGCGACGATCTCAAGAAGGTCATCCGCTCCGGCGCCTACGCCGTGGCCGCCGTGCAGAACGCCGTGCCCGATCCCTTCACCATCACGGTCACCGTGGACGACGCCGAGCCGGTCGAGCACCAGGCCGTCATGGCCCTGCTCGGCAACGTCGGCACGATCACCGGCGGCATGACACTCTTCCACGACGCCTCCCCCACCGACGCCCAGGTCGACCTGCTCATCGCCAGCCCGGACAAGGCCACTGACTGGGCCAAGCTCGGCGCCCAGGTCCTCACCGGCCGGGACATGTCCGGCTTCCCAACCACCAGCGGACACCACATCCTCATCGAGGCCGAGCGGGAGATCCCCTTCGAGCTCGACGGCGACACCGCCGGGAGCACCAGGCGCCTGGAGGTGGAGGTCGAGGCGGGGGCCCTACACGTCGTCGTCCCCTGACGCCCTGGACGCCGGCCGGCGCAATCCCCTCCGGTGACGCGACCAAGGACCTACACTGACCGGGCTGCCACCCCTCTGCCTGCAGGAGCCTGAATCGATGACCAACCTGGCCACGACACTGCGTTCGAGCGCCACGATCGCCCTGGGGCGTGGCGCACGCCTGGCCGCCCGTCTGCGCGGCGGTGGCTCAGGAGGGACGGCACTGCCGGGCCTGGTCGTCGAGCGCACCGACCCTGCCTTCCTGGGCCGGGTGCTGGCCCAGCTGCCTCGCGGCGTCGTCGTGGTCTCGGGGACCAACGGCAAGACGACGACGACGAAGATGGTCGTCCAACTCCTACAGTCTCAGGGTCTGAAGGTCCTGACCAACAGGACCGGCTCCAACTTCATCCGTGGCGTGCTCGCCTCCCTGCTCACCGAGGTCGACTGGCGCGGGCGCGTGGACGCTGATATCGCCGTCCTCGAGCTCGACGAGGCCCACGCGGTGCGCTTCATCCAGCACGTACGCCCCCAGGCCACGCTCCTGCTCAACGTCATGCGCGACCAGCTCGACCGCTTCGGGGAGGTCGACTACACCGCCTCCCTCCTCCACCAGGTCGCTCAGGCCACCACCGGGGTGGTTGTCGTCAACCAGGACGACCCCCGTCTGGTCTCCCCCGACTTCCTTGACACGCTCTCGGCCCGCACCGCCTCCTTCGGCATCGGCCCCGCGCTGCGCTCGGTCTTCCTGTCCGACGACGAGCTCCACACCGCGCGCACGAGCCAGCCGACCGCCGCGCGACCGGGTGAGGCCGTCCCAGGGCCGATGAGCCCATCACACCCCACCGTCCTGCTGGAGAAGCTGCACGGGCAGGAGGTCACGCTCCAGGTACGGGGCGTGCGGCGCCGGGTCTCGATGACGATCCGCGGCGTGCACAACCAGCTCAATGCCTGCGCCGCCCTGGCCCTCACCCTGGAGATCCTCGGCCCCAAGGCAGATGTCTCCTCCGTCCTGGACGAGCTCAGCCGCGTCGAGCCCGCCTTCGGGCGTGGCGAGGTGGTGGAGCTGGACGGGCGCGAGGTCGAGCTGTCCCTGGTGAAGAACCCCGCCGGCTTCCGCATGGGACTGCTCACCGCCGCACAGGCCGAGGCCGAGACGGGCCCCGAGACCCTCATGGTCGCGATCAACGACGAGTACGCCGACGGCCGGGACATGTCCTGGCTGTGGGACGTGGAGTTCGCCGGCCTGCGTGAGGAGGGGGTCGCCGTCGTCACCGGCGTGCGCGCCTGGGACATGGCGCTGCGCCTGCGCTATGACGAGGTGCCGGTGGGTGCGGTGGAACCGGACCTGGCCAAGGCGCTTGAGGTGCTGCGCGCTGCCTCACGTCGCGACGGGCGCCGGATGCGTATCTTCACCAGCTACACCGCGATGCTGGCTCTGCGCCACCACCTGGGCGAGCTGACCGAGGTCGAGGAGGTCATGAAGTGACGCCCCCTATCATCTACCGCCACACCACCGACTCCGCCGCACGCGGACACATCCGCCTGCTCCAGCTCTACCCCCACGACATGAATATCTACGGCGACTGGGGGAACACGCTCGTCCTGGCCCGCCGCGCGCAGTGGCAGGGCTACGACGTCGAGCTGCTGACCTATGACCCCGGCGACGAGCTGCCCGAGGACGTCCACCTCGTGGTCGGAGGCGGCGGGCAGGACTCAGGCCAGGCCCGGATCAAGGACGACCTCGCCCAGCGCGCCGGCGAGCTGCGCGCCTGGGCCACCGACGGCGTCCCGATGCTCGTCATCTGCGGCCTCTACCAGCTCTTCGGACACCGCTTCGTCACCTCCTCGGGCACCGAGATCCCAGGGGTGTCGATCCTGGACGCGCAGACGGTCGCCGGCCCCAAGCGCCTCATCGGCAACATCACCCTGGACACCGAGGAGTTCGGGACGGTGGTCGGCTACGAGAACCACTCGGGGCTCACCACGCTGGGCCCGGCGGCACGCCCCTTCGGCACGGTGCGCAGCGGTGACGGCAACAACGGCTCTGACGGCCTGGAGGGCGGGCGCATCCACCACGTCATCGGTACCTACCTGCACGGCTCCTTGCTTCCCAAGAACCCGGCGGTGGCCGACTGGCTGCTGGCGCGCGCCGTCGAGCACGCCGGAGGGACCTGGGAGCCCGGGCCCTTCAACGACCCGGTCGAGGCGTGGGCAGCGCAGGCCCGCAGGGTCGCTGCGTCCCGACCACGCTGAGTCAAGAGGCCACGAACGGGAGGATCTCGTGCCAACTCCGGACTTCATCGTGTCCCTGCGTGCCAAGATCGGGCACGACCAGCTGTGGCTGCCCGGCGTGAGCGTGGTCGTCACCGACCCGGAAGGACGCGTCCTGCTGGGCAGGCGCTCGGACACGGGGCTGTGGGCCGTGGTCTCCGGCATCCCCGAACCCGGCGAGCAGCCGGCCGTCGCCGCCTTGCGCGAGTGTGAGGAGGAGACCGGCGTCGTCCCCGAGATCCTGGGCGTCATCGCCGTTGAGGCGGAGAAGCCCTCTCAGTTCCCCAACGGCGACCGCTGCGTGTTCATGTCGATCGACTTCGTCGCGCGGGTCGATGCCGCTGGCGCCGCGGCCAGCCGCGTGGGGGACGAGGAGTCGACGGCGGTGGGCTGGTTTGACCCTGGCTGCCTGCCCGAGCCGATCGCGGACTCCGCACGGCGTCGGATCGCGGCCGCGCAGGCCTGGCTGGCCAACCCGGCAGCCGGCGCGCATTTCCACCTGTGAGGCCCGTGCCGCGCCGGTGTGCGTGAACCCGCTCTCAGCACCCTCTCCAGAGGACTCTTGTCCTTTATGGACGAGTGTTATAAGGCTAACCTTGGTCGGCGACGCGGGGGTACCGTAGCCCACGTCCCGACAGAAGGACCCTGAGATGAGCACCACCACCACGGAGCCGACGCCCCTGTCGCTCCTGCGACGCGGCCAGCGAGGCCGCGTCACCGCCGTCACCGAGGAGCGAGGTTCCCAGCTCGCCCGGCGACTGGTTGACCTCGGCCTGGAACCCGGCCGCGAGGTCCTCGTGGGCCGCCGGGCTCCGCTCGGGGACCCCACCACCTACACGGTCGCCGACTACTGCCTCAGCCTGCGCCGTCGCGAGGCCGCTCTGGTCATGGTGGAGGTGCTCGCATGAGTGCCCCGGCTGCCTCGACCCCCTCCTGTCACGACGACGGCGCCACCTGCCACTGCGGGGCCGCCTCGGACCACGTCCACACCGGCGCGGACCGCATCGCCCTGACCGGCTCACCCAACGCCGGCAAGACCTCCATCTACAACGCCCTGACGGGCCTGCGCGCCAAGACCGGCAACTACCCCGGCGTCACGGTGGCCCGCGCCGTCGGTACCTGCCAGCTCACCGCCCGCGAGGCCGGGATGACGGGTGAAGAGGCTCCGCGTCGGGTCCCGGTGACGATCGAGGACCTGCCCGGCGCCTACTCCCTGGAGCCCATCAGCCCAGACGAGCAGGTCGTGCTCGACGTGCTCACCGGTCACCTGGGCAAGCAGGAGGCACCGGACGCGCTCGTCGTCGTCATCGACGCCACCACCCTGTCCCGCTCCCTGGGGTTGGCTGCCCAGGCCCTCGCCCTCGGCCTGCCCACCTGCCTGGCCGTCACCATGACCGACGAGCTGACCCGCCGCGGCGGGCGCCTCGACGTCGAGGCGCTTGGCCGCGCCATCGGCGTGCCTGCCGTGCGCGTCATCGGCAACCGCTCAGTGGGCATCGCCCAGCTGCGCGAGGCGATCGGTTCGTGGCGCAGCTGGGAGCGCGTGCCCTTCGCCCCGCCGACCAGCGGGGCAGAGCGGCTGAGCTGGAGCGAGTCCGTGCTGGAGGCGGCTGACTACATCCCACCCAGCGAGGACCGACGCACCGCGGCGGTCGACCGGGTCCTGCTGCACCCGGTGTGGGGCACGCTCGTGTTCCTCACGGTCATGTACCTCTTCTTCCAGGCGATCTTCACCTGGGCCGCCCCCTTCCAGGACGCGATCGAGTCCAGCTTCGGCTGGCTGGGGACGCAGGTCCACACCTGGCTCGACGCCCCGGCACCGATACTGGCCGGGCTGCTGGGAGACGGCATCATCGGCGGCGTGGGCGGGGTCCTCACCTTCATCCCGCAGATCGTCATCATGTTCACCCTCATCGCCCTCATGGAGGGCGTGGGGTACATGGCACGAGCCGCCTTCCTCATGGACCGGGTCATGGCCTCGGCAGGGCTGGAGGGACGCGCCTTCGTAGCACTGCTGTCCTCCTTCGCCTGCGCAATTCCCGGTGTCATGGCCACACGTACCCTGCCCAGCGCCAAGGACCGCCTGGCCACGATGCTGGCCGCCCCGATGATGACCTGCTCGGCGCGGCTGCCGGTCTACATCATCATGATCTCCCTGCTCGTGGGTCCCGAGGACCGCATCGGTCCCTTCGGGGCACGCGGGACGATCATGTTCATCCTCTACCTGGCCGGGGCGGTGGCCGCGATGACGGCGGCCTGGGTGGTCAAGAAGCTCACCGACCGCGGCGGGGTACTGCTGCCCTTCTACATGGAGATGCCTCCCTACCGCCTCCCGCGCGCCCGGACGGTCGGCGTCATGGTCTGGGACGCGGCCAAGGGCTTTGTCAAGAAGGCGGGAACGATCATCCTGACGGCCACCATCATCATCTGGGTGCTGCTCAACGTTCCGCTCCGCTCGGAGGCCGAGTTCGACTCCTACTGCACTGCCTCCGCCGAGTGCTCTGCGGTGGCCCAGGCGGTGGAGTCCCCGGCCTCCTCCACGGTGGTGGGTGAGGACGGCGAGGTAGTCACGGACGCTGAGGAGCTGTCCACGCTCTACGACGCCCAGCGCACCAGCTACGTCATGGACCACTCCTGGGGCGCCGCCGTCGGCCGCTTCGTGGAGCCGGTCTTCGAGCCGCTGGGTTTTGAGTGGCGAGTCAACGTCGCTGTGCTCTCCTCGCTGGCGGCGCGCGAGACCTTCGTGGCCACGCTCGGTCAGATCGGTGCGGCCTCGGACCCAGAGGCGCCTACCGCGCAGCTTGAGGCCATGACCTACCAGCGGGACACGCTCACCAACTCGGCTGGCGAGCAGGTCTTCAACCCCGCCACGATCGCCGCGATCCTTGCCTTCTTCGTCTTCGCCATGCAGTGCATGGCCACGGCGGGCACGATCCGGCGTGAGACAGGAACCTGGAAGTGGGCGGCGATCGCCTACGGCTACCTGTTCGCACTTGCTTGGGTAGCCGGGGCGCTAGTGCACGCCCTCGTCGCCGCGCTCATGTGACGCCGGTTCCCGCAGTCACCGTCACGCAGCAAGGAGCAGCTAGCCGTGCCCGTGGTCCCTACCCACCCGGTGACGACGCCGGACCCTGCGGTCCTGCGCTGGGTGGTGCCTGACGGTCTGCTCCCCTTCACCGGGTCGGTGGCCCGCGCCCCGCGCATGCTCCAGGCGCTGCTCGACGACGGCGTCCTGGCCGGCCTCGAGGTGGTGCCCGGCGCGGTGCTCACTCTCCTAGCCCCTGGGCGCATCTGGAGCGAGGCAGGGTCGGCTGTACGGTCGGCGCTCGTTGACGCGCTGGGGATCCCCGGCTCGTGGGAGGCTGCGCCCGGCGCCGTCGGGGTCGGACCGGACGAGGTGCTGGAGGCAGCCGCCCGAGAGATCGCGGAGGGACCGGTCGGCCAGATCGCACGTGCCCACGGTGGCAGCTTCACGGTCCAGCGCGTCGCGGACGGCGTCGTCAAGGTCGCGCTGGAGGGCGCGTGCCAGGACTGCCCGGCCGCCGTCGTCACCATG
Organism: Actinomyces urogenitalis; assembly: GCF_002861525.1. NCBI lineage: Bacteria > Bacillati > Actinomycetota > Actinomycetes > Actinomycetales > Actinomycetaceae > Actinomyces > Actinomyces urogenitalis. The sequence goes on along the minus strand of NZ_PKHA01000006.1, from coordinate 60,932 downwards.
CACGCACGCTTCGAGCACCTGCTGCGCCGCCGCTGCCCGTGGCTGGTGAGCGTGCGCGAGGCGTGCTGACCCCAGCCGCGATAGCACCTCAGAACACAGGACGGCCCCTGCACCACACGGACAAGGTCGTACCAGGGTTCCTGGTCGTCCGCGTGAGGCCGGGGCCGTCCCGCTGGGAGGGTGAGCCTGGGGCTCAGGAGCGAGGCTGACGCTCGGCCCACTCGGCCGGGCTCACGCGCACGCCGGTGTAGAAGGGCGTGTCCTCGCGCACGTGCAGGCGCGCCTCGGTGTAGCGCTGGTGGTGGATGACACCCTCCAGGCGGTCGAGGGTGTCCGCCTCGAAGCCGAGGATCCACTCGTAGTCGCTCAGGCCCATCGTGGACAGGGTGGAGCCCTTGACGTCGGGGTACTTGGAGAAGCCGTTGCGCCCGTGGTCCTTCATGATCCGTGCCCGCTCCTCAGCCGGCAGGAGATACCAGTCGTAGGACCGCACGAAGGGGTAGACCATGAGCCAGTCACGCGGCACCACGCCACCGAAGCAGGCGGGGATGTGCATGCGGTTGAACTCGGCAGGGGTGTGCAGGCCCATGCAGGACCACACGGGCTCCAGGTAGCGCCCCAGCGCGCTGGCGCGCAGGCGGTGGTTGGCGTCCTGCAGCTTCTCGGGGTCGTCGTCGAGCCACCACACGAGCAGGTCGGCGTCAGAGCGGAAGCCGGAGACGTCGTACCAGCCGCGGGTGGTCACCTCGGACTGGTCGACGTAGTACTGCGACTCCCCGACCAGGCGGCGACGCGTGTCCTCCAGCGGCGGCAGCGGCTGGGTGAGGCGGAAGACCGCGTAGAGGGCGTAGTGGTTCTTATTGTTGACCTCGTCGACGTCGATGTGCCGGGCGTCGCGCGGGTCGTGCTGGTAGTGGCCGTGGGACTCGGAGCCTCCGGCGGTCGCGGCCGGGGTGGTCTGGTCAGTCATGGTGGACTCCCTCGTTGGTGGTGGGGCTGGTGGTTGGTCTGGGTGGACGGTGGCGGGCTCAGTCCTGCCCGTGCGGGCCTCCGGGGCGGGCGTGGGGACGACGCCGCACCCCGGGGCGGCAGCAGACGTCCGGGCAGACAGTGTGGAAGGGCCCGGTGCCGGTGGTCGAGTCCGGCTCTACCTCCTCACCACGGGCGACGGCGGCCCGCTCCACAAGGATATCGGCCAGCGAGGAGATGAAGGCCGGGTGCGTGCCCGCGGTCGCCGCCCGGACGTAGGGCAGATGGAGGCGCTCGGCGGTCTCGCGGGCCTCGGTGTCCAGGTCGAAGACGACCTCCATGTGGTCCGCCACGAAGCCGATCGGCGCGACGACGACGCCCGCGGGCACCGCCACCGCTGTCCCGTCGGTCAGGCGCCCGGCTGCCAGGGCCTCCAGGTGGTCGTTGACATCCGGCTCCAGCCAGCGGGCCTGGGGCGGGCCCGAGCGCGAGCAGTAGACCAGGTCCGTCTGCGGGTCCTCTGCCATTCCTAGGCGCTCTCGCACCTGCGGCAGGAGAACCTCGGCAAGGCGCCGGTGCTGCTCGACGTAGGAGATCTCGGTGGACAGGTCCGGCGCCACACCCGGCTCAGCCACAGCTGGGCTCACGCCCGCTGCCCGCTCCGCGGCATGCGGGCTGGAGTCCTCCTCCATGCCGAGCGGCACCGAGTGGGTGACCAGCACGAGACGGACCCCTGCGGCGTCTACCCCCCGGTCCTCAAGCTGGCGGTAGGCGTCAACGATCGCGTCGACGTTAGCCTCCAGCATGCCGGGGGTGTTGTAGAAGGGACGGGTCTTGTCCACCGCGAGCTCGACCGGCGCGCCTCCGGCTCCACCAACCCGAGCAGCGGCGTCAACCTCCCAGCCCTGGCCGGTCTCGCCGTCGGCTCCTGCGGCCAGGAGGGCGAGCGCAGCGGCCGTGTCCTCGCGGTACTGGCGGCAGCCGGAGTAGGAGCCGTAGGCGGAGGTGGTCATCGTCAGCACGTGGCGTGCACCGGCGTCGGCCAGCGAGCGCATGGCCTCGGAGACGAAGGGATGCCAGTTGCGGTTGCCGATGGCCACAGGCACGCGCGAGCCGCGCCGGGCGAGCTCAGCACGCAGGGCCTCCAGCATCTCGGCGTTGCGCGCGTTGATCGGCGAGACGCCCTCGAAGCGCCCGTAGTGCCCGGAGACCTCCAGGAGGCGGGAGTCAGGCACGCCGCGTCCGGCCGTGGCGTTGCGCATGAAGGGCAGGACGTCGTCGGGGCCCATGGGGCCGCCGTAGGACAGGATGAGGACCGCGTCGTAGGGAGCCAGCGGGTCGGGCGACGCCGGCGCGCTCGCCTGCCGTCCTACGCTCGCGGCGGTGTGGGTGGGGGCGGTCGACTCAGGCATAGGACCTCTCCATCTGGGTGGGGTGGTGCCAGGCAGAGGCACCCTCGGTGACGTGGACCGGGCAGGTGGCCGGGGCCTGGGTGCCGGCGAGCAGGGCGCTGGTGACCTCGGGGCCCAGCAGCATCGGCAACGCCGCCAGGTACTCCTCATCCCGGCCCGCCTCGCCAGCCTGCCGGGCGGCGACGCTGGGGTGGTGGAGCAGCCGGGCGGCCAGGCGACGCAGCGCGCGTGCGGCGTCGTCGGCCTCAACCATGCCGTCACGCACGCGCAGGCGAGCGACCTCGCGCTCAACCATCTCCTCCACATGCGTGCGCAGCTCGGTGATGACCGGGTCCATGCGGCGCCCACCAGCCAGGCGGGTGAAGGCGGCCACCTCCTCCTCCACGATCGCACGGGCGGCCTCCACCTGCGCGGCCTCGGCCTCGGGCACGGCCCGCTGGACGCTGGGGAGGTCGATGAGCAGCACACCCGGCAGGCTGCCCACCGCTTCCTCGACGTCACGCGTGAGCGCCAGGTCAAGGATGACGAGCGGACGCTCAGGCGGCTCGGCAGGCGAGCGAGGGTCCTCGTGGCGGTCCAGAAGGGCCGGTTCGGTGGGCTGACGCAGCCGGGCAGCCGGCTCGACCAGCTCACGGGTGAGCACCGGGGCGCCGAGCCCACGGCAGGTGACCACGAGATCGGCCAGCTCCAGGGCGGCTGGCAGTGTCTCCTCAGTGACGACACGCAGGTGGTGACCGTCAGCAAAGGCGCGGGCGCGGTCGGAGCGGGAGTAGACCTCCAGGTCGGACACGCCTCGCTCACGCAGCGCGGTGACGGTGGCCCCAGCGTAGGCCCCGGTGCCCACCAGCAGGACCCGGGCCCCCTCCAGGGGCGGGAGCTGGCGTGCCGCCAGGTCCAGGCCGACGGCAACGACGCTGCGGCCATTGCCGCTCAGCCCAGTGGAGCAGGCCAGGCGCCGGGAGGTGGTGGAGGCGTGCTCGACGGCGCGAGCCAGCGGCCCGGTGAGCGTGCCGTCCTCATGGGCCAGGATCATGGCGCGGCGCAGCTGGCCGGCGATCTCGCGCTCACCGACCACCATGGACTCCAGGCCTGCGGCGGTGGCAAAGAGCTGGGCGACGGCGTCCACGCCGTGCCACGAGCGCAGCGTGAGAGCGTCCAGCCCGGCACGCTCGGCCAGGAAGGAGGCGACGACGGCGCTCAGCCGGTCATCTGCCTCGTGGCCCATGGCCTGGGAAGGCGCGGGCGCGTCCAGCAGGATGGCCAGGCGGTTGCAGGTTCCCAGGACGACGACGCCCTCGACCCCAGGCACAGCGGCCTGAAGGTCTGGACCCAGGTGCGCCACAACGCCACCCAGTCGGGCGACGAGGTCAAGCCCGTGGGTTCGATGATCAGCAGACAGAAGATGAAGCACAGCAGGGTGTATTGAAGCATCTGGACAAAGAACAGGCACAATGGGAGCAGACATCACCAGGAAATATGCGGACAAGGCGTCATTTTCCGTGACCCACACGGCGTCAGCATCCACGTTTTCCCTCAGATGACGCCGTTTTTCTCCGTCTCTTAGATGACATCAGCCTAGATTGGACACGTCGATGGTTTTCCTCCCGGAATATCACGCGAAGTCATCTTCCGTCGTTTTAAGGACTATTCCGTGAGTACCTCTGCACACAATTCCCACGGCCCGGCTCCCTCCCTCCTGCAGGCGCTGGGCGGCTACCAGCCAGGGCGCACACCGGTGTGGTTCATGCGTCAGGCAGGCCGCTCGCTGCCCGAGTACCGCGCGATGCGCGCCGAGGTCGGCCTGGAGATGCTGGAGGTCTGTCTGCGCCCCGAGCTCGCAGCCGAGGCGACCCTGCAGCCGGTACGCCGTCACGGCGTAGACGCAGCGGTCTTCTTCTCCGACATCATGGTGCCGCTGCGCCTGGCCGGGGTCGGGGTACGGATCGAGCCGGGCGTGGGGCCCGTCATCGACCGGCCCGTGCGCACGCGCCAGGACGTGGAGGAGCTCGTCTCGCACCACTACGGCGAGGATGAGCACGCAGCCGGGGTGGACGCGGTGTCCCAGGGCGTGCGCGCCGTCGTCGCCGAGCTGGGCACGCCCGAGCAGGCTGGCCCCGCCCAGCCGCTCAGCCCCCGCGGTCGGCGGCTGAGCGAGCGAGAAGTGGCGGGACTCGCCCACTCGCGTGGCAAGAGCGGCTGGACCCCGGTCATCGGCTTCGGTGGGGCCCCCTTCACCCTGGCCGCCTACCTGGTGGAGGGGCGCCCCTCGCGTGACCATCTGGCGGCCCGCACGCTCATGCACGCTGACCCCGAGGCGTGGCACGCCCTCATGACCTGGTGCGCCGAGGTCACCGGCCAGTTCATCGCGACCCAGGTCGAGGCCGGCGCCTCAGCCGCCCAGCTCTTCGACTCCTGGGCCGGCTCCTTGGCACCCGCGGACTACCGCCGCGCCGTCGCCCCCTACTCGGCGCAGGCGCTGGAGCGCGCCGGCCAGGCCGTCTCCTCCGCCACCGGCTCCAGCGTGCCGCTTATCCACTTCGGCACCGGCACCGCGCGGATCCTGACTGAGATGCGCCGGGCGGGCGCGCACGCCGTCGGCGTGGACGACCGCACGGACCTGGGCGAGGCGATCGAGGAGCTCAGCTCCGGCCCGGAGGGACCCTGCCCGGTCCAAGGCAATCTCGATCCCGCCCTCCTGGCCACCCCGGCCCCGGTCCTGGCCGCGGCCGTCGAGCGCTGCCTGGAGCTCGGCCGCCGCTCGCCCGGCCACGTGGTCAACCTCGGTCACGGCGTGCCCGCAAGCACCGACCCGGCGGTGCTCACCGGCATCGTCGCCCAGGTCCACGCGGACCAGCAGTGGGCCGAGGTCGCCGCCCGCCCCTGGCAGGGACCGGAGGCCCAGGCATGAGCCCCCAGGTCTGGGACGCCGTCGTCGTGGGCGGCGGCATCGCTGGGCTGTCTGCCGCCTGGCAGCTGTGCCAGGTCGGCCTGCGCCCGCTGGTCCTCGAGGCCCGCGGCTACACCGGCGGTCTCGTGGCCGCCGCCGAGATCGGCGGAGCCAGGATGGACCTGGGCGCCGAGGGCTTCGTCATGCGCGGCCGGGCCGTCACTGAGATGGTCGACGCGCTCGGTCTCACGGTCGTCGGTCCCTGCGGCGGCGGAGCCAGGCTCTTTCTTCCCCCGCTCGACGGCGATCCCGCCTCGGCCGGCTGGGCGCTGCACCCCTTCCTCAAGGACTCCTTCCTCGGCATCCCGGCCCACCCCCTGGCCGAGGACGCCGTCGCCGTGCTGGGCCGTGCCGGTGCCGAGCGCGCCACGGCCGACGCCACCCTGCCCGGCACTGTCAGCACCCAGCCAGGAGACCCGGCCGACCTTGCCTCCTTCGTGCGCGCCCGCATGGGCCAGGCGGTGCTCGACCGCCTCGTGCGCCCCATCGTGGCCGGCATCCACACCTCGGACCCCGCCGACCTGGCCGCGGACACCGTGGCGCCGGGCCTGCGCGAGGCCACGGCCCGGCTCGGCAGCCTGCAGGCCGCCGTCACCGAGCTCATCGAGCGTCGGCGCGCCCGGCACCGAGCCGGACAGGCCACGGACGTGACCACCCTGGGCGGCCTGACGGCCCTGACCGACGCCCTGCGCGAGGCCGTCACCACCGCCGGCGGACAGGTACGCACCCGCAGCGGTGCCCAGAGCCTGCGGCCGGCCTCCGCAGCTCCCGGTTCCTGGGACCTGGAGGTCGCGCCGACCGGACGAGGAGCCACGCCGTCGGCCGAGCCCGTGCCGACCGGGCCGGGCGAGGTCGTGCGCACGAGCCGGCTCGTCCTGGCCTGCTCAGCCGGTGCTGCCCAGCGGCTCCTGGCCGGCACCACGGTCGACGCCTCGATCGAGGTCCCGGTGGGATCCCCGATCGCGCGGGTCATGCTCGTGGTGCGCAGTGAGGAGCTTGACGCCGCCCCGGTGGGCTCCGGGCTGCTCGTGGCGCCGCTGTCCCCTGGGCAGGTGGAGACCTCCTGCCCCGTCGGCGCCAAGGCCCTGTCCCACCTCAGCGTCAAGTGGCCCTGGATCGGGGAGCAGCTGACCGCGCTGCACGGCCCTCACGTCCACGCCCTGCGCCTGTCCTACGGCCGCCCCGGCGAGCCGCGCCCCGAGATCAGCCTGGACCAGGCGCTGGAGGACGCCACGGTGCTCACCGGCCTGACCTCGCCGCTGCGGCGCGAGGACGTCATCGCCCACATGACCGTGCGCTGGGACGGGACCCTGCCGCCGGTCACCCCCGCCTACCGCGAGCGCACCGCCCGGCTCGTCGGCGACGTCGCCACCCTGCCCGGTCTGGCCGTCACCGGAGCCTGGGTGGCGGGAACGGGGATCGCCGCCGTGGTCGAGCACGCCCGCGCGCAGGCTGCTCGCCTGTCCGGCCCACCCGGGCAGGAGTCCGCGCAGGCAAGCCCCGCCTTGCCCGCAGCGGGTAACGTCGCTCAGGCCGACGGCGCCGCGCCGTCCTCCCTCCACCCCGACCAGGAGCAGGCATGAGCACCGTCCGACTAGGCACCCGCGGATCAGCCCTGGCACTGACCCAGTCCGGGCTCGTCGCCCGGATGCTGGAGCAGGCCGCGGCCCTGGCGGGGCAGGAGCTCCACGTCGAGCTCGTGCCCGTGCGCACGCGCGGGGACGTCGACCCCACGGCACTGTCCCAGCTCGGTGGGGTCGGGGTCTTCGCTACCGCACTGCGTGAGGCCCTTCTGGCCGGCGAGTGCGACCTGGCCGTCCACTCCTACAAGGACCTGCCCACCGCGGCGGTGCCGGGCCTACGGATCGCCGCTGTGCCGGCCCGCGAGGACCCGCGCGACGTCCTGTGCACCCGCGCCGCCACCCTGGGCCTTCATGACCTGCCTGCCGGCGCCCGCGTGGGCACCGGTTCTCCCCGGCGCTCCGCCCAGCTGCTCGCTCAGCGCCCGGACCTGACGATCGTGCCGATCCGCGGCAACGTCCCCACGAGGCTGGCGCGCGTGGTGGGCTCCGTGGTCAGTGCCGACGGCCCCATGGGGGCTACCGCTGAGCCGGACCTGGACGCCGCGATCCTGGCCCTGTCCGGGATGAGGCGGCTGGGCCTGGAGGACTACGCCAGTCAGCCGTTGGCCGCACGCTGTGGCGCCCGCTCCCAGGTCGAGGTGCAGGGCATCCCCGACGGCGGCTCCGCTGCCGGGTCCCCTGCCACGACCGAGCCGTGGATGCTCCCAGCCGCGGCCCAGGGGGCGCTCGCCGTCGAGACACGAGACCGCGTCTCCTGCGAGCTGCCCGTCCTCACGGTGGCGCTCGCCCTGGTCGACGACCCAGTGACCCGTGCCTGCGCTGACGCCGAGCGCTCCCTCATGCGCTGCCTCGCCGCGGGCTGCGCCGCACCTGTGGGCGCACTGGCCCGCCCCCTCGACGTAGCCGGCGAGCCTGCTGCAGGCCGTGACCTGCCCACCGAGCCCGGTACTGCCTTGGAACCCGGCCCTGACCAGGCGCCCGCCATCTGCCTGGAGGCCCTCGTGGCCTCGCTCGACGGCACCCAGCTGCGCCGCGCCAGCGCCACCGGGACGCTGGAGGAGGCCGAGGACCTGGGGCGCTGCGTCGCCGAGCGGCTCCTGGCCGACGGCGCCGCCCAGATCACGGACCTGCAGGCCTCCAAGGGCAGTCCCGGAGCAGGCAGCACCGGCCCGCAGGCCGCCGCGAAGGGGACCGACCGTCGATGACCGCCTCGGTGACCACCCCACCTGCCGGGAGCACACCGCCAGACCCTACTCACAGCGCGGCTCAGCCACTGGCCGGCCGTCGCGTGCTCCTGGGCCGCTCACGCCCCGCTGACCCCTTCGCCCGGGTCCTGCGTGAGGCCGGGGCCGAGGTTGACACCCTGGCCCTGACGGTGACGAGCCCGGGCACGCCTGAGGAAGTCGAACGAGCTCACGCGCTCATCAACTCCGGGTGGCCGCAGTGGGTCGTGGTCACCAGCGCCCAGACCCTTGAGGTCCTTGACCTCTCCCGGCTCGGCACCTCGGAGGAGGCCAACGGTGGTGCCGTGCGGGGCGACAGCCAGGACGGTGTCTCGGCCCGATCCTGCGAGGACGGATGCCTGCTCCTGCCACCCACCCGCCTGGCCGCCGTCGGACCACGTACGGCCCATGCCCTGGCGGCCGTCACCGGCCGCCAGCCCGACGTCGTCGGAGGCTCGGACGCCGAGGCGCTGGCCCAGGCCCTGGAGGAGGCCGGGGTGGGACCCGGCACGCGGGTCCTGCTGCCGCAGTCAGCCCTCGCCCGCCCGGTCCTGGCCGAGCGGTTGGAGGATCTGGGCGCACAGGTTCAGCGTGCCGCTGTCTACACCACCGTCACGGCTCCTGCCTCCTGCCTGCCCCCGGCCTTCGCGACGCACTGGCGCGGTGGCGCCTGGGACGCCGTCGTCCTCACTGCTGGCTCCGCGGCCCGGGCCCTGACCGAGCTGGCAGGACCAGCTCCGGCCAGCACCGCCGTCGTCACCCTCGGCCGCCCCAGCCAGCTGGCCGCGCAGGCGGCAGGGCTCAAGGTCGCGGCGCTCGCCCCGACCCCGACGGCTGAGGGTGTCCTCAAGGCCCTCTGCCAGGTGCTGGAGCGGCAGGCCCCACCACCCTGAGCCGGCCAGCTGGCCCTGCCTGACCTCCTGCCCGTCCTCATCCACCCCCACGACTCACCAAGGACTCCCCATGACCGACTCCTCCACCTCCCCCGCCGCCGACTTCCTCTCCTCCCGCGGCGTCCCGGCCCCCCAGGCACCCACCGTGCGCCCGCGGCGACTGCGCACCACGCCCGCGATGCGCGGGCTCGTGACTGAGACCCGCGTGAGCCCGGCCCAGCTCATCTACCCGGCCTTCGTGCGCGAGGGGATCAGCGAGCCCCAGGCCATCGCGGCGATGCCCGGGCAGTACCAGCACACCCTGGACTCTCTTCGTCGCGAGGCCGTGGCGCTGGTGGAGGCCGGCGTGGGCTCGATCGACCTGTTCGGCGTGCCCGAGGTGCGCGACGCCGCCGGCACCCAGGCCTGGGCGGAGGACGGCATCCTCAACCGAGGGATCGCCGCCGTGCGCAAGGAGGTGGGAGACGCGCTCGTCGTGTGTGCGGACACCTGCCTGGACGAGTTCACCGATCACGGGCACTGCGGCCTGGTACGCGGGCAGGAGGCGGGACACCGGGCAGGCGAAGTAGACAACGACGCCACCCTCGCCCTCTACCAGGCCATGGCCGTCTCCCAGGCGGAGGCCGGCGCCCACATGGTCTCCCCCTCGGGCATGATGGACGGCCAGGTCGCAGCGATCCGCCAGGCCCTGGACGCCACCGGACACGAGGACGTGGCCATCATGGCCTACTCCGCCAAGTACGCCTCGGCCTACTTCGGGCCCTTCCGCGAGGCCGTGGGCTCCACGCTCAAGGGCGACCGGCGCACCTACCAGCAGGACCCGGCCAACCGCCGCGAAGGGCTTCGCGAGGCCATGCTGGACGTGGCTGAGGGCGCCGACATCGTCATGGTCAAGCCCGCCGGCCCCTACCTTGACGTCCTGGCCGACGTCGCCTCCTCCTCCCCGGTGCCGGTGGCCGCCTACCAGGTCTCGGGCGAGTACGCGATGGTCGAGGCCGCGGCCGCCCAGGGATGGATCGACCGCAAGCGCGTCATCATGGAGGCGGTCACCGGCATCGTGCGTGCCGGGGCCGACACTGTCCTGACCTACTGGGCTCGCGAGGTCGCCCGGCTGCTGGCCCGCTGAGCCTAGCCTCCTGCGCCCTGACGGCGAGCAGCGCAGACAGCGCGTCCACCGCCGTCGTCCCTTATCCCACCGACTCCTGCCACCAAACGGAAGGTCCCGACCATGACCACCAACCAGCAGCTCTTCGACGACGCCCGCGCCCTCATCCCCGGCGGCGTGGACTCCCCTGTGCGCGCCTTCGGCTCCGTGGGCGGGGCGCCGGTCTTCATTGACCACGCGGCCGGCGCGCGGGTCACCAGCGCCGAGGGACGCGAGTACGTCGACCTCGTGGGCTCGTGGGGACCGGCGCTGCTGGGGCACTCCCACCCGGCCGTCGTGGCCGCGGTACAGGAGGCTGCGGCCAAGGGGCTGTCCTTCGGGGCTCCCACCGAGACTGAGACCCTGCTGGCGCGCGAGGTGCGAGGCCGCGTGCCAGCAGCCGAGCGAGTGCGCTTCGTGTCCACCGGGACCGAGGCCACGATGACCGCCATCCGGCTGGCGCGTGGGTTCACCGGGCGCGACCTCGTGGTCAAGTTCGCCGGTTGCTACCACGGGCACTCCGACGGCCTGCTGTCAGCCGCGGGCTCCGGTGTGGCCACGGGTGGGCTGCCCGGCAGCGCTGGCGTGCCGGCCGCTATCGCTTCCCAGACGATCGTGCTGCCCTATAACGACGTCGATGCGCTGCGCGAGTGCTTCGCCGCGCGCGGGGAAGAGATCGCCGCCGTCATCACCGAGCCGGCGCCGGCGAATATGGGCATCGTGCCGCCTGCCCCTGGCTTCAACGCCGCGATCCGGGAGGTGAGCGCAGCCCACGGCGCGCTCATGATCGCTGACGAGGTCCTCTCCGGCTTCCGCGTGGGACCGGCCGGCATGTGGGGCCTGGAAGCCCTGGACGGGTGGGCTGACGCCGGGGCGAGCGGGAGGCTCGCGACCCCAGCCTGGCCGGCGCCCGAGGACGCGGCCGGCCGCAGCGACGCCGGTCCTGCGGCCGTGGCGCCGTCGTCGGCCAGCACGTGGGGCGAGGACTGGCGTGAGCGCGCGGCGTGGGTGCCGGACCTGCTGACCTTCGGCAAGGTCGTGGGCGGCGGGATGCCGCTGGCGGCGGTGGCCGGGCGCGCTGAGGTCATGGAGATGCTGGCGCCCCTGGGGCCGGTGTACCAGGCGGGGACGTTGTCCGGTAACCCGCTGGCCACCGCCGCAGGCCTGCTCACGCTCCAGCTGGCCAACGACGCCGTCTACGCCACGGTGGCGCGCCGTTCCCAGCAGATCGGGGAGGTCATCAGCCAGGCGCTCTCCGCTGAGGGCGTGGCGCACCGGGTCCAGCGCTCGGGATCCCTGTTCTCCGTCATGTTCGGGACCGAGGCGGCCGAGCACGGTGTGCGGGACTATGACCAGGCGCGCGCTCAGGAGACCTTCCGTTTCGCCCCCTTCTTCCACGCCTTCCTGGAGGCCGGCGTGGCGCTGCCGCCGAGCGTCTTCGAGGCCTACTTCGTCTCCGCCGCCCACGGCGAGGCCGAGCTGGAGCGGATTGCTGAGGCTGCGCCGTCGGCCGCCCGCGCTGCGGCCCAGGCCAAGGCGCCGGCGCAGGAGTAGCGGCTCCGACCCCCTACTCCTCCACCGACCACGTGCGCCACGTCCGACCATCGCATTCGCGCACATACCGTGGTCGGTGGCGGATCGGGTGGTCGGTGGACACATAGGTGGTCGGCCAGGGCTCAATCAGGGCAGGCCCTGATATCGGGGCTGCGTGGCAGAGCCCAGACTGGAGCCATGACACAGCAGTACCCCTCCTCCGCCGCGACCGCCGCCCCCAGCTTCTCCGAGCGCCTCGAGAGCTGGCGGACCCACCTCCCCCACCGTTCCCGTCGCCGCCTCATCGGCGGAGTGTGCGGGGGCCTGGCCGAGGCATGGGGCGTGGCCCCCACCGTGGTCCGCCTGGGGGCTCTCCTGGCCGCGCTCCTGCCCGGGCCGATGTGGGTCGCCTACGCCGCCGCCTGGGTCCTCATGCCCGAGGCCGACTGACCGCGCCGAGGCCCGCTGCCTCACAGCGTGGCGAGAGCGGCCTCGTAGGCCCGGACGTCAACCTCAGCGAAGGCGCAGATGACGATCCTCAGCGTCGAGTCCGGGTGCCGGTCCAGCCATCGGCCGATCGTGTCAAGGACCAGCGGCGCCGCCTCCTGCTTGGGGTAGCCAAAGACCCCGGTGGACACCGAGCACAGGCCGACGCTGTCGAGCCCGGCGCCCTCGGCCGCGTCCAGGACGCTGCGGTAGCACGAGGCGAGCAGGTCGCGGTGCTCCTGGGTCACTCCGTGGGTGACGATCGGCCCGACGGTGTGGATCACGTGGGCAGCCGGCAGGTGGTAACCGCCAGTGACCAGCGCGCGCCCGGTCTCCTCGGGGCGGCCCTCGCGAGAGTCCATGTAGCGCGCGCACTCCGCCCGCAGCCCAGGGCCGGCCGCCGCGTGCAGGACGTTGTCGATGCAGCGGTGGCCGGGCACGAAGCACCCGAGCATCGCCGAGTTCGCGGCGTTGACGACGCCGCCCGCACGCAGCGTCGTCAGGTCGCCTCTCCACAGGGCCACCTGGGTCCCGAGCCGGCCGGAGACGCCGTGCGTCGCCACCAGGGTCCGCACGGTGAGCGCGTCAGGACTGCCTGCTGAGGCCACTCGCTCACGGCTGCGCGCAGCCAGGAAGTCATCGAGCTCGCGGGCGACGGCGTCGTCAATCGGGGCAGGAGCGCGCACGGTGAGCAGCGCGTCCAGATAGGCGCGCATCGAGCGCGGCGTCATCCGCGCCAGCTGGGCGTCACTGGGCTGGGTGACGAGATCGCCCGCCGTGACCTGCTGCGCGAAGTAGCGCGTGAGGCGGGTCAGGCGGGCGAGCTCGTCAGCTGGGGTCATAGGACCAGACTAGGCAGTGCGCCAGGTCTGGGCACGCACTCACTCAGCGGCGTAGTTCTGGGAGGCGAGGAACCAGGCCTGCTGCTCCAGCTTGAGGGCGATGTCCTCGATGATGCCCGAGGACATCGGGTCAGTCTCGTCGACGACCTTGTGGATCTCACGCAGGGTGGTCACGGTCGCGTTGATCGCCGAGACGGCGTAGTCGACGGCGTCGGAAACGATGACGAGCTCGGCCGGAGCGGCCGGAAGGCTGGAGTCAGCCACCGCGGCGGGTCGGCCGTCCGGGACCGCGTTGAGGGCGCGCATGCGCTCGGCGATCTCGTCGGAGGCCTCACGGGCGATGTCAACGACGACGTCGAGGTTGAGGTGGATGGAGCGGAAGCCCTGGCCCACGACGTTCCAGTGGACCTGCTTGCCGACGAGGCTGAGGGCGGTGACGTCGGTCAGGGCGCGCTGGAAGGCTTCACGCAGCTCAGGGGTGGCCGTGAAGGTGGGCAGGACAGCGGGGGCAGTGACGTTCTTGGTACTCATGGCTCCTACTTTACATCAGCGTCAATCAAAAATACAGGAGTTGATAACTGTCTCTTAGAAGGTGGGATCCTCTCCCAGCCCCCCTCGGCCGGGCGCTCAGCCCTCAGCCTGCTCGCCAGCCTGCTGAGCGGCGATCTTGGCCTTGACCTCATCCATATCGAGCTCCCGCGCCTGAGTGATCAGCGCGTCCAGAGCCTTCGCGGGCAGGGCGCCGGCCTCACGGTAGATCAGGACGTCGTCACGGAAGACCATGAGGGTCGGGATCGAGGTGATACCCAGCGCTCCAGCCAGCGCCTGCTCAGCCTCGGTGTCCACCTTGGCGAAGGTCAGGTCCGGGTTGGCCTCGGAAGCCTTGTCGAAGATCGGGCCAAACTGGCGGCAGGGACCGCACCAGGAGGCCCAGAAGTCGACCAGGGTGATGCCCTCGCCGCGGACCGTCTCGTTGAACTGCTCGCCGGTGATGTTGATCGTGGCCATGGTGGCTCCTTAGGTCGTGAACGGCACCGCGACAGGCGATGCCCGGCTGCTGCCAACACCCACGCTAACCGATAGCACCGCCTATGTATTCCTCCCTCTCAATCAGTCTTCACTCATGGAAATGACCCTCCGCCACGACAACCTGGTCCAGGCCGTCCAGGACGCGATGTGGCAGCCGGTCTATCCGGGCTGAGCACCGAGCTGACAGACTGCAGCCCATGCCGGACCCGCAGCAGCCCACCCTCCCCTCCACGCCCGCGCGCCAGCGAGTCATCGGGCTCGACGTCGCCCGCGCCCTCGCGCTGATCGGGATGGTCAGCGCCCACCTCCTGGCGACGGGAGGCCCTGCCCTCACGGTGACGGACGGCTTTCCCTCTGCCCTGTTCGCCGTCCTGGCCGGGATCTCTCTCGCTCTCATGTCCGATCGCGGCGTGAGGGTGGGAGGGGCGGCGCTGGCCACGAGCCGTCACAGCCTCCTGGTGCGCGGCCTCGTCCTCATCCTCCTTCACCAGGTACTGACGGCGGTCAACGGCCCGATTCAGGTGGTGCTGGAGGCCTTCGGCATGGCCTACCTGGCCATGGCCTGGATGCCGCGGTGGCGCACCCGGACGCTGTGGCTCGCCCTGGCGGTGCTGGCGCTGGCCTCCGGCACCATCCACGCCGTCATCCTCACCTTCTACCCGCCGGTGCCCGCGGTCCTGGACTACCCCTACCCGCTGCTGGGCTGGATGACCTACATGAGCGTCGGTCTGCTCCTCCACCGGCTGGTCCTGCACTCACCCCGACGCCAGGTGGCGCTCCTGGCGCTGTGCGCGCCGGTGGCCGTGGCCGGGACGCTGGTGCGCGAGCACACCGCGCTCGGCCTGCCATCGCTGCTGGAGACGCAGGGAGGTATCCGCGGTGTCCTCTGCCTCATCGTCGACCCCACCTCCCACTCCGCAGGCCTGGCGGACCTGGTGACGACGACGGCGGGCTCACTGGCCGTCATCTGCCTGTGCCTGCTGCTCTTCCGCCATCAGGCGTGGTGGTCCTTCCCCCTGCAGGCCATGGGCTCGATGTCCCTGACCGTCTACGTCGCACACGTCGCCTCCGCAGGACCCGTCATGGCCCGCTCCACTCTGACCTCCTACCCGCTGCTGGGATGGGCCACGATCGTCCTGGCTCTCGTGCTGCCCACGCTCCTTCGCCTGCGCTGGCGCCGCGGCCCGCTGGAGGAGCTCATGCGGCGCCTGACCCGCATCGCCACCAACCCGGCTCTGCCACCCCGTTCCTTCCATCACAGGTAACGGACAGGTTCTTTACGCTGAGCCAACCTCCGGGCTGACAGCCTCGGCTGCGTGCTACAGAGACAGTCACCTACCTCACCACCGTCCACGCGTCCGAGCGACGCCGCAGCCCGCCAGCCTCAGGTGCTGGGCCACGGGGCCGCGGTGCCCTCACGCCCACGCATCATCGGCCTGGACATCGCTCGGGCCCTGGCGCTGGCAGGGATGGTCAGCGCCCACCTCATCTCGATCGACGGACCGGTCGCGATGCTCACCAGCGGCTTCCCGGCGGGCTTGTTCGCCCTCCTGGCAGGCACCTCGCTGGCGCTGATGTCTGAGCGCGGGGTCGCCCGCGGTGGAACCACCTTGGCCCGCAGCCGCCACAGCCTCATCGTACGCGGCGTCCTGCTCGTGGCCGCGCCCGTCACCGCCACCGGGATCGTCCTGCGTGAGCGCGTCCAGGTGGGTTACCCCCCGGCGAGTCAGCGAGCCTGAGCTCCCTGCTGCCCGTGGCTCTCGGCCCCGGCGCCCACACAGGCGGCCTGGCTGACGTGGTGATGACGACGGCGGGAAGCCTGAGCGTCGTGTGCCTGTGCCTGCTGCTCTTCCGCCACCAGACCTGGTGGTCCTTCCCCCTGCAGGCCATGGGCTCAATGTCCCTGACCGTCTACACCGCCCACATCCTCACCGCCGGGCCCACGCTGTCCGCCCACGGGCTGGGCACCTACCCGGCGCCGGGATACGCCACCGTGGCCTTCGCACTGGTCCTGCCCACGCTCCTTCGCCTGACCTGGAGCCGCGGCCCGCTGGAGGAGCTCATGCGGCGCCTGACCCGCATCGCCACCAACCCCGAGCTCCCACCGCGGCAGGTCAACCACCGCGCGCGCTCGTGACCCTCCCGTCCCGCCAATGCATCCAGGACGCGCACCAGGCTGCACGCCCACCTCGACCTCCCTGGCCCCGACGAGGCCAGAGCATTGAAAGGAACACCATGACCCGTACCCGCACGATGACGGCCACGGCCCTGCTGGCGCTGCTCGCCCTGGCACCGGTCAGCAGCGCCCAAGCGCTGGAGAGCCCTCACATGGCCCCGGACAACGCCGAGTCCGCCACGGTGGTGTCAGAGAAGATCACGGACAAGGGCCAGTTCGGCGACTGCACCGGCACGGCGATCGCGCCGCAGTGGGTGCTCACGGCCCGGCACTGCGTCGAAGCGGCCGAGGGTGCCAAGGCCTCGGGCGCGGTGAGGGTCGGCAACGGGGACAACACCCGCGAGATCCCCATCGACCGGTGGGAAGTGGCTCCCGGAGGGGACGTGGCTCTCATGCACACCACCGAGGACATGGGGTTGAGCCACTACGCGGAGATTGACGACCAGGCGTGCTACTCCGGCCAGGCCACCGCCTACGGCTGGTCGCCGTCAGGCAGCGGCAAGGGCAAGCAGCTGCCGGTCGCCAACGCGACGATCACCGGCAAGAGCCAGTACAACCTCTATGAGGGCACGCCCGGCATCAAGGCCCAGATGGAGGAGGGCGCAGCGATCCAGGGAGGCGACTCCGGAGGCCCGCTCTTCTACGAGGGCAAGGTCACCGGCGTCGTCACCGCCAGCATCAACCCTGTGGCGGACGCTGCGGCAGGAAAGAGCGGGGACGGAGCGCTGCCTGACAGCGACGTCGACGTCAAGCAGACGCGCGACGCGGTCTACAGCCCTGTCGCCGACCAGAAGGAGTGGATCACCAAGACGATCTCGGGGCAGGAGTCGGCTTCCACGGCACAGGGTTCGTCCTCCGAGGCATCCTCCTGCACGTCTATCAGCCCCGCCGTGCTCATCGGCGGCGCGGTCGTCGCCGGCCTGGGTGGTGCAGCAGTGACCGGGCTGTTCCTACGGCGCGGACAGCGCGCGGCCCAGTAGCCACCGGTGGGCAGGCACGTGCCACTGAGCCTGCCCGCCGGGTCCGGGCCCGTCGACCCACCAGAGCCCGGACACGGACGCGTCGGGGGCGTGCGCAGTGATGAGACTGCGCACGCCCCCGACTCCTGTCAGATCAGGAACGCGCCTGGCCCAGCTCGGCGGCCACCAGCTCAGCGATCTGGACGGCGTTGAGGGCCGCCCCCTTGCGCAGGTTGTCTCCGACGGCGAACAGCGAGATGCCATGGCCCTCGTCCCACGCCTGGTCCGCGCGCACGCGGCCCACGAAGGTGCCGTCGCGGCCGGCACCCTTGAGGGGGCTCGGCACCTCCTCGTAGGTGACGCCGGGGGCCTGGCGCAGCAGCTCGATGGCGCGCTCGGCGCTGATCTCCCGCTCGAACTCGGCCGAGACGCTTACTCCGTGACCGGAGAAGACCGGGATACGCACGCAGGTGCCGGAGACCTTGAGATCGGGGATCCCAAGGATCTTGCGCGACTCGTTGCGCAGCTTCTGCTCCTCATCGGTCTCCCGCGAGCCGTCGCCGGCGTCGTTGCCCGCCCAGGCGACGGCGTTGAAGGCGATGGTGTCCACGTAGACGCTCGGCTCCGGGAAGGTCACGGCTCGCCCGTCCAGCGCCAGGCCCTCCAGGTCGCCTCCCTGCTCGACGACGGTGCGCACCTGGCCGGCCAGCTCGGCCACGCCTGCGCGTCCCGAGCCGGAGACGGCCTGATAGGTCGAGGCGATGAGGCGCTTGAGTCCGGCCTCGTCGTGCAGGACCTTGAGGGCCGGCATGATGGCCATGGTGGTGCAGTTGGGGTTGGCGATAATGCCCTTGGGGCGCACGCGCGCAGCCTCGGGGTTGACCTCGCTGACCACGAGCGGGACCTGCGGGTCCTTGCGCCATGCGGAGGAGTTGTCCACCACGACGGCGCCGGCGGCGGCGAACCTCGGGGCGTACTCCTTGGAGGCGGCGCCCCCTGCGGAGAAGATGGCGACGTCGATCCCGGCCAGGTCCGCCGTCGCCACGTCCTCGACCTGGACACGGGCTCCGCGGAACTCCACCACCTGCCCGGCTGAACGAGCCGAGGAGAAGAAGCGAACCGAGCGGGCCGGGAAGTCACGCTCGTCCAGCATGGCGCGCATGACGCGCCCGACCTGACCGGTGGCGCCAACGACCGCGACGCACACGCCGTCGGCCGGGCCGACGTACTCGTTGACGACCTCAGACACTGTCTGCGAGCTCATGGGGTTACCTCACCTTCCGGTTCCGCCGTAGACAACCGCCTCGGCGGTCGACGCATCGAGGCCGAAGGCAGAGTGGACAGCGCGCACGGCCTCGTCGAGCACGGAGTCGTCGACCACGACCGAGATACGGATCTCGGAGGTGGAGATCATGTGGATGTTGACCCCGGCCTCGCTCAGCGCGCTAAAGAGCTTGGCCGAGACCCCCGGGTGAGAGCGCATGCCGGCGCCCACGAGGGAGAGCTTGCCGATGTCAGGGTTGAAGTGCAGGGAGCGGAAGCCGAGCTCCCCCTGAGCGGCCTCCAGGGCAGCGCGAGCGTCCGCCGAGTCGCCGTCGGGGCAGGTGAAGGAGATGTTCGTCAGGCCCGTGCCCTCGGCGGAGACGTCCTGGACGATCATGTCGATATTGGCGTCCGTACCCGCGACGATGGCGAAGATCCTGGCGGCGGCGCCGGGAACGTCCGGCACGCCCACGAGTGTGATCTTGTCCTGGCTGCGGTCGTGGGCGATACCGGAGATGACGGGAGCTTCCACGTTGTCCTCCTTTGCGGACGGGCGGGGGCGGGCCTTGGCGCGGGTCTGGATGGCGCGAGAGTGGGCGGCGCCGACGTTCGAGGCGTCCGGCGCGGGCGTGCCGGCGGGGGCGACGACGCGCCCGAGGACGCCGTCGAGGCGGGCGGTGGGCGCCGGAGCGTCAGCGCCGTCGTCGGCTGAGTCGGGCTGTGCGTGCGGTGCGGGCTGCGCGGCCTCGGTGTCCGCCTCGACGACGGCGTTGAGGCGCTCGGCCACGGCCGGCGGGATAAAGCCACCCTCGCGGCGGCCGTCATAGATCCAGGTGCCGGTCTTGTCTGAGAAGGACGAGCGCACGTGGATCGGTACGCCGAAGCGGCGGGCGTACTCCACCGCGCGCAGGTGGAGGATCTTGGCGCCGTTGGCCGCCATCTCCAGCGTCTCTTCGCTGGTGATGGACTCAATGCGCCGGGCCGTGGGGACGATCCGGGGGTCGGCGGTGAACAGGCCGTCGACGTCAGTGTAGATCTCGCACACGTCAGCGTTGAGGGCGGCTGCCAGGGCGACGGCGGTGGTGTCCGAGCCGCCACGGCCGAGCGTGGTGACGTCCTCGACCTCGTTGATGCCCTGGAAACCGGCGACGATGGCGACGGCGCCCATCTGGATGGCGCGGGCCACGCGCTCGGGCAGAACTCCCACGATCGAGGCCTTGCCGTACTTGGAGTCCGTCAGCACGCCGGCCTGGGCGCCGGTGTAGGCACGGGCCGGCACGCCCAGCTCACCCACGGCCATGGCCAGCAGCGCCATGGAGATGCGCTCGCCGGCAGACAGGAGAATGTCCATCTCACGAGCGGGTGCCTCAGTGGTCAGGGCGTCGGCCATGTCGAGCAGGTCGTCGGTCGTGTCACCCATGGCGGAGACCACGACGACGACCGTGTTGCCGGCGTTACGCGTGGCGACGATGCGCCGGGCGACGCGTCGCATCGCCTCGACGTCACTGACTGACGAGCCGCCGTACTTCTGCACGACCAGTGCCATGTGCTACTCCCGTGGTTCCACCGCCGACACACCGTGGCCGCGCTCGTGACAGGCGGCCTCGCAGGTCTCGCAGATCGCTCAGTGCGGGCAGCCCACCTCAGCGTGGCTGCAGGTCAGCATACGGCGTGTCCAGGAAGTGGGCCGCCCCAGTCCTCCATGCTGAGACAGTCAACCTGGCAACGACGTTCAGATCACAGATACTCCTAGGACCGCTCCTGCTAGCCTGCGTGCCATGGAGCTGATTGAGGTCGACAGAGCGTAACCGCGCCGCTCGCTGCTGAGCCTGCGCACCCGCCTGTCTACGAGCCCACCTCTCACCCACCCCCTGGCGAGCCTGGCCTCATGACGCCCTTGCGCCGTCATCCTTGCCGGCCACGCCCGCTGTGGGGCCCGCACAGAAAGCACCTGTCATGCCACAGCATCCTTCTCACCCGCGCTCTCACGCCCCGTTCGCCGGCCCTGCATCCTCACGCGCTGCCGTCACCCTTGACGCCCTCACCTTCGCCTGGCCCGACGGCGAGACCGCGCTGTCCGCCGTCTCCGGCACCTTCCCCGTGGGCCGCTCCGGCCTCATTGGTCGCAACGGCTCAGGCAAGTCCACCCTCCTGCGACTGATTGCCGGAGAGCTGGCGCCCACCTCGGGGCGGGTGGGCACCGAGGGAGAGGTCGCCTACCTGCCCCAGACCCTCACCCTGGAGCAGGAGACCACGATCGCTGACCTGCTCGGCATCGCACCGGTGCTCGCCGCGATCCGCGCCGTGGAGGCCGGGGATGCCAGCACCGAGCACTTCGAGGCCATCGGCGAGGACTGGGACATCGAGGCCCGCGCAGACCAGGCCCTCAGCCTCATCGGGTTCTCAGCCGCTGACCTCGGCCGCCGCGTCGCCACGCTCAGCGGCGGGGAGGCCATGCTCGTAGCCATCACCGGCCTGCGCCTGCGCGGCGCCGAGGTCACGCTCCTGGACGAGCCGACCAACAACCTGGACCGCCCCACCCGCCAGCGCGTGGCTGAGATGGTGGACTCCTGGCCGGGCACGCTCGTCGTTGTCAGCCACGACCTAGAGCTGCTGGAGCATATGGAGCACACCGTCGAGCTCTACGACGGCGAGCTGACTACCTTTGGCGGGCCCTACTCGGCCTGGAAGGAGCACCACGAGGCCGAGCAGGCGGCGGCCCAGCAGGCCGCCCGCAACGCCAAGCAGGCCCTCAAGGTGGAGAAACGCCAACGAGTGGAGACCGAAACCAAGCTCGCACGCCGTGCCCGCACCGCCAGGAAGGCGGCGCGCGACGGCGGGGTAGCCCGGATCGTGGCCGGGAACCTGCAGCGCAACGCCCAGGTCTCCGCGGCCGGGCTGCGCTCCACCATGGACTCCAAGGTGGCTGCCGCCCATGCCGCTCTGGACGCGGCCGACGCCCGGGTGCGCGACGAGGAGGCGATCCACCTGGAGCTGCCTGAGCTTGAGCTGCCCCGCGGCAGGCGGCTGCTGGAGATCTGCGCCGAGGAAGGCGACGTCGTCATCCAGGGACCTGAGCGCGTGGCGCTGACTGGGCCGAACGGGTCAGGAAAGACCGCCCTGCTACGCCAGCTCCTGTCTGGCGAGCAGGCTGCCTCGGGACGCCCACACGGTCGCCTGCTCACCGAGAAGGTGGGCTACCTTCCCCAGCGCCTGGACAACCTGGAGCGGTCGGCCAGCGTCATGGACAACGTCCGGACCGTCGCGCCCGGCACACCGTCAGGCACGATCCGCAACCGGCTGGCTCGGTTGCTGCTGCGTGGCGACGCCGTCGACCGCCCGGTGTCCACCCTCTCGGGCGGTGAGCGCTTCCGCGCGTGCCTGGCCATGCTCCTCCTGGCCGACCCACCCGCTGATCTGCTCATCCTGGACGAGCCGACGAACAACCTCGACATCGCCAGCGTTGAGCAGCTGGTCCAGGCGCTCGCCGCCTATCGCGGGGCGCTGCTGGTGGTCAGCCACGACGAGGTCTTCCTCAGCCGGCTCGGGATCCAGACCCGTCTGGAGCTGGACGGACGCGGCCGCCTGCACCGCCGGCACTGAGGCGGGCCGCCCTCGGGCCTGCGCCTACCAACACCGGCGCAGGCCCGAGGCCGCTCCGCGCCCGGATCGGGCTCGTGGAGCCCTGGCACAGGTCAGCCACGAGGCCAGTGCCTCCTTCTCCCGAGCGGTCGATGTCCAGTTCACCGGCAGGCTGCCCGCCGGCACCTGCACCGAGAGAACCTCAGCCCTCGACCCGGCGGCGACCCTCGAAGGCTCGCCCGAGGGTGACCTCGTCGGCGTACTCCAGGTCGCTGCCCACCGGCAGGCCCGAGGCCAGCCGTGAGACCGGGACCTCCATGGTGCGCAGCATACGGGTGAGGTAGGCGGCGGTCGCTTCTCCCACGACGTCGGGGTCGGTGGCGAGGATGACTTCCTCAACATCTCCTCCCAGCCGCGCCAAGAGCTCTCGCACGCGCAGGTCATCTGGACCAACACCGTTGATCGGGTCGATCGCACCACCGAGCACGTGGTAAAGGCCGCGGTACTCCCGCGTGCGCTCAATGGCGACGACGTCCTTGGGCTCCTCGACCACGCAGATGACCCGCTGGTCCCGACGAGGGTCGCGGCAGATCGCGCACTGCTCGGACTCGGCGATGTTGCCGCAGGTCTCGCAGAAGCGCACCCGCGCCTTGACGGCCCGTAGGGCCTCGATGAGGCGCTCGACGCTGGAGGAGTCGGCAGACAGGACGTGGAAGGCCAGACGCTGGGCGGACTTGGGGCCGATGCCAGGAAGCTGGCCGAACTCGTCAATGAGGTCCTGGACGGCTCCTTCGTAGACCGCTGGCATCTCAGTACTCCTCCGGGTTCACGATGATCTCCTCCAGGACAGTGGCGCCCAGCAGGCGCTTGACGACCTCCAGGCCAACCACCCCGGCCTCCTCGGCGTCCTCGTCATCCTCACTGGGGACGTCATCCTCCAGGGAGACCGTCCGTAGCTCGGCCGATCCTGGGGGCGGAGCCTCTCCCCGCGCGGCGGCCCGCGCGGCCGCCATGGCAGCAGACACTGAGGCGGAGGAACCGCGCGAGGCCCGTCCGGTGCCCCACGCCTCCCCTGGCCCGTCCGGGTCACCCGGTTCCTCAGGCAGCGGGACGCCGTCGGAGAAGGTTGGTGTGGCAGGACTGACGGCCCCTGCGGGCTGCGCGCCGGCCGAGGGTGCGGCAGGCGCTTGATCACTCGGTCCGAGCGACGACGAGGCCCCGCCGGGAATCTCCGGCAGGGCATGAAGGCGGTGGACGGTGGCGAGACGAGGTTCCTCCTCCGTCTGCTCCTCTGGTGGTGAGGATCCTGCCGGGCGGGAGGAGCCTGGGTCCGCTACCGGGTGCGGGGAGGAGACCGTCGCGGGCGTCACCTTCTCGCGAGCCGGATCCCCCGGGGCAGCGACCGCGGTCCGCGGAGTCTGCGGGGACTGAGGCAACAGGTGGTCAGGTCCAGGCTCCGCGGCTCGTGTGGTCTCCGCCGTCTCCTGGGGGCGCGGCGGCTGAGACGCCACGGGTGACTCACTCTGTGAGGAGGCAGGTGGTGAGGAAGTAGAGGAAGCGGGTGGGGCGTCCTCATGGCGCGCTCGCCCGATCGGCGCCACCTCTCCCCATCCCACGGGCTCCGGCTCTGCGGGAGCCTGTGCTGGTGAGGGCGCCGCCTGGGCGCTCGGGACGCTGCGAGCCGGTCCCGCCGGCGCCGCGCCGCCACCGTGTGTGCCAGGAGCGGGCGCGCTCGGGCCGCTCGGGCCGTCTCCACCGGAGGGACCGGAGGGACCTGCGGACGGCCCGTCCGGGCCGACGAGGACCGCGTGAACCTCAACCTGCAGCCCCAAGGCCTGGTGAATCGCCTCAGCCAGGACCTGGGCATGACCGCCGTTCTCAAAGGCGTTGACAAGTCCGGGCGCCGTGAAGAGCACCTGGAAGACGCCACGTGCGAGCGCCCCTGGCTGAGCGTGCTGCTCCACCAGCGCCCAGGTGGCGCGGCGCGTGCGCTTGGCCGAGTCCAGGACCTCCGCCCACCGGGTGCGGATCATCTCTGCCTCAGCAGCCTCGGGAACCGAGGAACGTGGCGCGGAGGAGGAAGCCGGTGCTACGGACGCTGCCACCGGGGCACTCGCTACTGCCGGCGCACTAGGGGCCGCCGGCGCACTAGGGGTCCCCAGCGCAGCGGAAGCGGGTGCCGGTGACGCGGGTGACGCGGAGGGAGGGGCCTCCTGCGGCCCTTGCGCAGCGGCGCCGCCGGGCGCGCCTGCGGGACGGGTCTGCGGCGTGCCAGTCTCCTGGGCGTGCACCGCGGCGGCCTGTCGGGCGAGCTGGGCGGCCAGGGCGCGCCCCTGGCCCGCCGTGGCCTCCTGCGAGGGGACCGGGCCTGTCGGCGCCGAGGCTCCCGGGGCGGAGGATCCCGGGGCTGGGCGGGCAGGAGCGGCAGGCCGCGCAGCCGCTGCGGAGGCCGCGGGCTGCGGAGACTGAACCTGCTGCGAGGGCACGAGCAGACGTGCCATGAGCAGCTCCAGCTGCAGGCGGGGAGAGGTGGCGCCCACCATCTGGGTCAGCGCCTGCGCCGTCATGTCCGCGTAGCGTGACAACGCTCCTGAGCCCAGGGTGCGAGCCTGGACCTCCATACGCTCCAGCTCGTCTGCTGGCAGGGAGCCGAGCGCCGGTCCTGCCTCAGCCCCGGCCAGGGCGATCACCAGAAGGTCTCTCAGGCGCTGGAGCAGGTCCTCGACGAAGCGACGGGGATCGTGACCGGAGGCGATCACTCGGTCCACCACCCGGAAGACTCCGGCGCCATCGGCCCCGGCGATCGCGTCCACGCACTGATCGAGCATGGTGGTGTCCGTGTAGCCCAGCAGGGCGACGGCACGCTGGTAGTCCACCTCGCCGTCGACCGCACCGCCGATGAGCTGATCCATGACGGACAGCGTGTCTCGCACGCTTCCACCGCCAGCGCGGGTGACCAGAGGGAAGACCCCAGGGCCCACCTGCACGCCCTCAGCCTGGCACAGGTGCGCCAGATACCCATCCAGGATGTCCGGCGGCACGAGCCGGAAGGGGTAGTGGTGGGTCCGCGAGCGGATGGTGCCGATGACCTTCTCAGGCTCAGTGGTGGCGAAGATGAACTTCACGTGAGCCGGCGGCTCCTCCACCAGCTTGAGCAGGGCGTTGAAGCCCTGCGGGGTGACCATGTGCGCCTCGTCGAGGATGAAGATCTTGAAGCGGTCACGCGCCGGGGCGAAGGAGGCACGCTCACGCAGGTCACGAGCGTCGTCAACACCGTTGTGGCTGGCGGCGTCGATCTCCACGACGTCCAGGCTTCCGGGGCCACCGGTGGCCAGGTCCCGGCATGAGGGACAGATGCCGCACGGGGTGTCCGTGGGGAACTGCTCGCAGTTCAGGCAGCGAGCCAGGATGCGGGCCGAGGTGGTCTTGCCGCAGCCACGCGGACCGGAGAAGAGGTAGGCATGCGTGACGCGGTCCGCACGCAATGCCGCCATGAGCGGGGCAGTCACGTGCTCCTGCCCGATGACGTCCTGGAAGGTGTCTGGGCGGTAGCGGCGATACAGAGCGGTGGTCACGGTCCGACTCTAAACGGGACCACCGACACGATGCGACGCTCTCAGAGATCGAGCACCGCCACAGAGACGTCAGGACCCCCCGTGCACCCGTCAGAGCCCGCTTACCCTTGCTACCTTCCGGTCCTGGGGGATTCACTGGATGACGCCGCACGAGGGGCCGGAAGACAGTGTACCTGACGCGCGCGACTGCTCATCCCCAGGCCGTGCCCGCCCCTGGCACACATGAGGTCAGCACGCGGTCGTGACCGATGCCACCGTCACGGGCTGGCACCAGCAGGCAGCGTTCCGATATATTCCATTCCCGTTGCACGTACTGTCGCTCCACCGTCAGTACGTGGGACACCTGGAGGATTCGCCTAGTGGCCTATGGCGCACGCTTGGAAAGCGTGTTGGGTGCAAGCCCTCGGGGGTTCGAATCCCCCATCCTCCGCCACCACCTTTCCCCGGAACCGCAACGGTTCCGGGGATCCTTGTTTTCAGCGATCAACACGCGCGATCACCCCCCCCCCCCAGGCCACCACCCACGACTGCGGCCGCCACCCGGACTACCCTGGCCACACCGGACACTTCCCCTCAGGTATGCCCATGAACCACCCCACCTCCTCCCTCCGCTCTCGCGCCCTGAGCCTCCTTCCCCTCCTCCTCTTTGCACCGCTGGCCGCCGGCTGCGCCGCGGACTCCCCGCTCCCCGTCACCGCAACCACCGCCGCCAGCCCGCGCGACACCGCCTCCACCTCCGCGCCCTCGTCCACCCCGTCCGAAACCGCCTCGGCCGCCCCACTGACCAAGGATCAGCCCCTGGCCTCAGCCGCTCCCGCCACCAACCCCAACCTCCCGGCCGGCGCCTACGCCGGGGCCGGCGGTCCCCTCCCGGCCAAGGCGACCCCACTGGTCCCCAACGCCAGCGGAGTCGCCTCCTTCAAGACACCGTCGGGCAACATCGGCTGCGACATCTCCGCCACCTCCGCCGGCTGCGGCGTCATGTCCTACATCACCGACGAGACCTACGGCACCGCGCCCATGACCGGCGACTCGAAGTGGTGGGTCAGCCTGGACGCTCAGGAGATCGGCCTCAAGGGCGACGCCCCCTGGTTCGACTACCCCGGCACACCCACGGCAACCTACGGCGCGCTGGTGTACTTCGGCACCACCGTGTGCGCCAGTGAGGAGGCCGGCCTGACCTGCTGGAATACGACGACGCACCACGGCGCCTTCATCAACCGCGACGCCACCACCTTCTTCTGACCCGGCTGACGGCGTCGTCTTTGTCCGCGCCAGCGTCTTTGACAGGCTTGGCCCATGCGCGCACCTGCTCATACCCTCGCCACTCACGCCGCACTCGTCGCTCTCCTGGCCGCCGGCCTCGGTGCCTGCTCGGGTGGCACAGCGGCCACGGGAAGCACGTCGCCAGCCTCACCTGCCACCACCTCGGCCACCCCCATGGCCGACGACGCAGCCTCACCCAGCGCCTCGACCTCGCCGGATGCTGCCCTCACCTCAGTCCAGGACCTGCAAGCCGGCGACTGCTTCCTGCCCTCCTCCACCGAGCCTCAGACCTCTGCCACTGAGCCAGCCAGTCCTCAGCCCCAGGACTCCAGCGCCCCCGCCCAGGTGCCCAGCCAGATCGACCTCGTCACCGTGGTGACCTGCTCCCAACCGCACCTCTACGAGGTCCTCAGCGTCACCAGGCTGAGCGAGGCGGCTCTGCCCGAGCTCTCCGCGCTGCGCGAGCAGGCTAGCGTCGCCTGCCAGGAGGCCGTCTCCCCGTACCTGGAGAACCAGACCGAGCACCCCACCTACCGGGCCCAGTTCCTCTCCCCCACCCAGACCTCATGGAAGGCCGGGGACCGCACCCTCCTGTGCCTGCTGACCTCCTCAGACTCCACCGAGCTGACCGCAGCGGCCACGCGCTGAGGCTGGCCACCTGACTGCCGGCTGCGTCGTCGTCATCCCTGCCCCGGACCCGGCCGGCTCGTGGAGGGTCCCACCCGGGTGCCACAGCCGGCCGCTAGCATGACCCCGTGATCTTCAAGGCCGTCGGCGACCGCGCCCCTTATCCCGCCCATGGGGTCGAGGCGCAGCGCGACTGGTCCGTCATCGCCCCTCGGCAGATCCGCCTGGACCAGCTCATCACCACGCGCTCGACCCTCGATCTGCGCAACCTCCTCGACGACGACTCGACCTTCTACGGAGACCTGTTCGCCCACGTCGTGGCCTACCAGGGTGAGCTGTACCTGGAGACCGGCCTGCACCGCGCCCTGCGTGCCGCCCTGCAGGGACGCACCGTCCTCCACGCACGGGTGCTGGAGCTGGACAACGAGGGGCGCGCCCTCCTTGCCCCGCCGCCGCCGGCGGCCTGACGGCGCAAGACCAAGGGATCCTGACCCTCGCACACCAACTCGGTTACTGTGGGCGGGTGAGCACTCCCCTAGACCCGCGCGCTGAGTACCGCCGTCGTCTCCAGCACCGCCAGACGATGGTCATCGGAGGAATCCTGGCCACCATGGTGGTCCTGACCCTGGTGTGCCTGCTGCTGTGGACCGGGATCGTGCCAGCCCCCTACGAGCCTGGGTTCTCCAGCGCCAAGGACGAGGCGACCCCCGTGATCCAGCCTTGCCCGCCCGCGGACGCGGCGACTGTTGAGGTCACGTCCATCCCCGTCAACGTCTACAACGGCACAGACACCACAGGACTGGCCGGGGACGTCACCCAGACCCTGACGGAGTCAGGCCTGACCGTGACGGCGACGGCGGACTGGCCCCGTGGCTCTTACGACGGCAACGTCCTGATCACCACATCTCAGGCCGGACTCACCAACGCCTACACCCTCGCCCGAGCCTTCACCGGCACCGTCAACGTCACCATCGACGAGACCGCCGACGCCTCTGACCCGACCGTCAGCGTCGTGCTCGGCGCGGAGTACAAGCAGTCCATCCTCTCTACCGCCGAGATTGGCCAGCTCAAGGCCGGCGAGCCGATCTCGGCCCCGAAAGGCTGCGTTGCCGTGACGGCGGCCCCGACCGAGCAGGCCAGCCAGGCACCGGCGAACTGAGGCAGCGCTTCATCCACGAGTGCGTTCCGAGGTCATTGGGGCGTGCCTCCCAGGTCCCGGGAGGCACGCCCCAATCAGTGATGCACGGTGGCATGCCTGAAGGCACGTCCGAAAGCCGCGCTCAGCCCTTCTTGCGGGCGCGCGCCGCGTAGGCAGGGCCGTCCAGCTCAGTGCCGGCCGGCGCCGAGGCGGGCGAGGCCTGCTCCAGGTTGGTCCCGCGTACCTTCGAGACCCAGCGCATGGCGTGGTAGATCGCGATCGCAGCCACCGAGCCCATGGCGATACCGGTGAAGGTCATCTCGCCCCAGTGCCAGGTGTAGTCGGCGATCGCCACCACCATGGCCACGGCAGCGGTGTTGAGGTTGACCGGGTCAGAGAAATCCACACGGTTCTGCACCCAGATGCGCACTCCCAGCATGCCGATCATGCCGTACAGGATCGTGGCGGCACCGCCGAGGACACCCGCGGGGATGGTAGCGATGATGACGCCGAACTTCGGCAGCATGGACAGTCCCAGCGCCGTGATCGCCGCGACCACGTAGGCGGCCGTGGAGTAGACGCGGGTGGCGGCCATGACGCCGATGTTCTCGGCGTAGGTGGTGGTACCCGAACCTCCGCCGCTGCCGGCCAGCATCGTGGACAGACCGTCAGCGAACAGGGCCCGGCCCGTCACGTCATCGAGGTTCTCCCCCGTCATCGCGGAGACGGACTTGACGTGACCGATGTTCTCCGCGACGAGCACGAGCACCACCGGAACGAACAGGCCCAGCAGGCTCAGGTCGAAGGCCGGGGCCCGGAAGGTGGGGGCACCGATCCAGTCGGCCGAGGCGATGGCGGAGAAGTCCACCTCATCGCGCACGCAGGCGGTGGCGTAGCCGATGAGCACACCGATGAGGATCGCCAGGCGTCCGATGATGCCCTTGAACAGCACGGTGATGAGAAGGATCGCCACGATCGTCACCAGGGCGGTCACGGGCGCGGTCTTGACGTTGTTCCACGCCGAGGGCGCCAGGTTGAAGCCGATGAGGGAGACGATGGCGCCCGTGACGATCGGAGGCATGAGCCGGTCGATCCAGCCTGCTCCGGCAAAGTGGACGATCAGGCCCACCACCACCAGGACGGCACCGGCGCTGATGACCCCACCCTGGGCAAGCGAGGCCAGGTGAGGGTCGATCGCCTCGCCGCCGCCGGCCACGTAGCCGGTGACGGCGCCGATGGGAGCGATGAGAGCGAAGGAGGACCCCAGGTAGCTGGGCAGACGCCCCGCCGTGATCCCGAGGAAGAGGAGGGTTCCCACGCCGGTGAAGAACAGCGTGGTCGAGGGCTCGAAGCCGGTGAGCAGGGGAACGAGGAAGGTCGCACCGAACATGGCGACCACGTGCTGGACGCCGATACCGATGGTGCGGGGCCAGGTCAGGCGCTCAGCCGGAGAGACGACCTCACCGGGAGCGATCGAACGGCCGTCGCCGTGAAGGCACCAGCCGCGCGTGAGCGCGGGGCGGTCTGAGGAGGAGGTGGGCACAGGTGCTCCTGTCGCGAATGGGAGGGGACGGGTGGCAGCGCGCGAGCTGGCTCCCGCGCCACGCGTCAGGACCCGGCAGAGCCCTGCCGGGGCTCCAGTCTAGACGCCCCGACGTTTCAGGCTCGTACACGCCCTATGCCCACGACGCCCCACAGGTCATAGGGCATGATGGAGGCGTGACGACGCCCCACTCGCCCTCGACCACCGCCGGCACGACCGCCACAGGCCCTCGTCCTGGCCTGGCACAGACCGGAGCGGGCGCGGGGACGGCGTCCTACCCCCGAGCCGAGGCGCGCCGCCCCTTCCCCGGTACTGAGCAGCTGCGGCCCGCGGAGGTCTTCGCCGGCCCTGGCTACCAGGCACCTCGAGCCCGCACCAGCCCCCTGGCGGTCACCGCCCTCGTCCTGGCCCTGCTCTCCTTCGTCCCGGCCCTCGGGCTCATCGCGGCCGCGATCGGGGCGCTGGCGCTGTCGACCATGCGTCACCGCTACGAGACTGGCCAGTCCCTGGCCTGGTTCGCGATCATCGTCGGGCTGGCCTCCTGCGTAGCCTGGCTCGCCCTCATGCTCCTGGTCTCCGCGTAAGCCTCCTCGCTGCGCCGCCCGGTGGGTGGGACGCAGCCGCGCCTCAGCCCCGGGGCCTTACAGTGGACCTGTGAAGCCCTTCATCATGGTGTCGACGCGTCCGGAGATCGAGGCTGCCGAGCAGGAGTACGAGTCCTTCCTCCTGCAGGGCGGCCTGGAGCGTGACCAGCTTCAGCACGTGCACCTAGAGGAGGTCGACTTCCTCGGCTCCTTCCAGGCCGGCGACGTCTCCGGCGTGCTCATTGGCGGCAGCCCTTACGACCTGTCCACCGCGGAGGCTTCCAAGACCCGCACCCAGGTGCGTGTGGAGGAGCAGGTTCGCGAGCTGCTGGCGGTTGCCCTCAGGGAAGGCGTGCCCGTCCTCGCCACCGGCTTCGGGCTGGAGGTGCTGGCCGGCTACCTCGGCACACCCACCTCGCGCCGCTACGCCGAGGACCTGGGCGCCACGGACATCTTCCTCACCGCCGAGGGGCGCGCGGACCCCCTGCTGGAGGGGATGCCCCAGACCTTTACCGCCTTCGTCGGGCACCACGAGGGCGCGGCCGCAGTGCCTGAGCACGCCACGCTCCTGGCCAGCTCGGCAGACTGCCCGGTCCACATGATTCGGGTGGGACGCAACGTCTACGGCACCCAGTTCAACCCCGAGCTCGACGTCGAGCGCTTCCTGCAGCGCGTGTCCATCTACGCCGACGCCGGCTACGGCGACCCGGGCCTCATTGACGACGTCCTGACCGAGGCTCGCGCAAGCGTGGACGAGCACCAGGCCGGCCGCGTCATCCGCCGCTTCGTGGAGTACTTCGCCCAGGACTGACCGGGCAGGACAAGAAAGAATCGGAGGAGACCGGCGATGGAACCGGCGCACCACAGCCAGCCGGAGGAGACGACGCCGCAGCCCGACCAGGTGGCCGAGGCCGGCGAGGCGGTGGCCGCGCTTATGGCGGGCCGACGCACGCTCGCCGTCACCGGGGCCGGCATGTCCACCGACGCCGGGATCCCCGACTACCGCGGCCTGGGAACCACACCGGTCGAGCCGGTCGACTTCCAGCAGTTCGTCTCCGATCCGGTGTGGTACCGCTGGGTGTGGGCGTGCAACCACGCCACCTGGCAGCTCCTGGAACCGCTTCGCCCCACGCCGGGGCACCGGGCCCTGGCGCGGCTGGAGGAGGCCGGCTACCTCACCGGCGTCGCCACCCAGAACGTCGACCGCCTGCACTCGCGCGCGGGACAGTCCACCGTCTGGGAGCTTCACGGCGCCTACGACCGCGTCGTGTGCCTGGAGTGCGGACGGGTGCTCACGCGCGCCGAGGTCGATCAGCGTCTGAGCGCCCTCAACCCCGACTACCCGCGCCAGAGCGACCCGGCGCGGGTGGCGATCACCCCGGAGGCTGATCGCGCGGCGGCCGAGGCCTGCAGCTTTCAGACGGTTACCTGCTCGAAGTGCTCCGGCCTGCTCAAGCCGGACATCGTGTTCTTCGGCGAGTCCCTGCCGCCAGCGATGGAAAAGGCGATGCAGGCCGCGGGTGAGTGCGACGTCGTCATCGCTGCGGGCACCAGCCTGGCCGTGCTCACCGGCCTGTGGATCGTGCGCCAGGCCGTGGCCAAGGGCGCCGATCTCGTGGTCATCAACCGCGGGCCCACGGCGGCTGATGAGCTGGCCACGATCCGTGTGGAGGGCGGGACCAGCCAGGTGCTGGCCGCCGTCGCCGATCGCCTGGCGCGTTGAGGAGAAGGTCAGCCGAGCCAGCGCGCCTGACCCACCTTCTCCTTCTCAGGACAGGTCTGCGTAGTCCTGCGGGACCTGGGACAACGCTTGGACGATCGGGGTACGGCCGTCGTGGAAGGGGATGACCTTGCGAATCGTGGCGTCGTCCTCCAGGGCACCGAGGATGACGCGGGCGACGTTCTCGCGCGAGGTCGGCAGGGAGCCGCCATCCTCATCACGTTCCACCGTGATCTCACCGGAGGCCGGCTCGGTGGTCAGCGTGCCGGGACCCAGGATCGTCCAGTCGAGGTCGCTGGCCACCAGGTGGCGGTCGGCGTCAAGCTTGGCCATGGCGTAGGCGCGGAGCGGGTGGTCCGCCGGCACCGGCTCGTGCCCGTAGGAACCCGCCCACGAGACCATGAGGTAGCGACGCACTCCAGCCTGCCGGGCAGCCTCCATCGAGCGGATGGCGGCCTTGCGGTCGACGGCGTCTGTACGCTGCGGACCTCCCTTGCCCCCGGCTCCCGCGGACCAGACGACGGCGTCCGCACCGCCAAGGGCGTTAGCCAGCGCCTCCTGGGTCGCGTCCTCGACGCTGAGCAGCAGCGGACGCGCGCCTGCTGCCTCAACCTCGTCAGCGTGCTCGGGGTTGCGGATCACGGACACGACCTCGTAGCCAGCGTCGCGCAGGAGCGCGGAGGCCGCGAGCGCGACC
The DNA here is from genome assembly GCF_002861525.1 of Actinomyces urogenitalis. Taxonomy (NCBI): domain Bacteria; kingdom Bacillati; phylum Actinomycetota; class Actinomycetes; order Actinomycetales; family Actinomycetaceae; genus Actinomyces; species Actinomyces urogenitalis. Next base: position 27,741 of record NZ_PKHA01000006.1, on the reverse strand, counting down.
TTGCCGTGACCACCGATGATGACAACACGGGACATAGCGGAACCTCTCTCACCACAGACCCTTTGCCAGGACAACATGGCGACGCCCGGCGTCATTCCCGGGTGCCTCTTCGTCGACGGCGTGAGGCCAGAGATTCAGCGGCGTAGATCTCCACGAAGTGTGGCGTACAGGTTGTTCTTGATACGCAGCATCTGGATCGGGCAGGCCTGGGAGGTCGCCAGCACCACGGCGCCGGGCGGCGGCACGCTGATGGCGTCGTTATGCGCCACGAAGGCCCGGAAAGGACTGGTCATGCCGGCGCACAAGGGATCTGCCAGCCCCTGCGGCGTCAGCGTGATCTGCGGGGCATCCACCTCCTCGGCGTAGCGAGAGTCGATGACCGCGCCCTGGTGGCGCGCCAGCGTGCCGATGCCGTAGCAGGCGCCGAGGAAGGGAAAGTCCTGCGCCACCAGGCGGTCCAGCAGCGCGTCGAACTCCGCCTCCACGCGCAGCTGGACGGCGGACTTCTCCTCCTGCGGGGTGGTGGTGTTGAAGGGAGAGCCGCCCACCATGATTCCTGACTACTGGTCGAGGTCCAGCTCCGGCATGGGCTCAGCCTCCAAGCGGTGGCGAATGAGCTCACGCTCGCTGAGCCCCGTGCGCGCGAGGAGGGCCTCGTACTCGCCGTCGGCGGGGCCTTCGTCGTCACGCGTGGCCAGCAGGAGGAAAGGCTTCATGAGGCTGGAGCCTCACGGTCCAGGTGGGTAGGAGAAGGGGCGTCCGGGTACTGGGCCGCTCAGCGCAGGGTGGCCAGTACCGTCTCCACCGCTGCGCGCACGACGTCGGGCGCCGGGCGATGCGTCACGGAGGCCTCCTGGCTGGGCGCCGCGGCACGTCGCCCCGGACGGCGAGCGGGAGCCGCCGCGTGTGCCTCGGCCACGTGATCCACATAGGCCAGGCCCGCCACACGCACGCCACGCGCGGCCAGGGCCATCGCCTCAGCCACACCGTCCATGACAACGGCGTCCGCTCCCAGCCCGCTCATCAGCGTCACCTCAGACCTGGACGGGCGCACCGGACCGGGCACAAGCGCTGCCACACCCGCGCCGCGCACGCCGTCGATCCGCGAGACGGCGTTGGTGAGGTCCTCGTCCCAGGAGGCGTCCACGCACTGGGTGGCGGGGAAGAGGGGCGAGCCCGTGAGATTGAGGTGGTCAGCCACCGCCAGGAAGTCACCCAGCGAGGCCTGGCCAAGGCTGGAGGCGCGCGAGACCATGAGCGCGGCACGCACGCCGGCTCCTGCGGCCAGGCGAGCCAGTCCCGTCACCCGTCGCGCGGGCTTGCCCTCGTACAGGCAGGTGCGACCGCGCGCCACGAGCACACCCAGGCCCCCGCGGTCGTGAGAGGTCAGCAGGTCCTCTTGGCCGGGCACCTGAGGAGCGGAGACTCCGGGGAGGAAAGACAGTCGCACGCGGGCGGCAAGACGTCCCCACGCGGCGTCAAGCTCAGCCAGCAGGGCAGGCTCAGCGACCACGAGCAGGTCGTGACGCGGCCGACCCGTGGCCAGGAGGATCGAGGCCGCCGTCGGGTCCTCGTCCCAGGTGCCGGGATGTGCGCCGGCAGTGACGCCAGTGGGCTTGGGCGACACGGCTCCTCCTCGTCGCGTGATCAGTTGCCTCCTGGCTGAGGGTACCCGGCTTAGGCACTCATGCCTTCCCCCTGAGGAAGGAGACGATGATGACGGTGATCGCCCTGAGTGTGTCCGGGAGGAGCTATCACCGTTGTTACCAAGCTCAGAGCGTGCGAGGCCAGCGCCCTGCGCGGAGCGGCTCGCACCCACGTCTATGAGGTGACATAGCTCCCGGCGCGCTCGAAGAACTCCTCGATCCTGCCCGCTCGCTCGTCAGCACCCTCCACCCGCACGCAGATCGCGTCCAGGAGGGCTTCCAGCACGGCCATGAGCGGGACCCGGCTGCGGAACATCGGGCTGGACTGGCTCGTGATCGCCAACAGGTGGTCGACCTCTGCCGTCAGGGGTCCGCCCGGACGGTTGGTCACCATCACCGTGCTCGCGCCCGCCTCGGAGGCAGTCTCGATCAAAGCGGCAACGGGAGCGGGTGAGCGGTCGAACACCGAGACCATGACGACGCTGTCCGAGTCGATCCCGGCAGCAGCGTGAGCCCACACGTCCGGACCGTCCAGAAGGACGACATTGCCCCGTAGGTACCCAAGGAGCGTGGCGAAGTAGCGCATCACTGGACGTCCTGAGGCCACCGCCGCCAGGTGGAGCCGACGGTTCTCATCGGCCAGCAGGTCGGCGACCTTCTCGAACACGGCAGCATCCAAGGAACGGGAAGAGGCCTGAAGGTCGAGGTCATGGACGCCCATGCCTCGGGCTCCTCCGCCATGCCTCAGAAGCGCAACCCCTTCGCCACGATGAAGACGGCCGTCGGAGCGCGTGTGGTCACGGGTGCGACGGCGTCCCTGCTCATGTCACCCCCCGCGGCCCACGAGCGCGACCACCGCCAGCTCGAGATCGAGCGTGACACCCTCCCGCGTGTCCTGGTGACCCTGGGTGGCGCGCAGGCCAAGCTCCTAGGACTTCTCGGCCGCCTCCACGTCAACGAGGAGGCTCTGCGCAAGGGCGCTGAGCTGGAGGGGCCGCTCCTGCTGACCGAGCACGTCCTCATGCAGCTCGCTCCTGCCATCGGCCACGAGAAGGCACACGACGTCCTGCAGGAGTACGTCACGCAGTACCAGCGCACAGGCGTCAGCCTGCGTGAGTACCTGGAGTCACGTCCGGACACCCGCGAGACCGTGGCTGGTATCGACCTGGAGGCCGCCACAGACCCGCGCAGCTACCTGGGCCTAGCTCGTGAGGTTGCCGAGTTCTAGGAGCACCCACCCCCTCAACCGGCTGGGCCGGACAGCAGTGCCTGACACTCGCTGTCCGGCCCAGCCACAATGGCCGCGTGAGCAGCACGCCGTCCGAACCTCCCTCCGACCCCATCGCCCTCCTGCTGGCCGACCCGCCGCAGCTTCCGGTGGTGGCTGGCCTGCCGCGCCTGCGTGAGCTGCTCACCGCTGAGGCGACGACGCCGCAGCAGGGCGCGTGCGTCGTCGTCACCGCCCCGCCAGGGACGGGAAAGACCACCCTCGTGCCGCCGCTCGTGGCCGACGTCGTCGCACGCCGCAGCGCAGGGCACGCCCCGGGCGCCGCCTCCCAGCCCGGCCGCGTCCTGGTCACCCAGCCCAGGCGAGTCGCGACCCGGGCCGCGGCTCGGCGCCTAGCCAGCCTGCTCGGCGAGGAGATCGGCCAGAGCGTGGGTTACGCCGTGCGCGGGGACCGGCAGGTCGGCCCCGCCACACGCATCGAGGTGGTGACCGCAGGCCTGGCACTGCGCCGTCTGCAGGCTGAGCCTGACCTGCCGGGTGTCGACGCCGTCATCCTCGACGAGGTCCACGAGCGCTCCATCGAGGGCGACCTCTTGCTCACCCTGCTGCTGGACGCGCGAGCCCTGCGCGAGGACCTCACGCTCGTCGCCATGTCCGCGACCCTGGACCTTGCGCGCCTGCCGCAGATGCTGGGCAGCCAGGGCACGCCGGCCCCGGTCCTCGACGTCCCCTCTGCCCTGCACCCGCTCCAGGAGCGGTGGGCGCCCCCGCCCGCAGGCGTGTCCCGGCTCGCCGCCCACGGCGTTGCGCGCGAGTTCCTCGCCCACGTCGCCTCCACCACGCTCCAGGCGCTGGAGGGTTCCGGGGACGTCCTGGTCTTCCTTCCCGGGGCCCGGGAGGTCGACGACGTCGTCGCCCGCCTGCGCAGCCAGGTGCCGCCCGGCGTGGACGTCCTGCCGCTGCACGGCCGCCTGGGGGCTGCGGCGCAGGACGCGGCCCTGGCCCCCTCGTCTCCTGGCCGGCGACGCGTCGTCGTGGCGACGAACGTCGCCGAGTCCTCGCTGACCGTGCCGGGCGTGCGGATCGTCGTCGACGCCACGCTGGCACGTGAGCCTCGCGTGGACGTGGCCTCTGGGATGTCCGGCCTGGTGACCGTCGGCGAGTCCCGGGCGGAGGGGATCCAGCGCGGCGGGCGTGCCGGGCGCGAGGGGCCGGGCGTCGTCGTGCGCTGCTGCACGCAGGTGGACTGGGCCCGCGCGCCCCAGGCGCCGACGCCCGAGATCCTGTCCTCGGACCTGACCCGCACGGCGCTGGAGCTGGCGGTGTGGGGCGCCCCGGGTGGGCGCGGCCTGATCTGGCTCGATGCCCCGCCCGAGCCTGCGATGGCGGTGGCCTCACAGGCCCTGAGCGAGTTGGGCCTGATCGATGAGGCTGGCAGCGTGACGGCGCTGGGACGTGCGGTCGCGGCGGTTCCCGCTCCGGTCCGTGAGGCTCGCGCGCTGCTCCTGGCGGCCGAGGTTGTGGGGCAGCACCGGGCAGCACAGGCGACGGCGCTGCTGACCGCAGGGCTGCGCGCTCCCGGTGGCGACCTCACGGCCTTGGCTCGCTCGGTACGCGCGGGTGGGGACGGCGCGCGCTCCTGGCACGAGGAGGCCCGGCGTCTGGAGCGTGCTGCGGCCCACGGCCGCACGTTGGGCGGAGGCGAGGCCCTCGCCGCGGCCGTCGCTGAGGTGGCATCCCGCACGAGTCAGGCCCTTGGCCAGGCGCCGACCGCGAGCGTGGACGCCGTCGGCCTGGTCGCGGCCCTGGCTCATCCGCAGTGGATCGCCTGCCGCCGTGGTTCCCTGCCTGCAGCCGGTCAGGAGGCGAGGTACGTCGGGGTCGGAGGTGTGGGGATGCGCGTGGCAGCAGGCTCCCCTCTGGCAGCCTCCCAGTGGCTGGCGGTGGCTGAGGTTGACCGCGCGCCTGGACGCGCCGAGGCGCTGGTACGTGGTGGCGCCCCTGTTGACGAGGAGCTGGCGCTCGCCGTGGCTGCCAGGTGGCTGACCGAGCGCGAGGAGGTCAGCTGGGAGCAGGACCGGCTGCGAGCCCGCCGGGTCCGTGGCCTGGGCGCGATCACCCTGTCCCAGACGCCGCTGTCCGTGCCCTCGGCGCAGGCGGTGGCACGCGCCGTCGTCGAGCGCGGCAGCGAGGAAGGACTGGACTTCCTGCCCTGGGAGGTTGGCGAGCATCCTGCCGGCGTGCTGCGGGCGCGGCTCGCACTGCTGCACCGGGTGCTGGGGGAACCGTGGCCTGCCGTTGATGACGCGTCCCTGCTGGCGCGCGCCGAGGAATGGCTGGTACCAGCGGTCCGGGCGGCGGCCGGCGCAGGCAGGCGCTTCGAGGTGGGACGCCTTGATCTCACGACGGCGCTGCGCACCCTCCTGCCCTGGCCACAGGCCGCCAGGCTCGACGAGCTGGCCCCCGAGCGCCTCACGGTTCCCTCAGGATCCCAGGTGCGGCTGAGCTACCTGGGTGAGCAGGGCGAGATGCTTGAGCGCCCCGTCCTGGCAGTGCGGGTCCAGGAGTGCTTCGGCTGGGCGAGCACTCCGCGGGTGGCTGACTCCCGCGTGGGCGTGCTGCTGCACCTCCTGTCTCCCGCACGCCGGCCCGTGGCCGTCACAGACGATCTGCGCTCCTTCTGGGAGGGGCCGTATCAGCAGGTGCGCCGCGAGCTGCGCGGACGCTACCCCAAGCACTCCTGGCCCGAGGACCCGTGGACGGCTCCGGCGATCCGGGGGACCAAGCGCCGGGGCTAGCTCTCCCCCTCCCCCGCTCGCCTCACCACCGGGGTTTTCTGCTCTGGACCGGGGGCTAGGCGCGGTGCAGTCCCCGGTCCAGAACACGAAACCCCGGTTCTGATGGTCCGGGCGCCGCGCACAATGAGTCCATGAGCGAGCTGCGCGACCTGTCCCGTCCCACCACCCCTTCCACTGCCGTCCAGGACCTCATGGCACGTGAGACGGCGGCACGGCAGGCCAGCGTGCCGCCCGCGCAGGAGCTCGCCGAGCAGGCCGGAGCAGATGCGGCGGCGCGCCAGCATCTGGCCGAGGTCATCACGGAGCTCAGCCCCCAGATCGTCGCCCTCTCACGTGATATCCACGCCCATCCGGAGGTCGGTTACACCGAGCACCACGCCGTCGCGGCTGTGGCTGGTGTGCTGCGACAGCACGGGATCGAGCCGGATGAGGCGGTCTTCGGGATGGATACGGCCCTGCGGGCGCAGGTCGGACCGCAGGAGGGCGTGGGCACGATCGCGATCCTGGCCGAGTTCGACGCTCTGCCCGGCATCGGCCACGGCTGCGGTCACAACGTCATGTGCGCCAACTCCGTGGGGGCCTTCCTCGCGCTGGCAGAGCTCGAGCGCCGTCAGCCCGGCACGCTGCCCGGCCGCGTCATCCTGCAGACCACCCCTGCTGAGGAGAGTGACACCGCCAAGGAGCGCCTGGCCGTGGCCGGCATGCTCGACGGCGTGGACGCCGCGATCCAGACCCACTCCTACGCCCACGACGTCGTCGACCAGCCCTGGCTCGGGGTGCGTCGGATCCGGGCTGTGTTCACCGGCGTGCCGGCGCATGCCGCCTCCCAGCCCTTCATGGGGCGCAACGCGCTGGACGCCGCCACCCTGGCCCTGACCGGGATCGGCCTGCTGCGTCAGCAGATCACGCCCTGGGACCGCCTCCACGCCGTCATGGTCGACGGCGGCCAGGTCGCCAACATCATCCCCGAGCGCACCGAGCTGTCGATGTTTGTGCGCTCGAAGTACGCCGCCACTCTCAAGGACCTGGTGGGACGGGTCGAGGACGTGCTGCGCGGGGCCGCGCTCATGACCGGCACGGGAGTGGAGATCATCACCGCGGACTACTCCAACGAGATGCCGGTGCGCGCCAACGGCCCGCTGCTTGAGTCCTGGACCCGCTCCCAGCGTGCCCGCGGCCGCGACCCGCTGGCGGCCGACGTCCTGCCCGAGCAGGTGGCCGCAGGCACCGACTTCGGCAACGTCTCCCAGCGGGTGCCAGGCATCCACCCGCTCATCAAGGTCACGCAGGACGGGGACGTGGCCCTGCACACGCGCGAGATGACGACGGCGGCAGGCTCCCCCACCGGCGACGCGGCGGCGGTCGACGGCGCCTACGGCCTGGCGGCGGTGGCGCTGGACTGGCTCTCGGACGCCGACCTGCGCGAGGCCGTGCGAGCCAACTTCGAGGCCAGCGGAGGCGTGGTCGACGTCGAGCACTTCTGGGACGAGTAAGCCCCTCCCCCTCAGGGCCGTGGCTTCGATAGAAGGACAGGCGCCGCCTCAGTCCGCCAGCGCCTGGCGCAGGACGTCCAGGCCCACGCTGCCCAGTCGCAGGGCGCGCATGTGGAAGTTCTTCAGGCTCGTGCCCCGGGCCACGGCCTCGTCACGCACCTGCTCCCACAGGCGCTGGCCGACGGCGTAGCTCGGCGCCTGCCCGGGCCAGCCGAGGTAGCGGTCGAGCTCGAAGCGCAGGAACCCTTCGCTCATCGCCACGTTCTCGCGCAGGAAGGCCCAGGCGGACCCGTAGTCCCAGCGGCCCTCGCCCACCCCGGGCAGACACGCCAGCTCAGCCGGGCGCTCCTTGCCCAGGTGCACGCCGATGTCGAGCACCACGCGCGCCGCGCGCAGCCGCTGGGAGTCAAGCATGCCCATCCGGTCGCCCGGGTCGTCCTGGAAGCCGAGGTCCGCCATGAGCTTCTCGGCGTACAGCGCCCAGCCCTCGCCGTGGCCGGAGACCCAGCAGCCCAGACGCCGCCAGGAGTTGAGCTCGTCGCGCACGTAGGTCTGCATCCCCACCTGCAGGTGGTGGCCAGGCACGCCCTCGTGGAAGACGGTGGTGCGCTCCTGCCAGGCGGCGAAGGTGTCAGTGCCCTCGGGCACGGACCACCACATCCGGCCCGGCCGGCTGAAGTCATCCGAGGGTCCGGTGTAGTAGATGCCGCCCGTGGCCGAGGGGGCGATCATGCATTCCAGCGTCCTGAGCGGGGCCGGGATGTCAAAGTGCGTGCCGTCCAGTGCAGTGATCGCCGCGTCAGAGGTCTCCTGCATCCACTGCTGAAGGGCCTTCGTGCCGCGGATGGAACGGGCCGGGTCCTCGTTCAGCCGGTCCAGGGCCTCACGTACGCTCGTGCCCGGCCCATAGAGCCGGCTCGCGATCTCCCGCTGCTCGGCGTCGATCGCCGCCAGGCGCTCGCGGCCCCACTCGTAGGTCTCGTCCAGGTCGACGACGGCGCCCAGGAACTCCCGGCTGAAGCGGGCGTAGCGCTCGCGCCCCACGCTGTCGGCCTCGCCCGAGCGCGGCATGATCTCAGCCTCCAGCATCCGGGCCACGTCATCGTAGCCCTGGCGCGCTGCCGCGGAAGCCTCCTCCAGGTCAACCTTGAGGGCCTCAGGCAGCTCGGCGCCGTCGGCGAGCCTGGCCTGGCCAATGAGAGTCGTGTACGAGCTCGTGGCCGCCCCGGCCTGGTCCCGGGCCTGCTCGATGCAGGCGCGCACCTGGCGGCGGGCCGCGACGTCCCCGCGAGAGGCGGCCAGGCGCAACGAGGTGGCGTACTCACTTAGCGCGCGCGGGACGTCCCGCAGGCAGGAGGCGAAGTCTGACCAGTCCTCCTCGGTGGCCGTGGGCAGGTTGTCGAAGAGGTCACGCAGGCCTTGGATCGGCGAGGCGATGTTGTCCAGCGCGCGCAGACGCTCGCCAGCATCAGCCAGCTCGACACCCACCCCGAGCCGCTCGCGCATGGCCGCCACGGTGACGCGGTCGACGTCGTCAGCCGGCTGGACGCCGTCGAGCTCGGCCAGCGTGCTGCGGTCCAGCTCGGTGGCCTCCTGGAGGGCCTCGGGCGAGTAGCCGTCCAGGACGCCCCGCTTGCCGGGCAGTCCGACGGCGACGGCGAACTCTGGGGAGAGCTCGCACAGGCGGGTCATGTAGCGCTCGGCGACCTCGTCGACGGCGGTGGGGCGGCGCGCGGGCAGGGCCTGGGTCTCAGTCATGCCCCGAGGGTACGGCCCGCTGGCGCCACGCGCCGGTGATCTGGCCCTGCTCCGGCCGCCAGGCTCGGCGTCGGGCGGCGTACTCCTGGTGTTCACCTGCTGTCACGGCGTCGTCACCGCCACGACAGACCGGCTTGGAAGGCTCGCCCCATGAGCGAGACCATGACCCTCGTGTCACCCATCATCACCCCCGCTGATCTGCCCGCCCCGCGCACCACCACCGAGCCCTACCGGATCGTCATGGTCTGCACCGGCAACATCTGCCGCTCGGCCATGGCCGAGGTCGTCCTCATCGACCGCCTCACGGCTGCGGGCGTGCCCACGGACGGTGCCGACGGCGTCCTGGTCACCTCCGCGGGAGTCTCGGACGAGGAGCTGGGCAACCCCGTGGACCGGCGGGCCCGTCGGGTCCTGGCTAACCATGGCTACGGAGTCGGAGCCTCTCCGGCCGATCGTGCATGCGCTGGCGCCATCGCCACGCACCACGCCCACCGGCTGTCTGACCGCGAGCTCGCCGACGCCGACCTCCTGCTGGCCATGACCTGCGGACATCACCGCGAGATGACACGCCGTGCCGAGCGGCTGGGCCTGGACGCCTCACGAATCCGGATGTTCCGCGAGCTGGATCCTCACGCTCTTGCCCAGCGTCAGGAGCTCGCCGAGGGCGCCGGAGCACGCTACAGCCTCGATGTGCCCGATCCCTGGTACGGGACGGTGGAGGACTTCGTGGAGACCCTGGAGGTCGTCGAGCGCGTGAGCGACGCCCTCACCCCCGCGCTGGTCGAGCTCGCTGCTGGATCTAGCCCAGACGGGCGGTGAGCCAGCCCGTCAGTGCCTGCAGGTACTGCGTCCGCGCGGGCTCAGGCGAGAGCGCCAGGTCGTGAACGCCTCCCTCGATCTGGCGCACTGTGACGTCGTTGCCCAGGTAGGGCGCCCGGTCAAGCATCTGGTCCACGCTGAGGACGACGTCGCAGCGCAGTGCCTCCTCACGCGTCGCCTCGGCCCCGGCCGACGCCGTCGAGCAGCACAGCAGGATCGGGACCTCGATGCCGAGTCCGTGGTGGACCTCGCGCTGAAGCCTGCGGATACCCGCCAGGAACCCTGCCCGGACCGGGAAGGACGGACTGGGTTTGAGGGTGAGGTCCCAGTCCCACTCCCCGCCCCACTGCCGGTGAAGGCTGTGGGCGTACAGGTCAGCGTCCTCGGCCTCAGCCTCGGCCGGGTTGTCAATGACTCGCTCCGGGGCACGCCGTGAGAGCAGGTCGACAAAGGCCGAGCCGTAGGAGCGAATGAGGGCGGAGGAGTTGAGGTCCAGCCACGGGGAGTTGAGAGTCAGGGCCTCGACGCTGCCCGGATGGTCAGCGGCCCAGATGACAGCCTGCAGCCCGCCGGTTGAGTGGGCGTTGAGGACGACGACGTCATGGCCGTGCTCCTGCCGAATGATCCGCAGGGCCTCAGCGATCTCCTCGTCATGGACGCGCAGGTCACGCACGTCGTGGGGCGACCAGTAGCCCAGCCCCGCCCGCCCGCAGGCGCGCAGGTCCAGGGCGTAGAACTCGTAGCCAGCCTCGTCCAGCGCGTCAGCCACCCAGGTCTGGAAGAAGTAGTCGCTGCGACCGTGGAGATAGAGCACGGCGCGAGCGTGACGCGGCCGCACGCCGTCGGCCGGCTCGGCCTGGCGGCGGTAGACCAGCATGGCGTGGTCAGCACCTGGGGCCGCCTCGGACTCGGTGACGGGGATCCTGCGGGCGAGCCAGGGCTGGCCCAGGATGTCAGTGGTGACGTTGGCGCTGGTGGCACTCATGCACTGATCCTGGCACCGTGGCAGGAGTGTGCGCAGCCGTTTTTCGCCCGTGGCTGCCATGGCCGACCTCGCCGGGGCCAGCGTGACCTTCATCCCTCTGCACCGCGCGTACTTGAACGGCCCGCTGGACGCTGCCTATCGTTGCCATGACCATCCAGAGCAACCGAGAGACCTGGCTCGACGACGTTGCAGCAACCCCCGCTCATGCGGTGAGGGTGCTTCCGCCAGGACCGATGGAGGAGCTATGAGCGCAGTCTCACCACATCCCACCGCCATCGACGTCCCTGCTGGCCCCGATGCAGCGGACGCCGGTGCGGCCGCAGGCGGGGAGCCGATGATCTCCCTCAAGGACGTCCACAAGGTCTACCGCCTCTCCGACGGCAGCGAGGTCCGCGCGCTGGACGGGCTGAGCCTGGAGATCCAGCCCGGCACGATCCACGGCATCGTCGGCACCTCCGGCGCAGGCAAGTCCACCCTGGTGCGCTGCCTGACCAGCCTGGAGCCGGTGACCAGCGGTACCGTGCGCGTGGCCGGCAAGGACATGTCCTCCTTGTCCGCCCGCGAGCTGCGCGAGGCCCGCCGCTCGATCGGCATGGTCTTCCAGCACGCCAACCTCCTGGAGCAGCGCACGACGGCGCAGAACATCGCCTACCCGCTGGCGATGGCGGGCGTGCGCAAGGGCTCGCGCCACGAGACCGTGGAGAAGATGCTGGACCTGGTGGGTCTGGCCGACCGCGGCGCCTCCTACCCGGCCCAGCTGTCCGGGGGCCAGAAGCAGCGCGTGGGAATCGCGCGGGCCCTGTCGGACCAGCCCTCGGTGCTGCTGTGCGATGAGCCGACCAGCGCCCTCGACCCGGAGACCACGCGCTCCATCCTGGAGCTCATCCGGGACGTGCGCGACCGCCTGGGCGTCACCGTCGTCATCATCACCCACGAGATGAGCGTGGTCCGCGCGATCTGCGACTCCGTGAGCCTGCTGGAAGCCGGCCGTATCGTCGAGTCCGGGCCCATCGAGGAGGTCGTCTCGGACGTCACCTCGCGCCTGTCCCACGAGCTCGTCCCGGTCCCTGTCATCCCCGACGCCGCGGTGCACGAGGGCGAGGCCGTCATCGACGTCGCCCTGACCGCTCACCCCGGTCAGCCCGCCGCCGCCCAGGTCCTCGCCCTGGTGGCCGAGCAGGGCGCTGACGTAGCAGGCGGCGTCTTCGAGACCCTTGGCCAGGCACAGGTCGGACGCCTGGCACTGACTCTTCCCGCTGAGCGCACGCAGGCCGCCCTTCAGGCCCTGCGAGGTGCCGGCGTCGTCGCGGAGGTGCGCGCATGAGCGTCCTGACTACTGCCCTGACCAGCCCCCTTGCGACCGGGCTGCTCGCCGCCGCCGAGGACGGCACCTGGTTCGAGCGCAAGGTCATTCAGCGCAAGCTCGTCTCGGCGACCATGGAGACCCTGGGCATGACCTTCGTGTCCGGGGCGCTGACCATCGTCTTCGGCCTGCTGCTCGGCCTGGCGCTCGTGTCCACCGGCAAGCGCGGTCAGCACCGCAACCGGACCGTCTACGAGGTCCTGTCCCAGATCGTCAACTTCGGCCGCTCGATGCCCTTCATCATCCTGCTGGTCGCGATCATGAGCTTCACGCGCTTCCTGCTGGGGACCTCGATCGGCTGGCAGGCCGCCTGCGTCCCGCTGACAGTGGGTGCGATCCCCTTCTACGCCCGCCTGGTCGAGACCGCGATCTACGACGTCGACCGCGGCAAGGTCGAGGCGGCACTCATGATGGGAGCCTCGGGGCGCCAGATCACCTGGGGCGTGCTCGTGCGCGAGGCGCTGCCCGCCCTCATCTCCTCGGCCACCGTCACCATCGTCACGCTGCTGGGCTACTCCGCCATGGCCGGCACCGTGGGCGGCGGAGGCCTGGGTGACCTCGCGATCCAGTACGGCCACAACCGCAACTGGACGGACGTCATCATCATCACCGTCGTCGTCATCGCCGTCATCGTGGCGATCATCCAGGTGCTGGGCGACGCCCTGGCGCGCCTGGCCGACCACCGCTGACGTCTCCTGACTCGCTACCGCCGTCGTCATCCGAACCTCGGCGGCGGGTGCCATACCCACCACAAGCCTCCTGACCCAACCAAGAGAATAGGAACCCACGCCATGTCCCTCACAATCTCCCGTCGCTCCGCCGTCGCCGGCGGCCTGGCAACCGCCCTGGCCGCTACGCTCGCCGCCTGCGGCAAGAGCTCCGACTCCGCCTCCAGCTCCTCGACCGCCTCGGCTGCCTCCGGCAGCTCCGACGGCGAGGTCGACGGCATCACCGTTGACGGCGACGTCACCACCATCTCGGTGGGCGCCACCCCCAACCCGCACGTCGAGATGCTGCAGTGGATCCAGGACAACCTGGCTGCCGACGCCGGTCTCAAGCTCGACATCGTCGAGATCACCGACTACCAGACCCCCAACTCCTCCCTGGATGACGGCTCCCTCGCGGCGAACTTCTACCAGACCCCCAACTTCCTCAAGCAGCAGGAGGAGGAGAAGGGCTACGACTTCGAGGCCATCGCCGACGTCCACATTGAGCCGATGGGCCTGTACTCCTCGAAGTACAAGTCGGTTGACGAGATCCCCGACGGCGGCACGATCGTCCTCAACAACGACCCGGCCAACACCGCCCGCGGCCTGAAGCTCCTGGAGCAGGCTGGACTGATCAAGCTGGACGAGTCCGTTGAGATGCCCTCGGACCTCGACGTCACCGAGAACTCCAAGAACCTCACCTTCACCACGGTCGACGGCGCCCAGGTCGCTCGCACCATGGAGGACGCCGACGCCGCGGTCATCAACGGCAACTACGCCCTGGAGGCCGGGCTCAAGCCCAACGAGGACGCCCTGGTGCTGGAGAAGGCGGAGGGCTCCCCCTACGCCAACCAGCTCGTGGTGCGCGCGGCGGACAAGGACAACGAGTCCCTCAAGAAGCTCGCCGAGCTCATGAACGCCGACGCCTTCCGCACCTGGATCGAGGAGAACTGGACCGACGGCTCGGTCCTGCCCGCCTTCTGATCCTCTGCGGACCTTCTGGCCCGACGCGTCGCCCGTCCTGCGCCTACCTGCGCGGGGCGGGCGACGTCGTCTCCCTGACAACGACGGCGGGGCGCAGCCGGGTGCCGCGCCCCGCCGTCGGCGAGGTTGAGGAGGTAGGCGTCAGGTGAGCCGGCTGGCTCAGTCGACGATGCCGTAGAGGCGGTCGCCGGCGTCGCCCAGGCCCGGGACGATGTAGGCGTGCTCGTTGAGGTGATCGTCAACGGCAGCGGTGACCACCGTGACGTTGGCACGCTCGCCCACCGACTCCTCCAGCTGCTTGACGCCCTCAGGCGCGGAAATGAGGCAGATCGCGGTGACGTCCCGGGCGCCACGCTCCAGGAGGTAGTCGATGGCGGCCACGAGGGTGTGGCCCGTGGCGAGCATGGGGTCGATGACGAAGCACTGCCGTCCGGACAGGTCCTCCGGCAGGCGGTTGGCGTAGGTCTCCACCTCCAGGGTGTCCTCGTCGCGCTTCATACCGAGGAAGCCGACCTCGGCGGTGGGAAGCAGGCGGGTCATTCCCTCCAGCATGCCCAGGCCGGCGCGCAGGATCGGGACGACGATCGGACGAGGGTCAGCCAGGTGGCGGCAGTTGGCGACCGCGACCGGGGTCTGGATCTCAACCTCCTCGGTGCGCACGTCGCGCGTGGCCTCATAGGCCAGGAGTGTCACCAGCTCGTCGACGAGCTGGCGGAAGACGGCGGACGGAGTCTCCTTGTCTCGCAGGACGGAGAGCTTGTGGTCAATGAGCGGGTGGTCAGCAACGTGCAGGCGCATGGTCCAAGCCTACGGCGTGGGGATCGCTCATCGCCGCCCGGAGGGAGCTGAGCCTGCCAGGACCGGGATGCGGGGCTGAGACAGGTTGTGGGAGGCTCGAGGCGTGAGCATCACTGAGGAGTGCTACGGCCGGGCGATGAGCCGGGCGCTTGAGCTGGCCCGAGCGGCAGCAGAGGACGCAGAGGTGCCTGTGGGCGCCGTCGTCCTCGATCCTGGCGGCCGGGTGATCGCCGAGGCCGCGAACGCCCGCGAGACCGAGCACGATCCGACGGCGCACGCTGAGGTCCGGGCGCTGCGTGCGGCTGGCGCGCGGCTGGCGGACTCGCATCTGGACGGGTGCACGCTGGTGGTCACGTTGGAACCGTGCACGATGTGCGCCGGGGCGATCCAGCTCGCGCGGCTCCAGCGTGTGGTCCTGGGGGCGTGGGAGCCCAAGACCGGAGCGTGCGGGTCTGTGCGTGACGTGCTGCGGGACCCGCGTGCGAACCACCAGGTTGAGGTAGTCGCCGGCGTGGGGGCCTCGGAGTCAGAGGCGCTGCTGCGCGAGTTCTTTGCCCGGCGCCGGTGAGGCGACAGCGGATCAGGCGCCGCAGCGCAGCGGAGCAGCGGAAGGAGGATCCGCTACCTCAGGCGCTGGCGTGAGCGACCTCGCAGCGCGATGGAATTGGGGATAGGCACGGTGACGTGTACCCTCGATCTGCGAGGTAGTGTGTCCGAGCGGCCGAAGGTGCAGATCTCGAAAGTCTGTGTGGTTCATAGCCACCCTGGGTTCGAATCCCAGCACTACCGCCACGGGAAGCCCCGCCATTCCAACGAAAAGTCGGAGTGGCGGGGCTTCTGCGTGTAGCGCGTGCAACCCGCGTGCAACAACGGGAAGACCTTGAGGAACAGGTGCCCTCTCACGGGAGGTTCCTGGTCTCTCACAGGAGAGCGTCTCCGGGTCACGAGGCTAGGTGCCAGTAGTGTGTTGACCGCCTTCACCCGGCAACTCTCCCCCAGAACACTGCTGTCCGCTGCTGGGGAGGAGAGGAGTCAGGGAGGGGGTGAGGGCCGTGCCGAGACAACCGAAAGGCCGTCACGCACACGTCCGCGAGACAACGGACACGGCCCGGACGGTGAGCGTCATGTTGAACGCAGTCGCTCACGTCATCCGGGCCGTTGCTGTCCTTGTGGATGCCCTCAGTGAGTGGTTCAAGTAGCCGCTCACTATCGGGGCCTCACCTGGTTGCAGCCGGGTGAGGCCCCACCATTATCGCCGCCCACCTCCCTCAGATTCAAGAGGACGCCGGGCACAAGGAGAAGTGGTCGGGGTTGAAAGTAGTACTAGTACCTTCAAACCCGGCACGCTCCAAGGGTATCCAGGCGTACGCAAAGACACCCCCTGTGTCCCACCTCAAGGGCGAGACGACGGTGAGGCTGTAACGAAAAAACTCCCGCAATCGCCCTGTACGGGCACGAGACCACGCCCTCCCTCCGGGGGGGCGCGGCGGCGGGTGCCGGAGCCCCTACGGGCCTGCCAGCAGCGTCCTAGAGGCCCAAAAAACAGAAGGTTCACGACGCACGCAGTGCCGGGGCTGCTATCCAGCGGTTCCAGGGAGACCCAGGGAGGGGGAGGCACCCCCACCCCCTCACCCTTCGCATCGCTCCGCGTATAGGCACTCGGATTCTGTACGGGTTTGAGAGTCGCCCTGAGGGCACGGCCCCGGCGGCATAGCGGGATCTCTCCCCGCCGTTTTTCTCCACCGGCTCCCCAAACAGGGGTACGCGATGATTGCCTGCCCTCCAGCAACAAGCCCCCTGGGATACACCTCACCCCGGCCCCTTGCTCCGCGAGCGCGAGGGCGTGAATCTTTGAACCCCTCACGCACTTCCTGCCGCTCCCCGCGGTCTGCGCACAGCGCCGTTCGCTCCCTCCCCCGGGGTATCGAAAGCATGGACATCCTCAGCAAAGACGGGTGCGGCCCCGCAACCGGTCTGGTCACAGGGCCGCTGTCGAGAAATGCCGAGCACGCCGGAAGCGACGAGGGGGGTGAAAGCAGCGCAAGCCCCCCCGTCACCGGCTCAGGAGGCCTTGGCGGCCTCCTTCTGCTCCTGTTCTGCACGAGCCTCGGCAGCTCCCGCCTCGATCTTGTGGGCCGCCAGGTAGGCCAGGGCCACGAAGACGGCCCCACCCACGATATTTCCGGCACCCACGATGAGGATGTTGCGGGCCGCCGCGGCCAGGGTCCCGCCGTCGACCCCCTCGAAGATGCCCAGGGCGAAGGTCGTCATATTGGCCACGACGTGCTCGAACCCGGAGGTCACGAAGGCTGCCAGGCACCACGCCATGGCGATCATCTTGGCGACCTCGCTGGTGGATCGGGTCACGCACCAGATCGCCAGGCACACCAGGACGTTGCACATGATGCCGCGGGCAAAGAGCTGGATCGCGGTGTAGTGGCTGCCCTTGTTGAGCACGGCGGCGGCCAGCATCGCGCCGCCTGCCGTCTCAGGCCCGAGCACACCTGAGAGGTGGACCAGGTAGGCCAGGACGATCGAGCCTAGGAGGTTGCCCACGAGCATGAACAGCAGGACGCCGACTCCCTTGGCCCAGGTGATGGACTTGCGCGCCCCGCCGATCGTGAAAGTCATCATGGCGCTGGTCGCGAGCTCACCGCCGGCGAAGACGCACAGGATGAGTCCGATGCCGAAGACGAGGCCGCCTACAAGCGGCGCCCAGGGGTCGCCAGCCTCCTTCATGGGGCCTGCAGCGGTGAACATGAAGACGTCGGCGATCCCGATGTAGGCGCCGGCGAGCATGGTGGAGATGAGGAAGGGGAAGGGCTTACGTGCTCCGCCGGTACGGGTCACGGCGTAGCCGCCCTGGTACTCGACGTTCTGGGTGACAGTCAGCATAGGAAGATGATCCCTCACCCTGGGGCTGCACGCATGACTTTCGACCCAGACGCCGGAGCTGGCAGGGTCGGCACCGGGCCGGTCGCCCCCCAGCGCGGTCAGTCCGGGATGATGAAGGAACAGCCGAGGGCAAAGGGGAAGCCCGGCTGGAGGATCGCGTCGACGACGGGCTGCGCCATGGCGACCAACCGCTCAAGGTCGAGGGACTGCTGGGCAGGGTCGGCGTGCGCACCGTGGGTCCTGGTATCCGCCAGGAGGCTGGCGTAAGGCACGTCGAGGTCGAGCAGCGCCATGCCGCCGGAGTGCTGGGCCTGCTCCCACGCCCCGCCCTCCATCTCCAGCAGGGTGCCGAGGTGGAAGTGCAGCACGCCGTCGTCGTCAACCTCGCTGGGTGCCGAGAGCAGGTGGTGGGCCTCAGGATCATGGGGGGCCCGAAGCGTGAACAGGAGGATGGCGCGGTCACGCGCGGCGCGCAGCATGAGCCGGGCGATATGGACCGAAAAGCCGGTGATGTCAAAGTCGCCAGCGGTCACCCCCATCGCCTCCTCGATGCTCAGCGGTGCCGACAACGGCACCGGAGCACCCGTGCCCGGGTCGTTGATCGCCCGGCGTCCCGACGGCGTGATGGCCTTGAGCATGAGGACCGGGCCGACGGCGCAGCCAGGCTCCGCCCCTGACGCTGCGGCGGCGTCGTCCAGCACGGGGCACGCATCAGCGTCAGGTGCGGTAGGAGGAAGGAGCGTGCCGGTCTCAACGCGCTCGCTCCAGCCCTCAGGGACGGGCGAGGGCCCGTCCTCCGTCTCGACGTGCCCCAACCCCAGGACCTGGGCGAGGTCGGTGCCGTCTGTGGGACGGTGCCAGGTGATCTCAGCGCCGTCGTGCCAGATCGGGACGACGCCGTTAAAGGGCACCCCGAAGCGCACGTGCTGCGGACCAGTGGGGGCAGCAGCGGCCGTCAGGTCATGGTCGGCGTCGTCCTGCGGCGGAAGGCCGGGGATCGCAGGCTCCATCGGGTCCTGCGATCCGTGCCTGTCCCGATCCGCTCGCCCCACGAAGTACTCGCTCATAACCACAAGCCTACGGGCTGAAGAACATCAGGCCTCGTTCAGCAGGACGTCCAGCACCTCAGGTGCCACGAAACGCCTGGGGTGCCAACCAGGTACAGGTCCCTCTCACTTTCCGGGCCATACGGTCCGTTGATGACTAACAAGTGGCACTTGTCAGTCATCAAAGCCGTCTCGATGCCACACATCGCCCCTGTCCCAGACACGACAAGACGTGTGTGCTCCCCGAGCGCACAGGCTCGGGGAGCACACACGTGTTGCAGGATCGGCTCAGTCGAGCGTCAGAAGTCCCAGTCCTCGTCCTCGGTGGCCTCGGCGGTGCCGATGACGTAGGAGGAGCCGGAGCCGGAGAAGAAGTCGTGGTTCTCGTCCGCGTTCGGGGACAGCGAGGCGAGGATCGCAGGGTTGACGTCCACGGCGTCGGCCGGGAACAGCGCCTCGTAGCCCAGGTTCATCAGCGCCTTGTTGGCGTTGTAGCGCAGGAACTTCTTGACGTCCTCAGTCAGGCCGAGCTCGTCATAGAGGTCCTCGGTGTACTGCTCCTCGTTGTCGTACAGCTCCATGAGCAGGTCGAAGGTGTAGTCCTTGAGCTCCGCCTGGCGCTGCGGGGAGGACTCGCGCACGGCCAGCTGGTACTTGTAGCCGATGTAGTAGCCGTGGACGGCCTCGTCGCGGATGATGAGGCGAATGAGGTCCGCGGTGTTGGTCAGCTTGGCGTGGCTGGACCAGTACATGGGGGCGTAGAAGCCGGAGTAGAAGAGGAAGGACTCCAGCATGGTCGAGGCGACCTTGCGCTTCTCCGGGTCATCACCGCGGTAGTAGTCCAGGATGATCTTGGCCTTGCGCTGCAGGTTCTCGTTCTCCTCGCTCCAGCGGAAGGCCTCGTCGATCTCCGCGGTGGAGATGAGGGTGGAGAAGATCGAGGAGTAGGAGCGCGCGTGCACCGACTCCATGAAGGCGATGTTGGTGTACACGGCCTCCTCGTGGGGCGTACGAGCGTCCGGGATCAGCGAGACCGCACCCACCGTGCCCTGGATCGTGTCCAGGAGGGTCAGCCCCGTGAACACACGGGTGGTCATGTTCTTTTCCGCCTCATTGAGCGTGGCCCAGGACTGGACGTCGTTGGACAGCGGAACCTTCTCCGGCAGCCAGAAGTTACCGGTCAGACGGTCCCAGACCTCCAGATCCTTGTCGTCAACGAGGCGGTTCCAGTTGATCGCCTGGACGCGGTCGATGAGCTTGATCGGCTCCGGCATGGGCTTCCTCCGTGATGGTGCGAGCGTGGTCTCATGCTACCGATCAGCACCGAGCAGAACAGGCCGCCCCCGCCCGGCAAATCTCACCTGTGCCGGTCACCTCACCGACGCCTCACCATGCGCCCACCCCGCGCTCATCAGGTCCCGCCCGCCTTCGGTGCGACCCCAGGGCCCTCATACTGAGGTCCATGAGCCGTTCCTCCGCCTTCACGCCTCGCCTGCCGTCCCTGGTGACCCGGCTGAACGCCATGCTCGACGACGGCGCCGACCGTATCGTCGTCGGGCTCGCCGGCGCGCCGGGCTCCGGCAAGTCCACCCTGGCGCGACTGCTTGCACGCCGCCTGGACGAGCGCGGCCTGCTGGCTGGCGAGGTGCCCATGGACGGCTTCCACATGTCCAACGCCGTGCTCGACCAGCTCGGCCGTCACGGGCGCAAGGGGGCACCCGACACCTTCGACGTGGCCGGATACCTGGTCATTCTCGACCGCATCCGGCGCACCGGTCCCGACGGCCCCGCCGAGGTCCTCGCCCCGGTCTACCGACGCGACCTGCACGAGCCGGTAGCCGCAGGCACGCGGGTGCAGGGGCGCGGCGTCGTGGTCACCGAGGGCAACTACCTGGCCCTGGACTCCGGCGGCTGGGAGGGCGTGCGGGAGCGGATCGACCTGCTCATCATGCTTGAGGTCCCTGAGCACCATCTCATCACCCGCCTGATCCGCCGTCACAAGTCCTTCGGTCGCACGCACGCGGACGCCGCCCACTGGGTGCGAGCCGTTGACGTCCCCAACAGCCGCCTCGTGGCGGCCTGCGCCGGACGCTGTGACGAGGTGTGGCACCTGGAGGAGCAGGACTGAGCGGCCGCGCACCGAGCACGGCCACCGCTGAAGGCTCCCGGCTCCTACCCTGGAGCCATGCAGGTCACCCGGCATGAGATCTTCCAGACCAGCCTCATCACCGCCCTCGCCCAGGGCGTCTACGAGGATGAGATGACCCTGGCCGAGCTGCTGGGGCACGGCTCCTTCGGGATCGGCACCTTCAACGAGCTCGACGGCGAGATGGTGGTGCTGGGCGGCACCTGCTACCGCCTGCGCTCGGACGGATCGGTGAGCGTACCGGACCTGAGTGAGCGCACGCCCTACGCCGTCGTGACCAACTTCGTGCCGACGATCCGACGCACCATCACGGGGCCGCTGAGCCGCCAGGAGTTCTCGCAGGTCGTGGACGGCCTGGTCCCCAGCTCGAACTACATGTACGCCCTTCAGGTCACGGGCCGCTTCGAGTGGGCCAGCGCCCGCACGGTCGAGCGTCAGGAGCGGCCCTACCGCCCGATGGTCGAGGCCACCGACGGCGAGGAGGTCGTGGTGCGCCGGGACTTTGCGGGCACGATCGCGGGCTTCCGCACGCCGCTGTATGAGTCAGGGATCTCCGTGGCCGGTTGCCACGCGCACGTCATCAATGACGAGCGCAGCTGGGGCGGGCACCTGGTGGACTTCGTCCTGGCCGAGGGACGGGTCGAGCTGTGCCTGGGCACGGACTTCCGCCTGTGTCTGCCGCTGACCGAGGAGTTCGGCGCCGCGGACCTGAGTGAGGACATGAGCGAGGAGATCAAGCAGGTCGAGCACCACTGACGCCCAGACGCTGGAACCACGCGCGTTGGGAACGACGGCGGGGCTCGCCTTCCGCGTGGAAGGCGAGCCCCGCCGTCGTCAGCCGCTGACCACGAGCCGAGGCCTCAGAGCATGCAGGACACGCAGCCCTCGACCTCGGTGCCCGTGAGCGCCGCCTGGCGCAGACGGATGTAGTAGAGGGTCTTGATGCCCTTGCGCCAGGCGTAGATCTGGGCCTTGTTGACGTCTCGCGTGGTCGCGGTGTCAGGGAAGAAGAGCGTCAGGCTCAGTCCCTGATCCACGTGCTGGGTGGCCACGGCGTAGGTGTCGATGATCTTCTCGGGGCCGATCTCGTAGGCGTCCTGGTAGTACTCCAGGTTCTCGTTAGTCATGTAGGGCGCCGGGTAGTAGACGCGCCCGATCTTGCCCTCCTTGCGGATCTCGATCTTGGCCACGATCGGGTGGATCGAGGAGGTCGAGTTGTTGATGTAGGAGATCGAGCCGGTCGGCGGGACCGCCTGGAGGTTGCGGTTGTACATGCCGGTCTCCCGGATCCGCTTGGCCAGGGCCGCCCAGTCCTCGCGGGTGGGGACCGTGATCGAGGAGCGCTCGAACAGCTCCTTGACCTTGTCCGTGACCGGCAGAAAGTCCTGGGCCGTGTACTTCTCGAAGAACGCCCCCGAGTAGTAGTCCGAGTCCTCGAAGCCCACGAAGGACTCCCCGCGCTCGACCGCCAGCTCGTTGGTGGCCGTCAGGGCTGCGTAGAGCACGCAGGCGAAGTAGACGTTGGTGAAGTCCAGGCCCTCCTCGGAGCCGTAGAAGATGCGCTCGCGCGCCAGGTAACCGTGCAGGTTCATCTGCCCCAGGCCGATGGCGTGAGACTCGTGGTTGCCACGGTTGATCGAGGGTACCGAGGGCAGGTCCACCTGGTCGGAGACGGCGGTGAGTCCTCGCACGGCGGTGCGGATGGTGCGCATGAAGTCCGGGGAGTCCATCGTCTTGGCGATGTTGAGGGATCCCAGGTTGCAGGAGATGTCCTTGCCCACGTGCGCGAAGGACAGGTCCTCGTTGAGCGTGGAGGCCTCAGAGACCTGCAGGATCTCCGAGCACAGGTTGGACATGATGACCTTGCCCTTGATGGGGTTGGCCTTGTTGACCGTGTCCTCGAACATGACGTACGGGTAGCCGGACTCGAACTGGATCTCGGCCAGGGTCTGGAAGAACTGGCGAGCGTCAATACGGGTCTTGTGGATGCGCGGGTCGTCCACCATCTCCCGGTACTTCTCCGTCACCGAGATGTCGGAGAAGGGCACCCCGTAGACGCGCTCGACGTCGTAGGGGCTGAACAGGTACATCGGCTCCTTGTTCTTGGCCAGCTCGAAGGTGATGTCCGGGATGACCACGCCCAGCGAGAGGGTCTTGATGCGGATCTTCTCGTCCGCGTTCTCACGCTTGGTGTCCAGGAACCGCATGATGTCCGGGTGGTGGGCGTGCAGGTACACCGCCCCCGCCCCCTGGCGGGCACCGAGCTGGTTGGCGTAGGAGAAGGAGTCCTCCAGCAGCTTCATCACCGGCACGACGCCGCTGGACTGGTTCTGGATGCGCTTGATGGGCGCGCCCATCTCACGCAGGTTGGTCAGCAGCAGGGCCACGCCGCCTCCGCGCTTGGACAGCTGGAGGGCAGAGTTGATCCCGCGGGCGATGGACTCCATGTTGTCCTCGATACGCACGAGGAAGCAGGAGACAGGCTCACCACGCTGAGCCTTGCCCTCATTGAGGAAGGTGGGGGTGGCCGGCTGGAAGCGACCGGTCATCATCTCCTCAACCAGGTCCAGGGCAAGCTGCTCGTCACCGTCAGCCAGGGCCAGGGCCACCATGGACACCCGGTCCTCAAAGCGCTCGAGGTAACGCTTGCCGTCAAAGGTCTTGAGCGTGTACGAGGTGTAGTACTTAAAGGCGCCCAGGAAGGTCTGGAAACGGAACTTGTGGGCGTAGGCGGCCTTGAAGACCTGCTTGACGAAGTCCGGGGAGTACTTGTCCAGGATGTGGCCCTCGTAGTAGCCCTCCTCGACCAGGTACTCCAGCTTCTCCTCCAGGTCGTGGAAGAACACGGTGTTCTGGTTGACGTGCTGGAGGAAGTACTGGCGCGCAGCCTCGTGATCGGCGTCGAACTGGATCTGCCCGTTCGCGTCGTAGAGGTTCAGCTTGGCGTTGAGGGCGTGGTAGTCGAGGCTCGGGTCAACAGTCTCCGAGCCGGTGTCCGTCAGCGTGTCTGCCAAAACGTGTCCAATCCTTCTTTGACGCGTGCCACGTCAGTGGGGGTGCCGAGGAGCTCGTAGCGGTACAGGAAGGGCACCTTGAGCTTGGCGGAGATGATGTCACCGGCGATGCAGTAGGCCTCGCCGAAGTTGGTGTTGCCAGAGGAGACCACTCCCCGGCACAACGCGCGGTTGTCCGGGTTGTTGAGGAACTTGATGACCTGCTTGGGGACAGCGCCGCGAATGCTGCCACCCCCGTAGGTGGGGACAACAAGCACGTACTCACGGTCCACCGTGAGCGGCTCCTCCTTGGGACGCAGTGGGATCCGCGCACTCGGGTAACCCAGCTTGGTGACAAAGCGGTGCGTGTTCTCCGAGGTGGAGGAGAAGTAGACGAGGAAGGGGCCGTCGTCGGCCTCAGTCCCCGAGGCGGCTGAGGCCGACGACGCAGCCTCGTTCTGCGTGGTCGAGGCGCTCACGACTGCGGGTCGCCCCGTCTCAGATCGCGACGGCCTCGACGGCGGAGGTCAGGGCCTTGATCTTGTCCGGGCGGAAGCCAGACCAGTGGTCCCCACCAGCCATGACGACCGGCGCCTGGGCGTAGCCGAGAGCCTTGACCTGCTCCAGCGCCTCGACGTCCACCGAGATGTCCACCGTGGAGTACTCCAGGCCAGCCTTGTCCAGGGCACGGTAGGTGGCGTTGCACTGGACGCAGTTGGGCTTGCTGTAGACGGTGATCGCCATATCAGTCACTTCCTGGCTCTGGTCTGGACGGGTGGTCAATGTGGTTCCGCACGCCTGACCGAGGGGCACCCTGGCGGGATTCCAGCGGTGTAAGCACACGGATGTAGTTCGCGGGAGGGCAAGGGCGCCTCGCGAAGCAAGACACTACCCCTTGGGGTAGGGGCACGCCATCACCCCAAGATGATGTGGCCAGTGTGTCGTTGTGCATCACAACCTTCCTTCCTGTGGACAGCTCACGTACCCCTGTGGGTAAGTGCGGCCGGAGGGCCTCATGCACCCTCGACCACCCCCCTGTTGGCAGGTCCGTGAAACGGCAGAACCATCGTCCCCTGGGGGTACGACACAAATTCCCGCACTCAACCCACAGGCACCCACCCCACCCCCATCCCTCCTGTCCCCACCCTGGGGACAAACTCGGCAAACTCACCTTGCTCACACCCCCGGCCTCGGCGTGTCGCCCGCACCCCAGGCCACAGACCCACCGTGCTACGTTCCACATATCTCACCGCACCCCACATCGGCCTCACAGCCGAGCAAGGAGGAGGACATGGAGGCTGCTCGACGCCGCGAGGCGATCCTCACCCGGCTCTCCCAGGCCAGCACGCCCGTAGCCGCCGCCACGCTCGGCGAGGAGATGGGCGTCTCCCGCCAGATCGTCGTCGGCGACGTCGCCCTCCTGCGGGCCGCAGGGCACCCCGTGCGCGCCACCAACCGCGGATACGTCCTAGCTCGCCCGTCCCGCGCCCCCAGGCGCTCAGTCGCCGTGCGACACAACAGCAGCGAGACTGCCGCCGAGCTGCGAGCCGTCCTGGCAGCCGGCGGAACCGTGCTGGACACCTCCATCGAGCACGGCCTGTACGGACAGATCACCGTTGACCTCCTCATCCGCTCACCCGAGGACCTGGAGGACTTCCTCACCCGCCTGGACCGGGCGCCGGGAGCCACTCCCCTGTGCACCCTCACCGACGGCTGGCACACCCACACGATCGAGGCTGAGAGCGAGGAGGTGCTCGACGCCGTCGAGCAGGCCCTGGACAGGCTCGGTTTCCTCCAGAAGCAGGTCTGAGGCAGCCGAGCTCCACTGCCAGACCAGACGAGCACCACCCCACACCCACCCACTTCCCACTCAGTCCACACACAGGTCACACGCCCTTCACAGGCACTTCACGGACTTGCCTCGTTCACTCAGGTCATCACCACTACGACTCGAGGAGTCCGTCCATGAGCCTGACCACGCTCGCCTATATCGGCGTCGATCTCATCGCCCTCGCGGTCCTCGTCGGCGCCCTCTACCTGCCACGTCACCGCCACCAGGTCATCTTGCTGGACCGCGCCTTCGCCGATGAGAGCGCCCTGCGCAGCCACCTGGAGAGCCTGCTTGGCGCGCAGGTCCGTTCCCTGGTGGTGCAGCGTCTCGACCTGGTCAACGACATCACGTTGGTGGACGTGCGATACAAGGTCCTGGCACGTCGCGCCGGCTCTGCCGCTGTGCCGTCGCACTCTGCTTCCTCCGCCGCGACGGCGGCCGGCGAGGCGTGGACCGCGCCGACCCAGCTCGCTGACGTCCCGCGTTCCTACCAGCCGCGCACCGCCCACCCGGCTGCCTAGCGAGAGGGGCCATCATGGAGGTGCTCAGGACCGGCGACCTGCGCCCGATCTCGCTGGAGGAGCTCAACGCCGCCGCCAGCCTCCTCACCCGCGTCGACCGCAAGTACCTCGTGCCAGCCCACGTGGCCCAGGGACTCGTGCAGGCACTCGCGCCGCGCGCTCGGGTGCTTGAGATCGAGGGCACGCGCAGCTTCTCCTACGCCTCGACCTACTTCGACACCCCTGCACTGGAGAGCTACCTGGCCGCAGCCCGCAAGCGCCGTCGTCGTTTCAAGGTCCGCACGCGCAGCTACCTCGACTCCGGGCTGACCTTCCTAGAGGTCAAGACCCGCGGTGCGCGCGGTGCCACCGTCAAGAAGCGGGTGCCTTACGGGGCCGACGATGCCGACCGCCTCACGCCGCCTGGGCGCACCTTCGTCGCCCAGCGCCTGGGCGAGGCCGGGATCATCCCTACGGCTGCCGGTCGCCTGGAGCCGGTCATGGCCACCACGTACTCGCGCAGCACCCTGCTGCTGCCCGACGACGACGCCCGCCTCACGCTGGACACCCGCCTGACGTGGCAGGAGGCCCTGCCAGGCGGTGGCCGAGGGGCACGCCGCACGGCTCACGGTCTCGTGGTGGCGGAGACGAAGAACCCGGCCACGCCCTCACCGGCCGACCGCTGGCTGTGGGCCGCCGGGTACCGGCCGGCAACGATCTCGAAGTACGCCACCGGGATGGCAGCGCTGCACCCGCAGCTGCCGTCCAACAAGTGGCACCGGATCCTCGGTAGAGAGCTGGCGGCCGCCTGCCAACACTGAGCGGGCCTGCTGCGAGTACGCACCGTGACGGTGCGGCCTCGCGGCAGGCCCGCTCAGCTATCTGAGGACTCAGTGGGCGCGCTTGCGCGCGGTCACCGCAGCCGCTCCGCCCAGGCCAGCCAGGGCGATGACGGCGACCCCGAGGCCGAGGGCGTCAACACCGGTCTTGGCCAGGCTCTTGCCCTTGACGACCTTGGTGGTCTTCTTGCCACCGGCGGCCTTGTCGGCAGGCTTGTTCGTACCCTGCTCACCGGCGGGAGCGCTCCCGTTGTCGGTGTTGCCACCAGGCTGCCGAGGCTTGTCCGTGCCGCCGTTGCCAGGCTGCTCGGTACCACCGCTGTCCGAACCACCGTTGCTGGGCTGGTCGGTCCCGCCATTGTCGGAGCCACCGTTACCCGGCTCCTCCGGAGTGGTGGACTTCGCAACGACCGTGACGGTCGCCTTGACCGGGAAGCGCTTGGTCTGCGAGGCGGCCTCTGTATCACGATCCATGGCAGCAGCCGGCAACGCCACCGTCACTGTGCCGTTGACGGCGAAGACGTTCTCCTCGGCGTACTTCGCCTCTGCGTAGTCATCCCAGGTCACAACCTCGTCGGTCTCGTCTCCGTTGCTCCAGATCACCGTGACAGTCGTGGGGAGCTCAGGGCGGGTACCAGCGATGGTCTTGACCGCGATCTCATCCGCCGCGGGCTTGACCGGCTCGGCCGGAGCCACGACGACGGTCACTGGGACTGCTGAAGGTTTGGTTGACCTCCGGGTTTATGCCGCCAGTGTTGCGGTTGGTTTCATGATGAGTTCGAACTCGACGGGGGTGAGTTTCCCGAGTCGGCGTTGACGGCGTTTGCGGTGGTACTTCCCCTCGATCCAGGACACGATCGCCAGCCGTAGTTCCTCTCGTGTGCTCCAGGACCGTCGGTCGAGGACGTTCTT
>NZ_PKHA01000005.1:0-183226 GCF_002861525.1 Actinomyces urogenitalis | reverse complement strand
ATCAACGGACGCCTCGAGCACCTACGAGGCTCCGCCCTCGGACTGCGCAACCTGACCAACTACATCGCCCGATCTCTCCTCGAAGCAGGCGGCTTCAGACCCCAACTACACCCTCAACTGTGAAGAGCCACTCATCACGGCACAGCTCTGCGGGGGCTGTCTACAGGACCAAGGGCACGAGTTGGAGCGGAGAGGGCTCGCGACCGCGAGTGTGCAGGTGCGTCCATGAGTGAGCAGCCCCAAGGCGCACACTCACGGACGTACCTGCACACTCGCAGGTTGACGAGGCTAGGACAGGCCTCGCGAGCGGCGGATCGCGGCGAGGACCGACGGCGGCAGTGCGCGCTCAGCCTCAGGCGGCAGCTCGGTGAGGAAGGGGGAGCGCTCGCGGACCTGGCACAACGGGCACAGCCCGGAGTCCTCGTCCTGGCCGCCCGGCGCCGGGGCGAGGCTGGCGGTCGCGGGCCGGGTGACGTCGTGGGCCGCCAGGCTCCCGACCTCCTGGCTGTAGCGCGCCCCGCAGCGCCGGCAGGTACGAGGCCGGTCAGCGGCAAGTACCGTGACCTCGGCCTGCCAGGCCTGGGCCAGGCTCACCGTCACCCCGGCGTGCAGAGCGTCAACCGGGCAGGCTCCCACGCAGGCCTGGCATCCGCGGCAGGCGGCCAGGTCCTGGACAAGCCCGCGCAGGCCCGAGTCGGCGTCGGCCATCTCCAGCGCGCCATGCGGGCACGCCCAGGTGCAGGCGGCGCACAGGGTGCAGTCGGATGCGGTCAGTACCCGCCCGGCGGCGGGTAGCTCGGCCAGGGCGGCACTGGGGTCGTCAATGCGGTCCTGGGCGTACAGGAGCCGCAGTGACTGGATGAGGCGTGCCTGCTCGTCAAGGGCGAGGTCGAGGACCCCGTCGAGACGTGCGCCCACCAGCGCTCGGCGCGGCAGCGGGGCGGCCTCGGCGCGCAGGACCGGACCATGGCGCAGGCTCCGGCCCGCCGCGGGCTCCGTCTCAAGCAGCTCGCCGAGGACCTGGCGCCACACGGGCAATGACGACGGCGTCGGCCCGTGAGTGGGGCACCACCGCAGTCGAAGGCTGCGCACGCCGTCGGCCAGCAGCTGCGGAACCAGGCCCAGCGCCTGCTCGTCCAGGCAGCCCGGCCACCGCACCACGGCGGTGCCGTGCGGGCCGGGCGCGGGGGAGGCGTCGTGGCAGGCCAGCACCACGACCTCGACCGACTCGGTGGCGCGCCCCCAGCGCATTAGGGCGGCCGCGTCCACGCAGCTGGGCTCGGCCTGGGCTGGGGAGGAGGTCGGCGAGGTCATCGGCCCTCGGCGCCTCGAGCCTGCACCGCCTCGGCCAGGCTGGAGGCTTCAGCCGCGATACCGTCGAGCAGGCTGGCGACCCCGTGGAAGAGGTGGGTGGCGGCCTGGGCGCGCAGGACCTGGCTGACCGCAGGGGCCAGAGGCGTCAGGAGATGGCGCACGGTGGCCACGAAGGCCGTGGCCTGAGCCGACGGCGCGGGCTGCGCGACCGCGCGCACGGCCAGTGAGCCGGTGCGCGAGAGGACTACGGCCAGGTGATCGTGCGGCAGCAGCGCCAGGTGCGAGGGTGAGGGCAGCGCAGCCTCAGCCTCGGCCGGGGCCGGCGGCGCCTGGGGAACAAGGGCGCTCAAAACCGGCCGGGTCACGGAGGCCGGTCCGATGAGCTCGCGCCAGTCCGCTTCCTGCGCCTGTGGGCTCTCGTGGGCCGCCGCCCCGAGCTCCTCGGCGCCGGCCAGCGAGGCGGCGTCGCGCAGGGGCCAGCGCTGGGTCATCGCGCCCTCGTGGAGGTTCTCGCGCAGCACAGGCGAGGGCGGGTTGGCCGCAAGCATGGAGACGACGGCGCAGGCGGTGGCTAGCCGGGTGGCGCGAGCCGGGAGGTCGTCGGGTGCCGGGGCGCTGAAGGGGTCGAAGCTGTCAGGGGCAGTCATGCGGTCTCCTCAGGGACTGATGGTGCAGGGGCACCAGGAGCAGGGGTGCTGGGGATACTGGGGTGGTGAGCGATGATCGCGTAGCCACCCTCGTCGGCCTGCGCTGGGGCGCCGGCGCCGATGGCCTGGGCAAAAGTGAGGACGGTGGCCAGGGTCAGCTCCTCCAGGCCCCGCATCCACCGCGTGCGTGAGGCGCCGCGCGCGCGTTCGAGGATGGCGGGAGCCCAGGTGAGCAGATGTTCCTGGGTGAACTCCTGAGCCACCGCGAGGTAGGAGTCGGCCACGTCCTCCTCGCCGCGCTCCAGGGCGTCCAGGGCAGCGGTGCAGCAGTGGGCGAGGAAGTCCAGCTCCAGGCCCAGGTGATCGTCAGGCTCGCGGCCCAGCGCCGGCGCGCGCAGGCCCGCGCGCCGGTACATCGAGCGGACGTCCAGAGTGGCTGCGTCAAAAATCAGTCCGTCGGTGTTGCGATGCACGGACTCATAGGGAGGAATGAGGGCGCGTGCGGTGATGCCGTAGAGGCGGTCCTGATCGTCCCGGACATGCTCAGCGCTCTCGCCGTCGCGGCGAGAGGTCTTCAGGAGCTGCCAGCCGTTCTCGCGAGCCTGCTGGGCGTCGGGGGTCTCCTGCGGCAGCCCTGACAACGGCCACTGCCCAGCGAGGCCGGCCACCTGGTCCATCGTCTCCTCGTCTGGTGGCGTGAGCTGAAGGCGGGCCAGGACGGTGAGTGCGGCGGCGCAGCGGTCAAGCAGGTCGGGGTTCATGCGGTCTCCGAGTGGCGTGGGGCAGGGGTGGTCAGGTGATGGGTGTCGGTGTCGTCATGTCACGGTGCCCACGAGTGTGCCCTATCGGGCGGCGCACTCGTGGGCACAGCGTGTGGTGGTTCGGCGTCGTCGTCAGCAGGCTGAGGGACGAGCCGGTACCGGGTGGAGCGGCTCAGCCGCCGAGCCCGGACTGCAGGGTGTTGAGACCCACGTGGTAGAGGCCCTCGTAGTGGATGACGCGGCCGGCCAGCTCAGTGACGATGGCCAGGACGTAGGCGACCACGATCGTCCACACCAGCGCCGTCGAGGGGTGCTCGGGCGCCTTGGCGCG
This sequence comes from Actinomyces urogenitalis, assembly GCF_002861525.1. Classification (NCBI taxonomy): domain Bacteria; kingdom Bacillati; phylum Actinomycetota; class Actinomycetes; order Actinomycetales; family Actinomycetaceae; genus Actinomyces; species Actinomyces urogenitalis. The sequence goes on along the minus strand of NZ_PKHA01000005.1, from coordinate 180,173 downwards.
GCGGTAGGCCACGAAGCGCACGAGGACCACGACGGCGGCCAGGATCACCAGACGCACCGCCAGCAGCGGGCTGTGGGTCAGGCAGTCCAGGACGTGAGCAGAGGCGGCGTCCTCGGAGCCAGACAGGTGCAGCAGGTAGAAGGGGTAGGTCACCAGCAGCACCGCGCCGGCCACGGAGGCGAGCACCGAGACCTGCTGAATCGCGCGGGCGATGAGGCCGGAGGCGGTCTCGTCCAGCATGTCCTCACTGGTCACCTGCAGGGTGGAGAGCGTGCGGGCCCACAGGCTCGCGGCACCGTCGGCCTCGCGCTTGCGCTGCTGGGTCCAGGCCAGGAGCAGGGCGACCGCCACGGCCAGGGGGCCGGTGAAGAAGGCCGAGCCCAGGAACAGGGCCCAGGTGGCCGGGGTGTGCCAGGCCGGGATAGTCGGGACCGAGTAGTAGACGCAGATCATGGACACCAGCAGGGCCGCGCCGGCCAGCGCCGTGAGGACGGCCAGCGCCTGGCGCAGGGCCCGGCTGCCCTTGCCTAGCCACTCGGTGGCTGTGTAGACGAAGCCGAGGCCGCCGTAGAGCACGCCGAAGAGGATCTCGCGGCTCAGCCATGAGCTGTCCACGTGACGCAGGGTGTTGACGGCGTGGAAGGGGTCGCCCAGGTGGAAGAAGGCGGCGAAGAAGCCCAGGACCAGCAGGGGGCCGACGGCGAACAGCGCCGCCCGGGTCACACGGTCGGTCGCGGCTGTGGGCTGCTTGCGGATGAGCCCGTCGGCCTGGACGAGGCCCAGGGTGAGGAAAGCGCCCACGGACATCTGTGCCAGGACCGTGAACAGGATCATGGGGAGCTCGGCGGTGTTCATCAGATCTCCCTCGGGTTCGCGATGGATCCGGTGCCCTCGTCCCACGACTGGGCGTCGCGGTGAGGGTGGATGACCAGGTGGGGGCGGGTGATAGACGGGTCAGGCAGCGGGGCGATGCCGGCCTGGTCGCCGTGCTTGGCGCGCAGCTCCTCGATCGGGCCCCAGTCCAGGGCGCGTGAGGGGCAGGCGGATACGCAGGCAGGGTCCTGGCCCGTGGAGCGGTAGTCGTAGCACAGGTCGCACTTGGACATGTGGCCGCTGCGCGGGTCCAGCTGCGGGGCGCCGTAGGGGCAGGCCCACTGGCAGTAGCGGCAGCCCACGCACTTGGACTGGTCCACGTAGACCGTGCCGTCCTCGCGCTTGGACATGGCGGTGGTCGGGCACACCTCCATGCACACCGGGTTCTCGCAGTGGTTACAAGACACCGAGGTGTAGTAGGTGAAGACGTTGGGGGTGTAGGTGTCCTCGGTGGTCTGCCAGGTACCACCCGTGTACTCCACCACGCGGCGCCAGGTCACGCCCACGGGCAGGTCGTGCTTGTCCTTGCAGGCGATCTGGCAGGCCTTGCAGCCATTGCACACCGCCTGGTTGAAGTAGAAGCCGTAGTCAGCTCCGGCCTCGGTGAAGCTGTCAGACATTGTTCGTCATGCTCCTGGTCAGAAGGGGTCGGTCAGGCGGTGGGTGCCTTAGCAGCCTGCACGAGGGCCGTCTGCTGGGGATTTCCCTTGGAATAGGGGGTTACGTGAGCGGAATAGAGCATGTTGGCAGCGCCACCGTGGTCGATTCCCTCCTCGTCGAGCTTGAGCCAGGCGCCCTGGGGTACATCGATGACGCCCGGCAGGATCCGCGGCGTGACGTAGGCCTGGCAGCGGATGTGGCCGCGGTCATTGAAGACGTCCATCTGGTCGCCGTTAGTGATGCCTCGCTCTGCGGCGTCGATGGGGTTGATCCAGATCTTCTGCGGGTGGGCCTCGACGTTGCGCGGTAGGTTGCCGTAGGTCGAGTGAGTGCGGCCCTTGAAGTGGTGGGAGATCATCTGCAGCGGGTACTTCTTGCGTGTCTCGGTATCCTCGGCGCCCTCCCAGTAGGGGCGGTAGACCGGGATTGCGTCGATGACGTCACCCTCGCGTGGGTCCTCGATGGTCCACTCCTGCTTGGCCTGCCACATCTTGGTCGAGAAGATCTCGATCTTGCCACTGGGGGTGTCCAGCGGGTTGGCTACCGGGTCGGAACGGAAGTCCTTGAGGGCCACCGTCAGCCCCTCGGGGTTGTGGTAGCGGTGTACGCCTTGGGCGGTGAACTCCTCATAGGTGGCGGGGAAACCGAGGTCGGCGTTGTCAGCGGCGTCGGCCTCGTAGATCTGGCGGGCCCAGTCCTCCATAGTCTCGTTGCCCTCGGTGAACTGCTCACGTACGCCGAGCTTGTCTGCTACCCGCTTGCATACCTCGTAGGCGTCCATGGCCTGGTACAGAGGCTCGATGGCCTGGTTGGTGCTGATGAGGTAGGCCATGTCCCCGGTGTACTCGCTGGGGACCAGGTCGAAGCGCTCGGCGGTGGTGGTGTCGGGCAGTACCAGGTCGGACAGCTCGCACGAGCGGGTCATCTGGTTGTCCATCGAGACGATGAACTCGCACTTGGTCTCATCCGTGAGGAGCTCGCGCAGGTAGTTGATGTCCCCATGCTGAGAGGCGAGCATGTTGCCGCCGTAGCTGAGCATGAACTTGATCGAGGAGTCGAGCTTCTCTGCGCCCTGGACGCCGAAGTTCTTCGCCGTCATCGACGGGCCGTCCTCGATGGCGCGAGGCCAGGTGTAGTAGGAGATCTTGGCTTCAACGGGGTTGTCGAGGGTGGGCAGCCAGCTGGTGACCGGCCAGTAGTAGCCTTCCTGGCCGCCGGTTCCTCCACCGGGCAGGCCGACCTGGCCAATCATGGCGCCGATGGTGTAGATCGCACGGCACTGGTTCTCGCCGTTAGCGTGCTTCTGCGGACCCCAGCCCTGGGTGAGGTTGACCTTGCGGCCGCTGGTCAGCTCACGTGCCAGATTGATGATGACGTCCACCGGAACGCCGGTAATCTTGGAGGCCCACTGTGGGGTCTTCTCTACGCCGTCCTCGCCCTCGCCCATGACATAGGCACGGTAGGAGCTGCCGGCCGGCACGCCCTCAGGCATGTGCTGCTCGTCAAAGCCCAGGCAGTAGGTGTCCAGGAACTCTTGGTTCTGGCGGTTCTCCGAGATCATCACGTGCGCCAGGCCTGCGGCCAGGGCGACGTCGGTTCCCGGGCGGATCGCGATGTACTGATCGGCGAACAGTGCGGTGTCTGAGTAGCGCGGGTCGATGACGATGACCTTGATACCGGCCTCACGCATCTTGGTGATCGTGAAGTACACCCCGCCGCCGGACATGCGCCGCTCCACGGGGTTGTTGCCCCACAGCACGCAGATCTCACCGTTGGTGATGGTCTCCTCGATAGAGTTGGAGAACTGCTCCTCGGTGCCGAACATGGCATAACTTGCCTGCATCAGCGTGCCGTAGGAGTAGTTGCCGTAATAGCCCAGGAACCCGCCAAGGCAGTTGAACAGGCGCGGCCAGCCACCGGAGTAGGCGATGGCAGCGTTCCACACGCCCGATCCGTAGTTCTTGTAGACGGCCTGGTTGCCGTAGGTGTCGATGGTGTACTTCAGCTTCTCAGCCAGCAGGTCGATCGCCTCGTCCCAGGAGATCTCCTCCCACTGGCCCTCACCGCGCTTGGTCCCCTCCTTGCGTTTGAGCGGAGCCTTAATACGGTCAGGGGAGTAGATGCGCTCGCGCATGTTGCGGCCGCGGTTGCAGGCGCGGATGTTGCGGTTTAGCAGCGAGTCATCGCCGGTGTTGTCCGGCAGAACGCGTACCACCGTGCCGTCCTTGACCTGCAGGCGCAGTGGGCAGCGTGAACCGCAGTTGACTACGCAAGCGGACTGGATGGTGGTATCGACGCCCTCCATGCCTTCGACCTCGGCCGCGCTGGCTGGGGTGCCGGTGCTCGGCATGCCCAGGTCCGTGGCGGCCACCAGTCCGGCCGTGCCGGCGGCGACGGAGGACCAGGTGAGGAAGGATCGTCGCGAGGGGCGCGGACCGCGCTGAGCGGCCGACGAAGGAGCCTCGACCGCAGTGGCGGACGAGTCGGGCGAAGCCGTCATGGATGCCTCCGGGGAGATCGGTCGTGATGAGAAACTGCATCCACGATAGGACTAACGGACGTGTGTCGTTTAGTTCGCGGGTCGACCCTTCGTTTTGCCTGCAATGACATCATCTTTGGGTACCCTTACTTCTCGCCAGCCGGTCAGGTGTTCGCGAACGTCACCCTTGCGTATACCCTGCCGACAACCTGAATCAGCTCCAGGACAGGACGTTGACCGTGAGTGCCTCCCAGGACGATCCGCGCTACCAGCGCACCCGCCGCGCACTGGTTGACGCAGTCCTCAGCCTGGCGCGGCGCAAACCGATCGCGCAGATCACCGTCTCTGAGCTCGTCAACCGGGCCCACGTCTCCCGCTCGGCCTTCTACGCCCACGCCGCCAGCCCTGCCGACCTCTTGGCCGAGCACCTCATCGCCACCCTGGACCCCTATCTCGATCGCCTCGGCTCCCTCCTGGCAGATCATCCCGAGAGCTACCTGGAGCGCTGGCGCGTGGTCTACATCGAGATGCTCACGGCGATCCACCGCGATGGGAAGGTCTACGCCCAGGTCTTCGACGCTCCTGGCTCCGTGGTCCTGGCTCGGCTGCGCTCGCGCCTGGGGGAGGCAGCGGAGAGCTTCGTGGCCGACTTCGTCCGCCATCTGGCGCAGCCTCCCTCCCCGCTGTGGGTGCGCATGGCTGTCTCCCAGCACGTGGGCAACACCGTGGCCATCATCGACTCCTGGCTCGCCACCGGCATGAACGAGAGCCCGGAGGAGGTCACGGACACCTTTATCTCACTGGCTCCGCCGTGGCTGCTGGTGCGCCTGGATGACGACGGCACGGCGACAATCGGCCGCAGCCGCCTCCTGGCGCGCCTGGCTGGCGACCGCTAGACGCTACCCCTTCCTGCCCTTCGCTACCCGATCGCGTTGCTCGCTACCTCTTAGCGCGCGCAACGGGGGTGCGACGGACGCCATGGGGTAGCGGTGGTCATCGAGGGGTAGCGAGAGTACTCAGGGGGTAGCGGCGCTACCCTGGGCAGCATGGCTAAGGAACACGCTGACGAGACCGAGAAGATGGAGCAGATGCGACGGTGGGTTTGCGCCGTCAGCACTGAGCTCCAGATCGACCCCGGGCTGCTGGCCGCTCACGAGAAGGAGCTGCTCGCCCTCATCTCCACCGTTGCCCACGGCCCCTCGCGTCCCGGCGCGCCGATGACTGCCTTCCTGGTGGGCTACGCAGTCGCATCCTCCGGCCGCGATGCCGACGACGTCATCACCCAGGTCCGCGAGCTCGCCTCCTCCTGGAGCTGAGCGCCGCAGTCTGCTGTCCTGTCTGTCCCCCGGTGAGCGGACCGTCCGCCCCCCCCGGGGGACAGCGCGTCCCCAGGCAGCGTCCAGCCCGGGCCTCTACCCTGGAGGCATGCCGCTGACCTTCCTGCTCGCTGCTGATGCTGCTGCCACCACCGAGCCCAGTGACAGTGCGACCAGCACCGTCGAGGAGACCGTTGGCGCGGTAGCTGACGCAACCGTCGACGTCTTGAGCATCTTGGCGCGCATCGGTTCAGGTGTGCTCGTCGGCATCGTCGTCGCCTTCGTCGGCGTCGTCGTGCTGCGGCTGCTCGGCCGGCGTCGCTCCCTGTACACCGAGGTCGCCCGCTTCAGCCGCACGCCCCTGTACGCCGTGTGCGCCCTGTTCGGTGCCTACATCGCGGCCCAGGTCGTCGCCTCGGACATGACCACCTCCTGGAGGTCGGTGGTCCTCCAGGCGCTGCTCATCTCCGTCATCCTGTCCGCCACCTGGTTCATCGCCCAGCTGCTCAAGGCCGTGGAGTCCACGGTGGTCGGCTCGGTCCAGGCCGCTGGCGATCAGGGGCGCGCCAACCGCGTGACCACTCAGGCCCAGGTTCTGCGCCGGGTGGCGGTCGCCGTCGTCATCGTGTGCGGCGTGGTGGGAGCGGTGATGACCTTCCCCTCGGCCCGCTTTGCCATGGGCTCGCTCGTGGCCTCGGCCGGCCTGGTCTCCGTCATCGCAGGTCTGGCAGCCCAGTCCACCCTCGGTAACGTCTTTGCCGGCATCCAGCTGGCCACCACGGACGCCATCCGCGTTGACGACGTCGTGGACGTCAACGACCTCCACGGCCAGATCGAGGAGATCACCCTGACCTACGTGGTGGTCAAGGTCTGGGACGAGCGCCGCCTCATCCTGCCCTCGACCTACTTCACTGAGAACCCCTTCACCAACTGGTCGCGCCGTAGCCACCAGATGCTCGGGGTCGTCAGCTTCCAGGTCGACTGGCGCGTGCCGATCGCCCAGATGCGTGCCGAGCTCGCGCGCGTGGTGGCTGCCTCGCGCGTGTGGGACGGGCGCACCTGCGCCCTGGTCATCACCGAGACCTCGACGACCACCGTCACCGCCCGCGTCACGCTCTCGGCTGCTAACCCGGACGACCTGTGGACCCTGCGGTGCCACGTGCGTGAGGAGCTCATCGGCTGGATGCAGCGCGAGGCCCCCTACGCCTTGCCACGCACCCGCGTGGAGGTCGAGCAGGTGGAGGTCGCCCACGATCCGGCCCCGGAGAAGGTCGCGCGGCTGGCTGAGGAGCTCGTCGCCCTGCAGAACCCGGGCGACGACGGCGCCCTGGCGGCTACCACCACGATGCAGGCGGTCGAGACTGACCCCATCGAGGCGGCCCGCGTGCGTGCCGTTTCCCGCGGACGCTCCCTGCTGCGCCGCACCCGCCGGGCCAAGGTCCGCCGTCGGCGCATCCTGGCGCGCGACGGGGCCGTGCCGGAGGACCTGGCCTCCGAGGGCCTGCCGTCCCGGCGCCAGGACGCCACTGCCGTCATCTCCACCAAGGACCAGGAGGCTTACCTGGCAGCCCATCCGGCTGGAGGCGCGGGTGGCAGCGACCATCCGACGACGGTCCAGGAGGCTGTCTCGACCGGCAAGGTCAAGGTCACTGCCTCCGCGGCCGAGGCAGAGCATGCCACCGCGGTCCAGCCGGCCGTGGCTGACGAGGCGGAGGAGACCAAGAAGACACCGCGGCGCTGAACGCTAGCCCGCCAGGGGGCGGTCGTTTCCGCAGCGTGAAAGCGGTTCGCGTTCGGCACCCGTTCGCGCGCACGATAGTGCCGTGAGCGATCCACAGTCCCTCAAGCCCTCCGCGCAGGAGACCAGCCAGCCTGGCTCCGCGCCCGTCCTCGACCCGACCGCCGCTGCCCGTACCGAGGCCCAGTGGCGCGCCGCTCTGAGCCCCATGGAGTACCACGTGCTGCGTGAGGCCGGGACCGAGCGTCCCTTCACCGGTGCCCTGCTGGAGGAGGACCGCGAGGGCGTCTACCGGTGCCGCGGCTGCGGGGCTGAGCTCTTCCGCTCCACCACCAAGTTCGAGTCCGGATGCGGCTGGCCCTCCTTCTACGACCCGCGTGACTCCTCCGCCGTCGTCCTGTCCACGGACACCTCCCACGGGATGGTGCGCACCGAGGTGCGTTGTGCTTCCTGTGGTAGCCACCTGGGACACGTCTTTGACGACGCCCCGCACACCCCTACCGGCCAGCGCTACTGCATGAACTCGGTCAGCCTCACCTTTGAGTCTGCCTCTCAGGACGACGGCGCCGCGCGTTCCTGAGGCCCAACCCCATGATTCGCCTCCTCACCCTCAACCTCCAGCACGGCCTGCCCGGACCAGGTGCGCTGCACGATCCGGCCACGGCCGCGCTGGCGGAGGCCACGATCACCGAAGCTGCGGTGGCTCGGCGGGTCCTGGCTGCGCTTGCTGACCAGCTCAGTGAGATCGGTCCTGACGTCATCGCGCTCCAGGAGGTGGACCTCGGCCAGGCACGCTCGGGTCGGCTCAACCAGACCGCCGAGCTCGCCCGCGCACTGGGATGGTCCGGCTACCGCTTTGCTGCCACCTATGCCGGAGCAGTGACTGGTCTGCGCCGTCGTCCCCTGCGCTCGGCCCTGTCCTCGCCTGCCGACGACGTCCTCGGGCCTGCGCGTGTGGCGGCGGGACTGCCCGTGGCCGGTTTCGGTAACGCCCTGCTCACGCGTCTGCCCGTGGAGTCCTGGTCCGTGCAGCGGCTCGGGCGCGGACCAGCACTGGTGACCCGACGCGGTGAGCCGTGGTGGGACCCACGCTCCTACAAGGTCTTCACTGCCACGGCGCGGGGTCAGCTGGCTGCCACGGTTCGGGTGCCGGGATGGCGTGAGCCTCTGACCGTCTCGACCGCCCACCTGGCCACACGCGGGGACGTCGCCGCGCGTCAGCTGGCCGCTGCCTGGGCGGCACTAGCGACGCGTCCGGGCGCGCACGTGCTGGCCGGCGACCTCAACCTGCGCAGCTCCCGGCTGCGAGAGCTGGGCCTGGCGCGCGAGGTCGGAGAAGGCCCGACCTATCCCTCCGGTCGGCTGAGCCACCGCATCGACCACCTCCTGACCGATCCCTGGCCGGTGGGGGCTGACGGGAGCCCGCTGACGGCGTCGCACCTTGGCGGGGCCGGAGGGGCACAGTCAGGGGCCGGTGAGGCCGGGGCTGTGGGGGTAAGGCCGGTGCTGCGCGCGGTGGCCTGGAGCGTGCGAGAGCTGGTCGTCTCCGATCACGCAGCAACCTGGGTAGACCTGGAAGCGGCGGGGACACGTGCTTGAGGTCGTGACGGGACTGGCCGTCTTCGCCGTCGTCATCGCCGTGGGCTGGCTACTCGTACGAACCGGGGGCGTGCCGGCTGGAAGCGACACGGTGCTCACCCGCGTGTGCTTCTACGCCGCCACCCCGGCGCTGCTGGTGACCACCATTGCCGGTGCGGACCTGGCCACCGTCGTCTCGCGTGACACCCTGGCCGGGCTGCTGGCCGAGGTCATCGGCGTCCTGAGCGCCTGGGCGGTGCACCGCCTCGTCCTGCGTCGCTCGGTCGCCGAGTCCACGATCGGGGCGCTCGCGGCCGGCTACGTCAACGCGGCCAACCTCGGGATCCCGGTGCTCATCGTCCTGCTAGGAGACGCCACCGCCATCGCCCCGATCCTGCTGCTGCAGCTGCTCATTCTCGCTCCCGTCTCCTTCGCGATCCTGGACTGGAGCACCCAGGCCGGGCAGGACGGCGTCTCGCGAGCCTCGTTGTGGGCGGCGCCGCTGCGCAATCCCCTGCTGATCGGTGTGCTCACCGGGCTCGTCATCAACCTGGTGGGCTGGGACATGAGGCCGTGGCTCGGCGGACTGGTAGTGAGCAGCCTCCACTCCCTGGGCGCGTTGGCGGTGACCGTCATGATGCTCTCACTGGGCATGAGCCTGGCGGCTTCCTCGCCCAAGGTCACCCGGCGACTGACAGTCCAGCAGGTCACCCGGCTCACGCCGTCGGCGCAGGGACCGTCGGGCGAGGCCGGGGCGCGGCGTGTGGCGCCACCCGCCACCGACGAGTTCGATGACGTCAGTGAGCGGGGCGCTGCGCTGTGGGTCTCGGTGGGCTGGAAGCTCGTGCTCGTGCCGCTGCTGGCTGCAGCCCTGGGATGGGCGCTTGGGCTGCGCGGCGAGGCCCTGCTGACTCCGGTGACCACCGCCTCGCTGCCCTGCGCCCAGAACGTCTTCATGTACGCCACCCGCTACGGGGCAGCCAAGCCACTGGCACGCGACTGCTGCCTCATCACCACGGCGGGCTTTGTGCCGGTGGTGCTGCTGGCCGCCGCCATCCTGCGCTGAGTGACCGGTTGTGAGCTTTGAGCGCTCAGTGGGGGCTCCGACCCGGGGCAGGCCGTGAGCGAGAATAGGGACGTGGAGAGACTGATCTCGCGCCTGGGTGCGCACCTGCGCCGGCTGCCGGCACCGCTGCTCGTCATCGGCTCGGGTGTGTCCAGCTACATGGGTGCAGGCTTCGCCGTCGCCCTGTTCGCTCTGATGCCTCCGACGACGGTGGCGTGGTGGCGAGTGACGATCGGCGCCCTGGTCCTCCTGGCGTGGCGCCGGCCGTGGCGCAGGGCGTGGACACCCCGCACACTGGTTGTTGCCGCGCTTTTCGGGGTCGCGATGGCCACGATGAACGTCATCTTCTACGCCACGATCGACCATCTGGCGCTGGGGACGGCCGTCTCCCTGGAGTTCCTCGGCCCGGTTGCCGTGGCTCTGGCCACCGGGCGCGGATGGCGACCCCGCGTGGCAGCCGTGCTGGCGCTGAGCGGGGTGGCGGCGATCAGCGGTCTGGGGCTGGACCTGAGCGACCCGCGCCAGCGGGTCGGCGTCGTGCTCGCGATCGGTGCCGGCCTGGCCTGGGCCGCCTACATCCTGCTGGGGCGGCGCGTGGCCTCGGCAGGATCAGGCCTGGACTCCCTGGCTGTGGCCTCGGTGGCCGGTTCTCTGGTCTACCTGCCCCTGGCTGCCTCGACGGCGGGGGCGGCGTTCAGCTCGGCGGGGACCTTCCTCAAGGTGCTCGGCGTGGCGGTCCTGTCCACCGTGGTGCCCTATGTCCTGGACCAGGTCAACCTGGGCCGGCTCAGCTCGGCGGCCTTCTCGCTGCTGTCGGCTTTGATGCCGGCGACCTCGCTCGCCGTCGGGATCGTCATGCTGCGGCAGATGCCGAACGTGTGGGAGGTGGCGGGGCTGGTGCTGGTCTCGGTGGCTGTGGCCCTGGCCGGATCCGGCAGCGGAACAGGACGGGTGCGCCGTCACCTGCCCCGGCGCCGGCGCCCTGAGAGCGACTGACCCTCTGGCCGGGCCCCCGGCCTTGGCCCCTCGCGAGGGTGCAGGTGGGGCAGGCCTGGGTGGTCGGGGCTCGCGACGGGTGAGGCATGAGGGCTGGCGTCGATTTTGTGATCGTGGCTGGCGCTGGCACACTCAGGTACCTGGTCCGGCTCCCGCCGGCCTGGCTGGTGCCCTGGCTCCGGCGTCCCCTGAGCTCTCTCGGGCGGTCCATACGGGCCGGTGCGTCGTCGAGCCTCGAACGCCGGCACCCACGCACCGTCGCGCAGACCGCTGGCTGGCTCGCGCCGGAGCGGTCAGCGCACGGATCTGACTGACAGGACCCTTGTGGCTACCACGACCTCTGCGCCGCGCGCGCCTTTTACCTCCTCCCGGCTTGCTGGCGAGGACGGCCCGACCTTCGCCTCGCTCGGGATCGACCCCGAGCTTGTCTCGGACCTCGACTCCCGTGGCTTCACCACTCCTTTCCCCATCCAGGCTGCGACGCTTCCTGACACGCTGAAGGGGCGTGACGTGCTCGGGCGCGGACGCACCGGCAGTGGCAAGACGCTGGCATTCTCCCTGCCCCTGGTTCAGCGTCTGGCGGATGAGGACACGCCGCGTCCGGGGTACCCGCTGGGCCTGGTCCTGGCGCCGACGCGTGAGCTTGCTCTGCAGATTGCTGACACCATCCGCCCCCTGGCCGGTGCGCTTGATCTCAAGGTCACCACCGTCTTCGGTGGGGTGTCCCAGAAGCCGCAGGAGAAGGCGCTGGCGGCTGGTGTCGACATCGTCGTAGCGTGCCCTGGGCGCCTGCTGGACCTTATGGGGCAGGGCGTCGTCCGCCTCGACGACGTCGCGATCACGGTCCTGGACGAGGCTGACCACATGGCGGACCTCGGCTTCCTGCCCAACGTCCGTCGGATCATGCGCGCCACCCCGCCCCGTGGTCAGCGCATGCTCTTCTCCGCCACCCTGGACAACGGCGTGGACAAGCTCGTGACCGAGTTCCTGCACAACCCGCTTCGCCACAGCGTGGACCCCGCCAGCTCCCCGGTGCGGGACATGGACCACCGGGTGTGGATGGTGGCGGACAAGACCGCCAAGGACGGCCTCGTCATCCGTCTGGCCTCGGGAACGGGGCAGCGGATCCTGTTCACACGTACCAAGCACCTGACTCGTCGGCTTGCCCGCAAGCTGGTCGCAGCCGGGATCCCCGCCGTTGAGCTGCAGGGCAATATGAGCCAGAACGCGCGCGAGCGGGCGATGGGCGCCTTCTCCGCGGGGCAGGCGCACGTCATGGTCGCCACTGACATCGCGGCGCGTGGTATCGACGTCTCCGGCGTCGAGCTCGTGGTGCACGTGGACCCGCCGGCTGAGCACAAGGCCTACCTGCACCGCTCGGGACGCACCGCCCGTGCTGGGGCCTCGGGCACTGTGGTGACGCTGGTCCTGCCTGAGCAGAAGCACGACGTCCAGGTGCTGCTGAAGAAGGCCAAGATCAAGGCAGATATCGAACGGGTGCGTCCGGATGACGACGTCGTTGCCGCGCTGGTGGGCGAGGTGGCTCCGAAGGTGGCGGTCGAGGACATGCCAGAGGGTGTGGCGATCAAGGGGGGAGCCCCTGCGGCCCGTCGCGGTGGAGCACGTCAGGCAGGCGGGGCCGGGAAGGCTGGCGGTGCCGGCAGGTCTCGCGGCGGCCGCCAGTCGGCCTCACGAGGCTCGGGGCAGCGGGCCTCCGCTGGCTCGGGAAGGCGGCAGGCGCCGGTGGGCACGACCTCACGGCGCGGTTCTCGCGGGCGCCGTCGGTCAGCCTGAGACGGCGTAACGCATTAGAGGCATCTCTTCAAATTGGGTCATCAACAAGGGCCTGCTATAATTTGGGGAGCAGTTGCGCTCGCACTGCCGTGGAGCTCCGCGGACCTCGCGTCGAGCCCTCGTTTGTCTTGAGTTAAGGAGATCGCATGTTTGAACTGATTGGCATGCTCGTCTTTGGAGGCGTCATCGGCGCCCTGGCCCGCCTGGTGATGAAGGGGGAGCAGGACCTGTCCATCGTGTGGACCATCATCCTGGGCGCGATCGGTGCGTTCCTCGGCGGTTCGATCGCCGGCCTGCTCGGTGTTGCTCAGACGCCCGGCATCGACTGGATCCGCTGGATCGTCTCGGTGGTCTGCGCCGTCGGCGTGATCAGCGTCTTTGAGACCGTCACCGGCCGCAAGAAGTAACGCCTTCATCGCTACCCCTTCGCCTCGGTGGCTACCCCAGAATGCAGGTTCTTGGGGTAGCCACCGAGGCGAAGGGGTAGCGGCAGTTGTCAAGGGGTAGCGGTCAGGGGCGCAGTGCGGCGGCCCGACGAGCCAGCTCCTCGATATGGTCCCAGTCACCCGCCTCAACGGCGTCGCGAGGCGTGAGCCACGAGCCGCCGACGCAGGCGACGTTGCCGAGGGACAGGTAGTCGCGCGCGTTGGAGGGGCTGACCCCACCGGTCGGGCAGAACCGCACGTCGGGGAAGGGACCGCCGAGCGCACGCAGCATCGCTGGGCCGCCGACGACGCTGGCCGGGAAGAGCTTGGCCCGGGTCAGGCCTCGTTCCAGGACGCTCATGAGCTCGGCCGGGCCGCTCACGCCGGGCAGCACCGCGAGTCCTGAGGTCACCATGGCGTCCAGCAGCGCCGGGGTCGTGCCAGGGCTGACGAGGAAGGTCGCTCCCACCTCGGCGCAAGCCTCGACGTCGGCCGGGCTGAGCACCGTTCCGGCGCCCACCCGAGCCTGGGGTACCTCGGCCGCGACGGTGCGGATCGCCTCCAGGCCCGCCGGTGTGCGCAGCGTGATCTCCAGGGAGGTGATGCCGCCGCGCACGAGAGCCTGTGCAAGCGGGACGGCCCGGTCGGCGTCGTTGACGACGATCACCGGGATCACCGGCGCGGCGCTCATGACGGCGTCGACGGTGCTGGTCGCCGCATCTGACGCTGAGGGCTGGACGGGCTGGGGGGACTGCTTGGACTGAGCGGACATGGTTACTCCTGACGGTGAGAGGGGGATGAGGGTGCGTGACGGTGTGGGCAGGAGCGGTTACAAGGCGGTCTGCAGGGCCGCGGTGCCCACGCCGGCGCCCTGCTCGGCCGGTGCGAGGGCGGCGCGCAGGGCCCCCATGAGTTCGCGTCCGACGCCGTAGGCCACTCGCTCGGCTCGCCAGCTCAGCTGGGGCGTGCGGGAGGAGAGCTCTGCCTCAGGCAGATCCACCTCTAGCGTGCCGTGTACGGAGTCCACCCGGATGAGGTCCCCGTCGCGGACCAGGGCCAGCGCGCCGCCGTCGGCCGCCTCGGGACTGACGTGCATGGCGATGGGCACGCGCCCGGAGGCGCCGGACATCCGCCCGTCGGTCACGAGCGCGACGCGGTGGCCGCGACGCTGCAGGATCCCGAGCAAGGGCGTGAGCTTGTGCAGCTCGGGCATGCCGTTGGCGCGTGGTCCCTGCTCGCGAACCACTACGACGACGTCGCGCTCCAGCTCCCCGCGGGTGAAGGCGGCGTGGACCTGCTCCTGGTCATCGAAGACGCGGGCCGGGGCCTGGATGACGTGGTGGTCCTCGTCGAGCGAGGAGACCTTCATGACGGCGCGGCCGAGGTTGCCGCCAAGGATCTTCAGCCCGCCCTCGGCGGTGAAGGGGTTGGTCACCGGACGCAGGACCTCGTGGTCCAGGCTTTGGGTGGGGGCCTCCACCCAGGCCAGGGCGTCACCGTCGAGCCGAGGCTCGTAGCGGTAGCGGTCAAGGCCCGCGCCGGCCACGGTGAGCACGTCGGGGTGGAGCAGCCCGGCGTCGAGCAGCTGGCTGATCACGAAGCCCAGACCGCCGGCCGCCTGGAAGTGGTTGATGTCCGCGCCGCCGTTGGGGTAGACGCGGGCCAGCAGCGGCACGGCGGTGGACAGGGCGTCGAAGTCGTCCCAGGTCACGCGGATGCCGGCGGCGGCCGCTACGGCAACCAGGTGCATCGTGAGGTTGGTGGAGCCGCCCGTGGCCAGGAGGGTGACGATCCCGTTGACGATCGCCCGCTCGTCCACCAGGCGTCCGACGGGAGCGAAGTCGGGGGAGGAAGGATCGGCGATCTCCACCGCGCGCCGACCGGCACACTCGGTCAAGGCCTGGCGCAGGCAAGTTCCCGGGGTGATGAAGGTGGATCCGGGCAGGTGGAGACCCATGGCCTCCAAGACCATCTGGTTGGAGTTTGCCGTGCCGTAGAAGGTGCAGGTTCCCGGCGAGTGGTAGGCCTTCGACTCAGCCTCAAGCAGCTCGCGGCGGCTGACCTCGCCGGCGGCGAAGTGCTCGCGGATCCGAGTCTTCTCGGCGTTGCCGAGCCCAGAGGGCATCGGGCCGGAGGGGACGAACAGGGTGGGCAGCTCGCCGAAGGACAGGGTGCCGATCAGCATACCGGGGGCGATCTTGTCGCATACGCCCAGCAGGAGGACGGCGTCGAAGAGCTCGTGGGACAGGGCTACCGCGGTGGACATGGCGATGATCTCGCGGGACAGGAGCGAGAGCTCCATCCCGCGGCGCCCCTGGGTCACGCCGTCGCACATGGCCGGTACGCCTCCGGCCACCTGTGCCACGCCGCCGGCCTGAGCTACTGCCTGGCGCAGGATGGCGGGATAGGTCTCGAAAGGCTGGTGGGCGGACAGGACGTCGTTGTAGGCCGTGACGATGGCGACGTCGGCCGCGGGCGAGTCCGCCATGAGCAGCTTGTGCTCGGGGGAGCACGCTGCCATGCCGTGGGCGAGGTTGGGGCAGCCCAGTCCTGATCGACGACGTCCCTGGCTGGCGCGCTCCAGCTCGCCGTCGAGTCGTTCCAGGTACGCGGCCCGCGTCGTGGTGGAGCGGGCTCGGATCGCCTCGGTCACCGTGGCCACGGTGGCATTGAGAGGTGCCGTGGTGCGGTGGGTCAGAGGTGGGTGGGTGGTCGAGATAGTGAAGGACGGCACGAGATTCCTTGAATCAAATGACGATAGAACTAATGAGGTAGTACTTAAGGGGGTAGGGGTTGGCTTTGCTGCGGGCTTGCTGCCGCTATGCTGGTCCCTGTCGCTGCCATGGCGGCGCGCCCCCTTAGCTCAGTTGGTCAGAGCTGCGGACTTTTAATCCGAAGGTCGTGGGTTCGAGCCCCACAGGGGGTACCAGTCGCGAGGGCTGGGAAGCTTCTAGAGCACCCCGAGGATCAGGGCGAGCACGGTGATGACCGCCAGCGCCACCACGGACAGGATGGTCTCCATCAGCGACCAGGTCTTGAAGGTCTGGCCCACGCTCATCCCGAAGTACTCCTTGACCAGCCAGAATCCGGCGTCGTTGACGTGGGAGAGGAAGACTGACCCGGCTCCGATCGCCAGTACGAGCAGGGTGGACTCGGTGGCCGGCATCGACGCCGCCAGCGGGGTCATGATGCCCGCCGCGGTGATGGTGGCCACCGTCGCTGAGCCGGTCGCCAGGCGCACGGCCACGGCCACGAGCCAGCCGGCGATGATGGCGGGAACTGCCGCCTGCTGGATCCATGAGGCGATGACGGTGGCGATCCCGGAGTCCACCAGGGTCTGCTTGAAGCCTCCCCCGGCCCCCACGATGAGCAGGATGCCGGCGATCGGTGCCAGCGAGGCCCCTACGCGCTCAGAGACCTCCTGGGGTGAGCTGCCCAGGCGCGTGCCCAGGGCTGCCATGGTCACTAGCACCGTGAGCAGCAGAGCGACCACGGGCTGGCCCAGGAAGAGCGCGACGGTCGTCAGTGCGCCGTCGTCTCCCGGTAAGGCGGTCTCGACCACGGTGCGCGCCAGCATGAGGATGACCGGCAGCAGGATGACGCCGATCGCGCAGGCGAAGGACGGGCGCCGCGCGCTGGCCTCCTCCTCGCTGGCTCCCAGCGGCTCGGGCGCGGGGATCGGCGCCCAGCGCACCATGAGCCGGGCGGCCAGCGGTCCGGAGACGATGACGGTCGGCACCGAGACGAGCAGGCCGAAGGCGAGTGTCAGGCCCAGGTTGGCGCCGACGGCGTCGATCGCGATCAGCGGACCGGGGTGCGGTGGCACCAGGCCGTGGAGGGCCGAGAGCCCGGCCAGGGCTGGGATGCCGACGAGGACGAGGGGTTGGCGGGAGTGACGCGCCACGATCATGACCACCGGGATAAGCAGGACGATCCCCACCTCAAAGAACAGCGGGATGCCGATGAGGAAGGCTGCCAGCGCCATGGCCCAGGGCAGTCGTGCCGGCGCGGTGTGAGCCAGGATCGTGTCGACGATCTGGTCCGCGCCGCCGGAGTCGATGAGCAGCCGCCCGATGATCGCTCCGAAGGCGATCAGCAGACCGACTCCACCAATGGTCGAGCCCAGTCCGTCAATGAAGGGCGTGAAGGTCTGAGCCAGTGGGATCCCGGCTACGACGGCGAGCACGGCTGAGCCGAGCGTGAGAGCCAGGAAGGGATGAAGCTTCTTCCAGGCGATGAGGATGATGATCGTCGCGATGCCCGCCAGTGCGGCGGCGACCAGGCGCACGGGGGTGTCAGAGTGCGTGATCGCCTCAGTGGCGGTGGCGAGTGCTGTCAGAGCGGTGGGGTACGTCATTGTGGTTCTCCTCCGGACGGGTGGGAGAGGTGGGGGCGTTGGAAGGTGGGTTCAGGTGCAGGGTGGGGCCTCAGCGAGGCTGGGAGGCGTGCTCCAGCGCGGCCAGGATGGCGTCCAGGGTCTGCTCGGGCGTGGGCTGGGAGACCACGGTCACGCCGTCCTCGTCTAAGGCCAGCGGCTCCAGCGTGGCCAGCTGAGAGGGCAGGAGGGTCGTGGGCATGAAGTGGCCGTCGCGGTGCTGCATCCGGTCCGCCAGCTCCTCACGCGGGGCCACGAGGTGGATGAAGAACACCCGCCCCTCGGCGGTGCTGAGCAGGTCGCGGTAGGAGCGCTTGAGGGCGGAGCAGGTGACGATCGTCTTGGTGCCCGAGGCGGCCTGCGAGCTCATCCAGTCACGCAGGGACTCCAGCCACGGCCAGCGGTCCTCATCCGTCAAGGGCGTGCCGGCGGTCATCTTGTCGATATTGGCCTGGGGGTGGAAGTCGTCTGCTTCGGCAATGGGCCATCCCAGCGCCTGGTGCAGGTTCTCAGCCGCCGTGGTCTTGCCGCAGCCGGCAACTCCCATGAGGACGAGGTGCTCGACGGACTGGGGGGTGGTGCTCATCTCGGGCCTCCTGACGTCGTTGTCTTGGTATGTGCTACGAGAGTAGCAGTTACATAGTACGTAATGGGTGGGTATGAAGTCCCTGACGTGATTGAGGCCTTCGTCTCGTTAAGATCAGGTGTCTTGGGTCGGGACCGCGCCCTCGTGCCTCAGCGCCTGGCCTGCCGGTCTCACCCGCCAGATACGCTGACCAACCCCTCCCTTCGGAGTACCTATGCCTACGCCAGCCTTACGCACCGACGTCCTGGACGCCCTCGGACGCGAGATCGTCTCCGGCCGGCTGCGTCCGGGGCAGGCGCTGACGCTGGAGGAGGTCCAGAAGCAGTACGGCGTCTCGCGCACCCTGGCTCGTGACTGCGTGCGCACCCTGGAATCGCTCCACCTGGTCCGCTCGCGTCGCAGGGTCGGCATCGTCGTGCTGGAGCGCGAGGACTGGTCCGCGCTGGCCCCCGAGGTCATTCGCTGGCAGATCCAAGAGGACCCGCAGGGTCCCAAGATCGGTGGGCTGACCGAGCTGCGCGCCGCCGTCGAGCCAGTGGCTGCCGCTGCCGCAGCGCGCCGGGCCACCGAGGCTCAGCGCACCCGTCTGCTAGAGCTGGCCGCCTCGATCCGCAGCGTGGGGGAGGAGGGGAGCGTCGCCTCCTACCTGGAGGACGACGTCGCCTTCCACTGCCTCATCCTCCAGGCGAGCCAGAATGACGTCTTCGCGGCGCTGTCCGGCGTCATCGCCGAGGTCCTGGCCGCGCGGGCCCGCATGGGCGGGGCCAGCGACATCCCCAAGTCCGAGGCTCTCGACCTGCATGACCGCGTGGCTCGGTGCATCGCCGCCGGTGACGCCGCAGGGGCCGAGGAGGCGATGCGCGCCCTGGTCTCCGAGGTGCGCCGGGTGCTGCTGGAGCGAGGCCTGCGCGGTTACCTGGAGGCCTGAGCCGGCAGGCCGCTGCCGGCGGGCCGGCTCAGAAGCCGCGGGTGCGCTCAATGAGATCGGCTCGTGAACGGCGGGCGGCGGCCTCGGCGAGCTCACGCGGCGCCACCCACACCAGGCCCTGCTCGTGGGCCGACGCCGCAGCCTCCCTGGTCCTCGTCCCGCCCCTTGCCCCGTGGCCGGGCTCCAGGTCCGCCAGCGCGCGGTCGAGGGCTGCGAGCAGCTGTGGCAGAGCCGTGAGGTTCTCGCGGCCTCCCGCAGCACGCAGGACACGCGCGATCATCGTCATGCGGCCGTGTGCCCAGCCTGCCGAGGCTGTATGCCGTACGCGCAGCAGCGCTGGGCCTCGGCGCGGGGCGAGTGAGCCGGAAGCGGGGCCGCCGGGCATCTGCACCGCTCCGGTGGCCACCACGTGCAGATGCGCCCCTGTGGGCCACTGGCTCGCCAGCTCGGTGAGGAAGCCCTCCCAGCGGGCATTGACCTCCTTGGCGAGCTCCTCGGCGTGATGAGGCGTGGCCGGTTGCCGCGCGGGCTCGGCCAGGTAGTGCGCACGCAGCAGGTCCACGGCGCCCATGGCGGCCACGAGGCCACCTGGGCAGGAGCCGCGCATGTGGGGGCCTCGCCGTGAGCGCAGGAAGACCGCGTTCGTCGCCGGGTCCAGCGCCACGGCGACGGCGGCGAGCTCGCGCGCCACGAGCACCCCCACCACCTCCACCAGGTGGTGGCGCGGTGGCGGAGACGATCCCTGGCCAATGCGCAGGTCGGCCCGCACCCGGGTCAAGGTGGAGGCGGACACCCCGAGGCGGATGGCGAGGGCCCGCGAGGACAGGGGCTGGCGTGAGTGCTCGTTGCGGGTCAGGGCGTCTGCGACGCGGGCCAGCTCCAGCCCAGGGATCGATCCGGGCCGCCCGCTGCCGGAGCGGCGCAGCGCCAGGCTGGCCAGACCATCGGCAGCCATCTGGCGGCGCCAGGCCAGGGTCGTCGTCGGCGAGGCACCTGTCTGGCGAGCCAGGGTCGCGTTGCTCACACCCTGGGTGGCGAGCAGCAGCGCGCGTGCGCGCCGGGCGTCACCGGCACGGGTAGCTTCCTCGTTCGCCACGTGCTGGAGCACCTCGGCCTGGAGGGTGGAAATGCCTGCGATTGCGGGGGTCTTGGTGTGGCGCGGTGTCATCGAGGCCCCAGGGGTGCCGAGCCAGGAGAGGCGGCCAGTCTGGTGCTAGGTGACCAGTTTTTTGCCATGCATCCGACCCTACGCTTCTTTTTTCGTGCTCACAGTTCACGCACCTGCTGCCACCTCGGTCCGCGACCGGCTCGCCCCGGGCGAGCGCGCCTCCTACGACGCCCTCGCCCAGGCCCTGCGTACAGGTATGGCCGGGACCCAGCGCCTGGGAGTGGCCTACTCCGGGGGCGTGGACT
Source organism: Actinomyces urogenitalis (assembly GCF_002861525.1). Taxonomy (NCBI): domain Bacteria; kingdom Bacillati; phylum Actinomycetota; class Actinomycetes; order Actinomycetales; family Actinomycetaceae; genus Actinomyces; species Actinomyces urogenitalis. The sequence continues at coordinate 159,946 of NZ_PKHA01000005.1, read as the reverse complement.
CGGCCCTGCTGGCCGCCGTGGCCGCCGAGGTCCTTGGCCGCGAGAACGTGGTCGCCCTGCTCGGCGTGTCTGCCTCACTGGCCGCCTCCGAGCACGCCATCGCCCGTAAGGTCGCCACGCTGATCGGCGTCGAGCTCGTCGAGTTCGATCCGGGCGAGCAGGACCTTCCCGGATACCGCGCCAACGGCCTGGACCGCTGCTACTACTGCAAGTCGGCCCTGTTCACCGCCATTGACGAGCGCATCGTCGCCGAGCACCACCTGGACGCCGTCGCCTACGGAGAGAACGCTGACGACTCGCGCCGCCCGGACCGCCCCGGTGCCCGGGCGGCGACCGAGCACCGCGTGCTGCGCCCGCTGGCTGACGCCCACCTCGCCAAGCCGCAGGTCCGTGCCCTGGCCCGCGCCCTCGGCCTGCCGGTGGCGGACAAGCCGGCGTCCCCGTGCCTGGCCTCGCGCATCCCGCACGGCGAGGAGGTCACGCCCACTAAGCTGCGCCAGATCGAGGACGCCGAGTCCGTGGTCCGCGCCCAGGGCTTTAGCGACTGCCGCGTGCGCCACCACGGCACGGTGGCCCGCATCGAGGTCCCGGTCGCCCAGATCGGTTGCCTGGCTGATGAGGAGGTGCGCCACGCCCTCATCGCCGGGGTGCGCGAGGCGGGCTTCCTCCACGTCGCGCTGGACCTGGCCGGGCTGCAGTCCGGTCTGTTCAGCCTCTCGCTCCTGCGGCAGGTGCCCCGTGACTGAGACGCAGCCAGGAATGCCGACGCCGACCCCGCGCCCGGGTGGACAGAGCGCGCCTGGGACCACGGCGAGCAGTCGGACGCAGGCGAGCGACGGCGTCGTCCAGCTCGACCTGGACCGCGCCCAGCGCCGCGGCTATCCCGAGGCCATCTACTGCGAGGGCAAGTCACCTGCCGACCTGCGCACTATCGCCGCCCTCGTGCGTGAGCACCCGCAGATGCCGCACCTGTTTACGCGCGCTGACTGCGAGCGCGCCGAGGCGGTGCTGACCGAGCTGCCTGACGCCGCCTATGACCCTGTGGCGCGTCTGGTGGCCTGGCCGCCCCAGGTGCCTGAGCCAGCCGGGGAGAAGGTCGTCGTCGCCTGCGCCGGGACCTCCGACCTGCCGGTGGCCCGTGAGGCGCTGCTGACCGCCCGCTACCTGGGGCGCCAGGCCGAGCTCGTGGCCGACGTCGGCATCGCGGGTCTGCACCGCACCCTGGCCAGGCTGGAGACCTTCCGCTCGGCCGGCGCCATCGTCGTGGCGGCCGGGATGGACGGGGCCCTGCCAGGCCTGATCGCAGGGCTGGTGTCCTGCCCGGTCATCGCCCTGCCGACCTCGGTGGGCTACGGCGCCGCCTTCGAGGGACTTGCCCCGCTGCTGACCATGCTCAACTCCTGCGCCCCCGGCGTGGGCGTGGTCAACATCGACAACGGCTACGGGGCTGCCCACCTGGCAGCGCAGATCACCGCCCCGCGACCAGCCAGCTAGCCCGGCCCACCGCGCGCGGCGCCGCCTGGCTGCGCCGTCGTCCTCGCCCCAGACCTCACCACCCTGACACGAAGAGAAGGAACCATGCCCACCTTCAAGCTCCCCTACGACCACGGCACCATCGAGGCCACGATCCCGGAGAAGAGCTTCGCCGGCCTCATCCAGTCCGGGGCGGAGGACTACCACAACCCGCTCACTGAGGCACAGACGGTCGAGAAGTCGCTGGACAACCCCATCGGCTCTCCCACGCTGGAGGAGCTGGCCCGGGGCAAGAAGGACATCGTCCTCATCTCCTCCGACCACACCCGTCCCGTCCCCAGCCACATCATCACCCCCATCATCCTGCGTCGTATCCGCTCCGTCGCCCCCGACGCCCGCGTGCGCATCCTCGTGGCCACCGGCTTCCACCGCCCCTCCACCCGGGAGGAGCTGGTGAGCAAGTACGGCCAGGAGATCGTCGACAACGAGGAGATCGTCATGCACGTCTCCACCGACGACGACGCCATGGTCAAGATCGGCCAGCTGCCCAGCGGCGGGGACGCCATCATCAACCGCATCGCCTACGAGGCTGACCTCCTTCTGGCTGAGGGCTTCATCGAGTCCCACTTCTTCGCCGGCTTCTCCGGCGGGCGCAAGGCCGTCCTGCCGGGCGTTGCCTCCTACAAGACGATCATGGCCAACCACTCTGGGGAGTTCATCAACTCGCCCCAGGCCCGCACCGGCAACCTGCAGAACAACCCCATCCACAAGGACATGGAGTGGGCCGCGCGCACCGCGGGCCTGGCCTTCATCGTCAACGTGGTGCTGGACGGGGAGAAGCACATCATCGGCTCCTTCGCCGGGGACATGGTCGAGGCTCACAAGGTCGGATGCGACTTCGTGCGCGAGCTGGCTTCCGTGCCGGCTGTGCCCTGCGACATCGCCGTGTCCACCAACGGCGGCTTCCCCCTGGACCAGAACATCTACCAGGCGGTCAAGGGCATGACCGCGGCCGAGGCCACCAACAAGGAGGGCGGCGTCATCATCATGGTCGCCGGCTGCGCCGACGGCCACGGGGGCGAGGGTTTCTACCACAACATCGCTGACGTCGCCGACCCCAAGGAGTTCCTCGACGCCGCGATCGCCACCCCGCGTCTGGAGACCATCCCGGACCAGTGGACCAGCCAGATCCTGGCCCGCATCCTGGTCCACCACCACGTCATCGTTGTGTCCGACCTGGTCCAGCCCAACCTCGTCACGGACATGCACATGGAGCTGGTCCCCACCTTCGAGCAGGCGCTTGCACGTGCCCTGGAGATCGAGGGACCTGACGCCAAGGTCGCCGTCATCCGCGACGGCCTGAGCGTCATCGTCCAGTAACCCACCCCACCACAAGCGCGGGTGCGTCCGGCAGACCAGTTCCCTGGCCGGCCCTGACCGTCCCCGGCAGCTCCCTGACTGGGCTGACCGGGCGCACCCGTCCCGACCCACCACCCTCACCCTTCCACCTCCAACCCACAGGAGTACCGCCATGTGGCAGCACCTTCTCTTTGAGTTCCTGGGAACCGGCCTGATGATCCTGTTCGGCGTCGGCGTCCACTGCGACGACGTCCTCAAGCGCACCAAGTACGCCGGTTCTGGTCACCTCTTTGCCATCACGACCTGGGCCTTTGGCATCAGCGTGTGCCTGTTCATCTTCGGCGGCGTGTGCATCAACCCTGCCATGGCTCTGGCCCAGGCCATCCTCGGCATGATCCCGTGGTCCTGGTTCGTGCCTTACGTCATCGCCGAGTTCCTCGGCGCCTTCGTGGGGGCCTGCCTGGTGTGGTTCATGTACGCCGACCACTTCCGCGCCTCCGAGCAGGAGGTGGACCCCATCAAGATCCGCAACATCTTCTCCACCAACCCCGGTGAGCGGAACCTGCCGCGCAACTACCTCGTGGAGGTCGTGGCCACCACGATCTTCCTCACCGCCATCTTCGCCGTGGCCAAGAACTACGAGTCCCAGCTGCCCATCGGCGTGGGCCTGATCGTGTGGGCCATCGGTATGGGTCTGGGCGGTACCACCGGATTCGCCATGAACCAGGCTCGTGACCTGGGCCCGCGCCTGGCCTACCAGGTCCTGCCCATTGGCAACAAGACGGACAACGACTGGGCCTACGGGCTCATCGTGCCGGGGACCGCTCCCTTCGTCGGTGCGGCGCTCGCGGCCCTGGCCGCCTCTGCCATGCACTTCGCCTGACCCTCACTGTCGGGTGACCGCTTCGTCGCTACTGTCCAAGGAGACCTCATGACCACGCTCTGGATCGATGCCACCGCCGGAGTTGCCGGCGACATGCTGCTGGGTACCTTGATTGACGCCGGCGCCCCGGTGGAGGGGATCCAGGCGGCCCTGGACGCCGTGGCCCCAGGAGCGATTCAGCTGCGGCGCGAGGAGGTGGTGCGTGGTGCCATGCGCGCCACCCATGCTCGCGTCATCCAGGTGGGGGAGCAGACGGTGGAGCGGACCTGGTCCGCGATCCGCTCGTTGCTGACTCGCGCCGCGCTCGCCGAGGTCACCCGACGTCGTGCCCTGGCTGCCTTTGAGCGCCTGGCCGTGGCGGAGGCCCATGTTCACGGGATGAGCGTGGCAGACGTCCACTTCCACGAGGTGGGCGGCCTGGACGCGATCGGGGACGTGGTGGGTGTGTGCGAGGCGCTGCGCCTGCTGGGAGTCGATGAGGTCGAGGCCTCCTGGGTCGCCCTGGGCAACGGCCGGATCAAGGCCGCCCACGGCCTCATGCCGGTGCCGGCCCCAGCCGTGCTGGAGCTGACCCGAGGCTGGCAGGTGCGCTCACTCCCGGGGGAGTACGACCCGGCGGCGCACCACCACTCCCACGACCACGGTCATACGCACGCGCACGACCATGCCCACGATCACGATCACGGTCATGGCCACGTGCACGACGCGGCCCAGGCCGGTCACGAGCACGCCCATACGCACGGGCACGAGGAGGGGCCGGCCGCCGTCGCCGACCGCCGCGATATCGGCGAGCTGGCCACGCCGACGGGGCTGGCGCTCATCCGGGCCCTGGCCTCACGCTGCACGGACATGCCAGCCGGTGTGCCCTCCGTGGCTGGCGTGGGCGCCGGCGGCAAGGACTTCCCCGGCTGGGCCAACGTGGTGCGGGCCGTGCTCACGGACACGACCGCGATCGCACCGGCTGACCGGCCCCAGGACGTCCCGGCAGGCGGGCAGGGGCAGGTGAGCTCCGCCGTCGGCCCTGACGGGACGACCCCCACGGTGCTCACCGAGGTCGCCGCCAACGTCGACGACCTCGACCACCGGCTCGTTCCCGGCGTCATCGACGCGCTCCTGGCGGCAGGCGCCGTCGACGCCTGGGCCACCGCCATCCACATGAAGAAAGGGCGGCCGGCCCTGACCCTGAGCGCGCTGACCGACGCCGGCCACCGCGACGCCGTCGTCGAGGTCCTGCTGACGCGCACCACGACGCTGGGCGTGCGTGAGACGGCCGTGACCCGCACGGTCCTGAACCGCACCTGGGCCACCGTCAGCCTGGACCTGCCCGGCGGGGCCCAGGCGCTGAGCGTCAAGATCGGTCACCGTGACGGGCGGATCGTCCATGCCCAGGCCGAGTGGTCCTCACTGGCCCAGGCTGCGGCCGCCAGCGGTCTGACCGAGCGCGACGTCGAGCAGCGTGCCGCCGCCGCCATCGTGGCCGCCGGGTGGGTCGCCGGTGCCCGGGTGCCTGCCGACCAGTCCTGACTCAGCCCCTCCAACCTAACCCGCCTGCGCACCAGAAAGCCATCATGACTCGTCCCAAGCACCTGCCCACGATCCTCGTCGTCGTCGGCGTCCACGCCCTGGCTGTCCTCTTCCTCGTCATCGGCCACGCCAGCGGTGCGATCCCGGTGGCACTGGCTGGCTTCGCCTACACCCGCGGCCTCCTCCACGCCTTGGACGCTGACCACCTGTGCATGATTGACGGCTCCACGCGCAAGCTGCTGGGCGAGAAGCGCAACGCCAACGGCGTGGGCCTGGCTTTCAGCCTGGGGCACTCCACGGTGGTGCTTGTGGCGGGCCTGGCGGTGGCGATGGGGGCCAGCTGGATCCGCACCGCTCTTGACCCCAGCTCACGCGCTGCCACGATCCTGGGGCTCACCGGCGCCGGGGTCTCGGCGGTCTACCTGCTGGCCGTGGCCGCGGCCAACGTCCCCAACCTCACCCACCACCACGACCTTCAGGGCCCCAAGGGCCCGTGGGCTCGCCTGCTGACCCGGCCGCTGTCCCACGTGCGCCACGCCGGACACATCTACCTCTTCGGCATCCTGTTCGGGCTCGGCTTCGACACTGCCTCGACCATCAGCCTGCTCATGATCACCGCCCTGGCGACCACCTCTGGAGCCAGCCCCTTCGTCCTCATGGCGCTGCCGCTGGCCTTCACCGCCGCCATGACGCTGGGCGACTCGGTCAACGCCAACCTCATGCTGCACGTGTACACCTCGGCCGCGGCCTCAACCCGCGCCCGCTTCAACACGGTGGTCACGGCCATCTCGATCTGCTGCGCGGTCCTGGTGGCCACCGGCACGGCCCTGGAGATCCTGGGCGAGGTCACCGGCCGTGAGGTCGCCTCCTTTGACACCGAACCCATCGGCTGGGGGCTGGTGGCCCTGGCGGTGCTGGGCACGCTGGCGATCGCCGTGGTGCGGCGTCGTCAGGCACGTGCCGCCCACGCCGCCGCGCACGCCGAGGTGGCGCGTCTGGCCTGAGGCAGCCCGCCGAGGGTGCGCGCAGGTGCGAGACAATAGGGGCCTGCCGCGGCTGCGCCGTCGGCCAGCGACCGCGAAGGAGACGCTATGACCCGCCAGTTCCACCGCCCCGCCCGGCTGGACCCTGAGGCTGCCGAGAACATCGAGGGCAGCCAGGACACCGCCGTCGCCTCTGAGCTCGCGCACCTGGCGGCCCAGGCGCTCATCGGCGGCTTCGCGACTGCCTCGGGAAAGGACGAGGGCGGCGCGCCGCACGAGGAGCTCACCGGTCCCCTCACCCGCGAGGGCGTGGTGCGGGCGGTGGCGAGCCACGGCGTTGACGACGTCGCTGAGCTGTGGGCGGACTCCCCGGCCACGACCCTTCCCGGCACCCTGTGGCGCCTGTTCCTGGTACGCGAGTGGATCCGGCGCGATCCGGCGCTGGTGGAGCGCCGTTATGCCACGACGGTGGACCTGACGGAGGCTGACGACGCCGCTACGGCACGTGCGCAGGCGGCCCTGGCCCAGGCCCAGCCGGCCCCCTCGCCCGCGCAGGTGCGTGAGGCGATCGACGCTGTGCTCGCGGGGCAGGTGGAGGGCTCGGTGCCAGCGATCGCGGGGCTGCTGCGCGTGGTGGCGCGGTTCTTGCGTGCGCTCGCGGCCGGCTCGAGCCCGGTGTGGATCGAGGACGACGCCGACGCCCTGGCTGACCGGGTGACGCGGCGTGACTCTGCGCTCCTGGCTACCGCAGCGGAGTTGGACGAGGCGGCGCGGCGCGCTGGGGCCGGCCTGCTCGACTGAGGCCTGGCTCCCCTCGCGTTCTCTGCGGCGCGACCGACCACCTACGTTGCGATGGACCACCTGTTGCGCCACCGACCACGGTAATCGCGCGAATCACGTGGTCGATGGCGCATTGCGTGGTCGGTGGGGGAGTGTGTGGTCGGTCGTTGGTGGTCGGTCGGCACATAGGTGGTCCGTCGGGGAGTGCGTGGTCGGAGGCGGAACTAGTGGTCGGGCCGTCGCGCTGGGCAATGTCGCCCGGTGTTCACCTGGTCGTGGGACCATGCCCCTATGACCACTCCCGACGCCGTGCCCGCGCCCGACCCTCAGGCCGCCTCCTCCGCCCCAGGTGCCGCACCCCTGTCCGCCTTCCTGGGCGGGTGGGCGCGTGCTCAGCAGAGCCGGCCCCTTCCTTCTCACGCCGCCGGTGGCGGTCCGGCCTCCCAGGTCCCCCAGGCCGACGGCGCACACGCCCAGGCCGAGCAGCCCCAGGACACTGTGCTGGATGAGGAGCACGTCTTCGAGGTTGCCGATCCGCGCGACTTCGCAGACGACGCCGGGCCCCAGTACGAGGACGAGGACTTCGACGCTCCCGGGGAGGGCGACGGCGTCGCGGCGGGCGCGCCCTCGGCTCGCCTGGCACCGGCCGAGGCCCCGGCAACCACCCCGGCTCCGGCTGAGGCGGAGCCGGCTTCAGCGCCGTCACCGGCGGCCGCCGCCCCGAGCGCCTCGGCCCCCTCGCCGCAGAGCCTGGTGCATGAGGACGAGGACCTGCCGCCTCTGGAGGACTTCCCCCACCGCTTCACTGACCGTGAGCTGACGTGGATGGACTTCAACGAGCGCGTCCTGGAGCAGGCCGAGGACCAGGACCTCCACCTGTTGGAGCGTGCCTGGTTCCTGGCGATCTTCTCCTCCAACCTCGACGAGTTCTACATGGTGCGCGTGGCCGGGCTCATGCGCCGCATCAAGGCCGGCATCACTCCGGTGCGGGCCTCCGGGCTGGACGCCCATCAGGTGGTCGCCGAGATCACCCGCCGCGCCAAGGAGCTCACGGCCCGCCAGGCCGCGATCTGGCAGGACGACATCCGCCCCAAGCTCGCCGAGCACCACATTGAGATCAAGAGCTGGCAGGAGCTGGACGAGGCACAGCAGGAAGGTCTCACCCGCACCTTCCGCCACCAGATCTACCCGGTGCTCACGCCGCTGGCCGTCGACCCCTCCCACCCCTTCCCCTACATCTCGGGTCTCTCCCTCAACCTCGCGGTGCTGCTACGCAACCCCAAGTCGGGCAAGGAACACTTTGCCAGGGTCAAGGTGCCGGCCTCCCTGCCCCGTCTCATTACGGTCCCCGGCCGCGAGCTCGACACCGTGGACAAGGCTGCGGGCGCGGCCTTCATCCCGCTGGAGGAGGTGGTGGGCCAGCACCTGGACCACCTCTTCCCCGGCATGGAGATCCTGGAGCACCACCTCTTCCGCGTCACGCGCAACGAGAACCTCGAGGTCGAGGAGGACGACGCCGAGAACCTCTTGGCCGCCATGGAGAAGGAGCTGGAGCGGCGGCGCTTCGGTGACTGCGTGCGCCTGGAGGTGGCTGACACCATCAGCCCCTTCGTGCGTCGCTACCTCGTGCGAGCCCTTGGCCTGCGTGACGACGACGTCTTCGCCCTGCCCGCCCCGCTGGACCTGCGCTGCCTCAACCAGCTCCACGACCTGGACGTGCCGGCACTGAAGTACCCGCGCTACGTGCCGGTGACGGCCGCCGGGCTCGGGGAGACCGAGACCGCGACCCCACGCGACGTCTTTGCGGCGATGCGCGAGCACGACGTCCTGCTCCACCACCCCTACGACTCGTTCTCGACCTCGGTCCAGGAGTTCGTGCGCCAGGCGGCTGCTGACCCCAAGGTGCTGGCGATCAAGCAGACCCTCTACCGCACCTCGGGAGACTCCCCGATCGTTGACGCCCTCATCGAGGCGGCCGAGGTCGGCAAGCAGGTCGTGGCGATCGTGGAGATCAAGGCGCGCTTCGACGAGGAGAACAACATCTCCTGGGCCCGCAAGCTGGAGCGGGCCGGCGTCCACGTGGTCTACGGCATGGTGGGGCTCAAGACTCACTGCAAGCTGCTGCTCGTGGTGCGCCAGGAGGCTGATGGCCTGCGTCGCTACTGCCACGTGGGCACGGGCAACTACCACCCCAAGACGGCCCGAGGCTACGAGGACCTGGGCCTGCTCACCACGGACCGGGACGTGGCCCAGGACCTGACGACCCTGTTCAACTTCCTGTCCGGCTACGCCCCTCGCGCCCGGTTCCGCCGTCTCCTCGTGGCCCCGCGCACGGTACGCAGCGGGCTGATCGAGCGCATTGACCGCGAGATCGAGAACAAGCGTGCCGGCAAGGACGCCTGGGTGAGGATCAAGGTCAACTCGATCATTGACGAGAAGACCATCGACGCCCTCTACCGCGCCTCGCGCGCCGGGGTCAGCGTGGACATCGTGGTGCGCGGTATCTGCGGCATCCGCGCCGGCATCCCGGGGCTGAGCGAGAACATCCGGGTGCGCTCGATCCTGGGACGCTACCTGGAGCACTCGCGCATCTACGCCTTCTGCAACGACGGGGACACCGACCTGTTCATCGGCTCGGCCGACCTCATGCACCGTAACCTCGACCGGCGTGTGGAGGCCCTGGTGCGTATCACCGATCCAGAGATGGTCGCGCACCTGACTTGGTTCGTCACCCACAGCGCCAGCGACGAGGTCACCAGCTGGTGGATGGAGCCGGACGGCTCATGGACCCGCCACGTCACCGGCCCTGACGGTGAGCGTCTGGAGGACATCCAGGACACCCTCATGTCCCTGGCCTCCAAGCGTGTCAAGGGCCGGGGCTGAGGATGGCTGAGAGCAAGAAGGCCGTCGTCCGGGCGGCCGGCGCGCTGGTGTGGCGCCAGGAGGGCAAGGACCTCCAGGTGCTGCTGGTCCACCGGCCGCGCTACGACGACTGGTCCTTTCCCAAGGGGAAGGTTGAGCCGGGGGAGTCCTTGCGCGCTTGTGCCGTGCGGGAGGTGGAGGAAGAGACCGGTGCGCGCATCGCGCTGGGTCAGCCCCTGTCCGCCCAGCGCTACAAGCTGGCCGACGGGCGCCGCAAGGAGGTGCGCTACTGGGCCGCCCGCGAGCTGGAGGGTGACTTCCCTGCGCTGACGGCACGCCAGGAGGTGCGTCCGGCCTCCCCGGAGGAGATCGACGACGTCGTCTGGCTGCCGGTGGGGCAGGCCCGCGGGCGGCTGACCCGCCAGGCCGACCGTGACCTGCTGGGCGAGCTGGTTGACCTGTGGGAGGACGACAAGCTTGACACCTGGACCCTGGTCCTGGTCCGTCACGCCCGGGCTGTCAAGCGCTCGGTGTGGAACCGTCCGCGCTCGCACAGCCAGGAGGAGGACGAGGCCACGCGTCCCCTCACCGCTGACCAGGGCGAGGTCCGAGCCCGCGCGCTGGTCGCCGTCCTGTCCGCCTATGGCGTGGCCAGACTGGTCACCAGTCCCTGGAAGCGTTGCTACGACACCCTGGCTCCCTACGCCGAGGCGAGCGGGGTGGCGCTGGAGACCGAGCCGGCGCTGACCGAGCACGCGCACGCCGCCCATCCCAAGCGCGCGCGAAAGGTGGCCGAGCGGGCTGTGCGGTTGCGCGAGGTCCCCCTGGCCCTGTGCCTGCACAGGCCGGTGCTGCCCACCATCATGGACGTTATCGCCGAGCACGCCCCGGGCAAGCTGCTGCGCTCGGTCCCCGACCGCGACCCGTGGCTCAAGACCGGCGAGATCATGGTCATCCACATGGCACGCCGCTCCCACGGCAAGATCCGGGCCGTGGCGATTGAGAAGCAGCGTCCGGTCCTGTCCGAAGGACGCTGAGGACCAGCGCTCCACGCCCCGCCACAGCGACGACGGCGCAGCCCCCGGCCAGCGTGAGGCGCTGCTGCGCCGTCGTCCGGGCGTGAGGGAGGGACGGCGTGTGTGAAGCCTCTCAGGAGTGTTTACCGACCGTTTACCTCGCCCACCCTCCCGGGTCACCCGGTCTCCCTATGTTCAGTCATGTCGGCCACCAGGTCGACGAAACTGCGGGCCGACCTGCACGGCGGCCCATTGGACTGAATGAGGACGGTCTCCAGTGCTTCTCACCCGTCGTAGCGCGATCTCTGCGCTCTCCGTCGCCGCTCTCGCCACCCTTGCCGCCTGCGGCTCGGACGCCGGCGGTTCCAGCTCGTCGAGCTCCAGCTCCACGGACTCGGCTGCGCCCGCCACTGACCTGACCGGTCAGATCAAGGGTGCCGGCGCCTCCTCCCAGGGTGACGCCCAGGACGCGTGGATGAACGGCTTCCTCGCCGCCAACTCGGGTGCCTCGGTCGAGTACGCCGCCGAGGGCTCGGGCGCGGGTCGCGAGAAGTTCATCGCCGGCGCGGTCGACTTCGCTGGCTCGGACTCCTCGATGAGCGAGGAGGAGCTGGCCAAGGTCGACGCCGTCATCGAGGTCCCGCTCTACATCTCGCCGATCGCGGTGGCCTACAACGTCCCCGGCTTCACCGGTGAGACCCACATCAACATGACCCCGGACACCATCGCCAAGGTCTTCTCCGGCACCATCACCAAGTGGAACGACGCCGCCATCGCCGCGGACAACGAGGGCGCTGAGCTGCCCGACCTCGACATCGTCGTCGTCCACCGCTCCGACGAGTCCGGCACCACGAAGAACTTCACCAAGTACCTGGGCAAGGTCGCGGCGGACGTGTGGACCTACGAGGCCGAGGAGACCTGGCCGATCGAGGGTGGCCAGTCCGGTGACGGCACCTCCGGCATGATCGCCACCATCAAGGGCGCCGAGGGCGCGATCGGCTACGCCGACGCCTCCAAGGTCACTGACGAGCTGGGCACCGTGGCCGTGGGCGCGAACGGCAGCTTCTCTCCCTACTCGGCTGAGGCCGCCGCCGCGACCCTGGACGCCTCCGAGCTCAGCGACAAGGCCACCGACACCCAGATCGTCTACGACATCAACTACACAGCCGAGGGTGCCTACCCGATCATCCTGGTGTCCTACCTCATCGCCCACCAGAAGTACGACGACGCGGACATCGCCGCCACCGTCAAGGGCTACCTGGAGTACGCCGCCAGCGAGGAGGGCCAGACCGCCGCCTCCGAGGCCGCCGGAAGCGCCCCGATCTCGGACGGCCTGCGCGAGAAGGTCCTGGCCGCGGTGGGCACGATCGCCTGACCCAGCTCCAGGCTCACGCTCGGGCCCCGTCTCTGCCGCAGGGGCGGGGCCCGAGCGCGGGACCAACCGGGGGTCGGCGCCGCCGTCGCCCGGACAGATCTCAAGGAAGGTCGTTGTGGCCACACGCAACCCAGACGCTACGGACACGGGCGTCGCCATCACCGCCGGCAAGGCTCCCGGGCGCACGGGCAACCGCGTCTTCTCGGTCCTGTCCTTCGGCGCTGGCATCTTCATCATGATCGTCCTGGCCCTGGTGACGATCTTCCTCTTCCGTGACTCCTTCCCTGCCTTCGTCGCGGACCAGGCGCAGCTGGACGAGGACGTGAGCTTCATGCGGGGCAAGAGCTTCCTCTCCTACGCCGCGCCGCTCATCTTCGGCACGCTGCTGTCCTCCCTCATCGCGCTGGCCGTGGCCGTTCCCTTAAGCATCGCCGTCGCCCTGTTCATCTCCCACTTCGCCCCCAGGCGCCTGGCACAGGGCCTGGGCTACCTCGTGGACCTGCTGGCCGCCATCCCCTCCGTGGTCTACGGCCTGTGGGGGTTCCTCTGGCTCGTGCCGCTGATGAACCCCATCTACCAGTGGCTGACCACCCACCTGGGCTTCATCCCGCTGTTCGCGGACTACCAGGCGCCGGCCAAGAACATCATGACCGCCTCGCTGGTGCTGGCCGTCATGATCCTGCCCATCATCACCGCGACCGTGCGCGAGGTCTTCCTGCAGACCCCCACCCTCCACGAGGAGGCATCCCTGGCCCTGGGCGCCACGCGCTACGAGATGGTGCGTCAGGCGGTGCTGCCCTTTGCCCGCTCCGGCATCATCTCCGCCTCCATGCTGGGGCTGGGTCGCGCCCTGGGTGAGACCATGGCCGTGCTCATGATCATGTCCTCCGGGCTGTTCATCAACCTCAAGATCCTTGCCCCCGGCCAGCACCAGACGATTGCGGCCAACATCGCCAGCCAGTTCCGTGAGGCCTTCGGGCTCTCGCGCGAGGTCCTCCTGGCCACCGGCTTGGTGCTGTTCGTCATCACCTTCCTGGTCAACTCCTTGGCCCGCTGGATCATCGCCCGTCGCGCCGAGTTCTCGGGAGCCAACTGACATGAGTGCACGCAACACTTCTCCCACTGCCGTCATCGACCCCTTGGCTGACCCCTCCGAGGTCTTCGAGGGCGTGCCGCTGACCTCCTACCGGCTGCCGAGCTGGTTCATCTGGGCGGTGCTCGGCGGCGTGTTCGTCCTCATCGGGGCGATCGGCATCCCGCTGGGGTGGTCGCCGGTGGCCATGATCGTGCTCACCGCGCTGGTCTGGGTCGTGGTGTCCACCATCGTGTCCTGGGTGCGTGAGGGCGAGCGCTGGGGCAAGAACACCTTGCTGACGACGCTGGTCTACCTGGCCTTCGCGATCGTCATGGTGCCCCTGGTCTCCCTGGTGTGGATGGTCGTGGTCAACGGATCGGCCCGTTTCAGCCCGGAGTTCCTGCTGACCAATATGCGCGGCTACTCCGAGGACACCGGAGGCGTCTACCACGGCATCGTGGGGACACTGGAGATCACGGGGCTGGCCACCCTCATCTCGGTTCCGCTGGGCATCTTCACCGCGATCTTCCTCGTGGAGTACAACGGCGGCTGGATCGCTCGGGCCGTGACCTTCCTCGTGGACGTCATGACCGGCATCCCCTCGATCGTGGCCGGTCTGTTCGCCTACTCCTTCTTCCTGCTGGTGGCGGGACCGCGTTACCAGGCGGGCATCATCGGCGCTATCGCGCTGAGCGTGCTCATGACCCCGGTCGTGATCCGTGGCGTGGAGGAGATGCTCAAGCTCGTGCCCAACGAGCTGCGTGAGGCCTCCTACGCCCTGGGCGTGCCCAAGTGGCTGACGATTATCAAGGTGGTGCTGCGCACCGCGATCGCCGGCATCACAACCTCAGTCATGATCGCGATCGCGCGCGTCATCGGTGAGACGGCCCCGCTGCTCATCACTGTGGGCCTGCCGCAGACCACGAACTTCAACCCCTTCAAGGGGACGATGGCCACCTTGCCGACCCTGGTCTACAACCAGTACTCCCGCGCGGACGCGGCGGCCTTCGAGCGTGCGTGGGCTGGAGCCCTCACCCTCATCATCATCGTCATGCTCCTCAACCTGCTGGCTCGAGCCGTGTCCTACTACTTCAGCCCCAAGGGTGGCCGGCGATGAGCACTCGCTCGCCACAGCCCACCGCCACCGCCTGACTCAAGGAAACCCAGTGTCTAAGCGAATTGATGTCAAGAACGAGAACATCTACTACGGCGACTTCCTCGCCGTGAAGGATGTCAACGTCACCATCGAGCCCAAGTCCGTCACGGCGCTCATTGGTCCCTCCGGCTGCGGGAAGTCCACCTTCCTGCGCACCCTCAACCGCATGCACGAGGTCATTCCGGGCGCTCGGGTAGAGGGCGAGGTGATCGTCGACGGCGTCAACCTCTACGGCCCGGGTGTGGACGCCGTGCAGGTGCGGCGGGCCATCGGCATGGTCTTCCAGCGGCCCAACCCCTTCCCGACGATGTCGATCGCCGAGAACGTCCTGGCCGGGGCCCGGCTGAACAACCGACGCATGAAGAAGTCGGAGGCCGAGGAGCTGGTCGAGCGATCGCTGCGCGGGGCCAACCTGTGGGACGAGGTCAAGGACCGCCTGGACCGTCCCGGCTCCGGCCTGTCCGGCGGCCAGCAGCAGCGTCTGTGCATCGCTCGTGCCATTGCCGTCAAGCCTGCCGTCCTGCTCATGGACGAGCCCTGCTCGGCCCTGGACCCGATCTCGACCCTCGCCATTGAGGACCTCATCCACGAGCTCAAGGCGGACTACACGATCGTCATCGTCACCCACAACATGCAGCAGGCCTCGCGCGTGTCTGACATGACGGGCTTCTTCAACCTGGAGGCCACCGGGCAGCCGGGCCAGCTGGTCGAGTTTGATACCACGGACACGATCTTCTCCAACCCGCACGAGAAGGCGACCGAGGACTACATCTCCGGCCGCTTCGGGTGATTCTCGGGCCTCACGCGGCTCTCGCTACCCCTTCGCCTTGTTTGCTACCCCGTAGCCGCGCGCTACCGGTAGCGGACAAGGCGAAGGGGTAGTGACGCTCATGAAGGGGGAGCGGCAGGCCGGGCAGGGGTAGCGAGCACCCGCCATCAGCCGGCGATGAAACCGCCCATGAGACGGGCAATGGCGTAGACCGGACCGCCCACGGCCAGGATTGGCACGATCGCGCTGGCCACGGCGGCGCGACCACCGGGAACCCAACGGTGCGTCCACAGCACCCGGTTGCTCGCCGCCATGAGGATGCCAGCGACGAATCCGCACAGCAGGCACGCTCCCGCGGACTGGAGAGCCGCCGTGGTGCCCGTATGGGCTGGGCCAAAGAATCCGACGGCGGCCAGCACGCCTCCGGCGATCCCTGCCGCCAGGGCAGGCACCGTGACCGTGAGGGTCTCCAGGACCAGCGCGCGGACCTGGAGCGTGGTGAGGATGGCGCCCAGGAGCAGGGCCAGGCAGCACGGGACGATGACGGCGGGGTCCGCAACCCCGGGCTCCAAGGCGCACCACCCGGCTCCGCACACGACGACGAGGTTGCCGGTCACCGTGGCAGACAGGTCCTCCACGAGCCCGGGACGGCCGTCATGGCGCAGCATCTGGGCCACGAAGGCTGCCAGGATGCTCAGTCCCATCACGAGGCCGGCGCTGCCGAAGTCCTGGGTGAGGGCGACCGCTGCCACGGCGGCGATCCCGGTCAGCGCCACGACCACGGTGGCACGCCGGTGATGGCGTGAACGCACCAGCGCAGGCCAGCCCTGGGCGGTCAGCGGCACCAGGATCAGGACGATCACCAGGCGGACCCAGGTGGGTAGCGAGGCCGTGATCGCCAGCAGGATGGGAACCAGCCCGGCCATCGCCAGTCGGGTCCACGCAGGATCGGCCAGGCCGACCTGGGTCGGTACGCGACCGCCAGTGCGGGTCCCATAGGCCCGGTGACGACTGGCGGGCGGCGTCGGGGACTCGTGGCGAGGGTCGGGAGCAGGTGTACTCACAGTCGGCATCGTCGCATACCTGAAACGCCTGGTGTGGAACACTGGAGGGCGACACAGGACGAACCCGCCGTGGCGCGGGGAGGAGGTCGTCGATGCGCATCATCATGCTCACCCGCCACGAGCAGGCTGCCCAGGTGCTCCCCTCCGCCTCCTTCCTGGACTCCGAGGTCCTCTGCCTGTCCCCGGTTCCCTCCTCCTACGCCGCCGTCGAGGATGCCGACGTCGTCCTCGTCGATGCCACCGGGGACCTCACGCGAGCCCGGGCGCTGTGCCAGCTCCTGTCGGGTCCCATGGACTGTCCCCCGATCCTCCTGGTCCTCCAGGACGGCGGTGCCGCCGTGGTGCAGGCGGACTGGGGCGCGAGCGACTTTGTCCTCACCGGCGCGGCTCCAGCCGAGCTGTCGGCGCGGCTGCGGCTGCTGCGCACCCGTGAGCCGGCGCCACGTGCCGAGGAGGGTGGAGACCGCATTGAGGTCGGTGACCTCGTGATCGACGTCAACGCCTACACCGCCCGCCTGCGCGGCCAGATCATTGACCTGACCTACAAGGAGTTCGAGCTGCTGAAGTACCTGGCGGCCAACCAGGGACGAGTGCTCACCCGCGAGACCCTGCTCGACGAGGTCTGGGGCGAGGACTACATCGGCGGCTCGCGCACGGTCGACGTGCACGTGCGCCGCCTGCGCGCCAAGCTCGGCACCGAGCACGATCACCTCATTGGGACGGTGCGCAACGTCGGATACCGGCTGGACGCGCTGGTCGAGTAGACTAGGGCCGACGTCGGGCCGTGTGGGCCCCGGGCTCCAACTCAAGCCGCCGCGAGCGGCATTCGCGCCGACTGGCGCTCTACGGCCCGACGTCCTGATCTCTTGGCGGTGCCGCGGCGCAACAGCAACGTTCCCGCTGCTGGCCCTGGCCTTCCATGACAGCACCGGCCGCTTTCCCCATGGCCTCGCCTGGCGCCCCAGCCAGGAGGGTCAGCCCGTTTACCTCGATGAGCTAGTCTGTCGGCTCGCTGCGGGTTTCCGCCGCCGTTGACCAAAGGAGAACTGGTGCGTCTGCGTCCGCGCAACAATAATGCCGACCTCCTGGCCGCTCTCAGCGCCTTGGCAGACCGCCTGGTGGCCGGCTGCGACCTCGTAGGACGGATCGTCACCGCTGACTTCGCCTCACGGGCCCAGCTGCGTGACGAGCTCCACGCCGTCGAGCATGAGGCCGACGAGATCCACCACCGCTTCCTGCACCTGCTCTCTCACACCTTCGTCACCGCCATCGACCGTGATGACCTGCGCCGCATCGCCGGGCTGCTGGACGACTGCCTGGACGCTGTGGACCAGGCGGGCGATGCCATCGTGCTCTACCAGGCCGGCGCCTTGCCGCAGGCCTGCACCGAGCAGGTCGAGATCCTGCGGCGGGCCGCCGAGCTGACGGCTGGTGCCGTGCCCCGCCTGCGGGCGGCCTCATCGCTGCGTGAGTACTGGGTGCAGGTCAACTCTCTGGAGAACGCCGCGGACACTCTCTACCGCGCGACCATCGCCGAGCTGTTCGCCACCGAGCGTGACGCCATCCGCCTGGTCAAGGTCAAGGAGGTCGTCGAGCGCCTGGAGGAGGCTGCTGACGCCTTCGAGGCCCTGGCTGACGGCGTGGAGCTGCTGGCCATGCGCGAGGGCTGAGTCCCATGACGGGACTGACTGCGGTGCTCCTGGCGCTCGTGCTGGCCCTCGCCCTGGGCTTCGCCTTCACCAACGGCTTCCACGACGCCGCGAACTCGGTGTCTACCACCGTGATGACCCGGGCCGTGACCACGCGACGTGCGCTGGCCATGGCGGCGGCGCTCAACCTGCTCGGCGGGCTGCTTGGCACGCGGGTCGCCGTGGCCATCGGCTCAGGGGTGCTCTCGCGTGAGGACGTCGTGGCCGCCTCGGGGGCGGGCACCGCAGGGGTGGGGCTCGCCGTCGTCGCCGGTGCGCTGATGGGAGCAGTGACCTGGAACCTGGCGACCTGGTGGGCGGGGTTACCGTCCTCCTCCTCTCACGCCCTCATCGGCGCGCTGGCGGGCGCGGGCCTGGCCGGAGGGATCACGGTCCACTGGGAGCTGCTGGCGGGCCTGGTGCTGGTGCCGATGCTCCTGTCCCCGCTCATCGGGGTCCTGGGGGCCTGGGGACTGACGCGCCTGATCCGCTGGCTGGCAGCCGCGCGCCCCTACGGGCGTACCACGCGCCAGTTCCGGCTGCTGGAGACGGTGGCGGCCGCGGCCACGGCATTGGGGCACGGCCTGCAGGACGCCCAGAAGACGATGGGCGTCATGGTGCTGGCGCTGGCGGCCGGCGGAGTCCTGGGGCAGCCTGGTACGGCGCAGGAGCTGGCAGGCCTGGAGGCCGGGACCGTTCCTGTGTGGGTGCGCCTGACGGCCGCGCTCGCGCTGGCCGCGGGCACAGCGGCGGGAGGCCTGCGCATCATCCGGACCCTGGGCTCTGGGATCGCCGAGGTTGACCCGGCCCAGGGCTTTGCGGCCCAGTCCGTGTCCGCCGTCGTCCTCTACGCCACGGCACTGACCTCCGGAGCGCCGGTGTCCACCACCTACACGGTGGCCTCCTCGATCACCGGGGCGGCGCTGGTGCGCGGCCGACGGCGGGTGAACTGGGGGACCGTGGGGCGCATCGCGATGGCCTGGCTCGTGACCTTGCCTGCCGCGGCGTTGCTGGGAGGCGTGGCGACCACGCTGCTGGTAGGACTGGCGCGGCTGGCTGGCTGAACCAGCCAGGAGCGAAGCGCGGTGTTTTTGTCCCAGGGGCCACGTACCCTGCGGCTATGGCGTTTACCTTTCCTGAAGACCTGGCTCCCGAGCTCTACCCCTTGGCCTGGCTCGTGGGCACCTGGCGCGGCTACGGCATCCTGACCTACGGCGAGACCGTGCCGGAGCAGGCGGTGTACCAGGAGATGACCTTCGACCACGACGGCGGCCCCTACCTGCGTCAGACCACCACCATCTGGACGCTGGACGCCACGCGGTCCCAGAACCTTGACTTCGAGACCCCGGGCCTGGAGGGCGCGCAGAAGATCACCCCGGCCCAGATCTGGTCCACGGAGACCACCTACTGGCGGCCCGTCGGCCAGGAGCAGCCTGACGCTGACGATGCCGACACCAAGACCCCCATCACCAGCCTGGAGCTGGTCTCCACGGACCCGGCAGGGCACGTGGGCGTGTGGGAGGGATGGATCCAGGGGCCTCGAGCCCAGGTGGGGACCCAGGCGGTGGGCCGCACCCGCACCGCTGCTGAGGTCACCCAGATGTCCCGCATGTTCGGGCTCGTGGGCGGGGACCTCATGTGGACCCAGGACATGGCTGCCTTCGGCCGCGAGGAGATGACCTCCTACGCCTCCGGGCGCCTGGGGCGGGTGGATGCGCCGGAGGAACCCTCCCAGGACGGCGTGGTCCGCGTTGATGACGCTGCGGCATCGACGCCGGTGGCTGAGCCTGGCACCGAGAGCCGCTGATGCGCCGCTCACCTCTGCTGGACCTGGACGGGGCCGTGGGAATCGATTCCCCTGACCCTGCTGGGGAGCCGGATCTCCTGGTCCCCGCCCACTTTGGCAACCCTCTGCGCGAGCAGGCGCTCCTGGCTGAGGGACGGGCCGTGGTGGCACTGGCCAGGGACGTCGTCGCCGTCAGCGGGCCGGATCGGCTCAGCTGGCTGACCACCCTGTCCAGCCAGGTCCTCACCGGGCTGGCCCCCGGCGACGGCGGAGCCGAGGCCCTGCTCCTGGATGCGCAGGGGCACATTACTCACGCCCTGGCGGCGGTGGATGACGGCGAGACCCTCTTCCTGGTCACGCAGGCTGGAGACGGACCGGTGCTCGCGGACTTCCTGGACTCGATGCGCTTCATGTTGGCGGTGCAGGTGTGCGAGCGTGAGGAGCTGGCGGTGCTCGGTGCCCACGCCAGTGGTCTGGCGGCGCTGGAGACCGCGGCTGAGCAGGCCGGGGCCGGGATCGCCACCTGGCATGACCCCTGGCCCGGCGTGGTCCCCGGCGGCACAAGCTACGACGTCGGCCTGGGCAGCCAGGACCACCCCTACCGCCATCCCGGTGAGCTCTACCGAGCTGGCTACGTCATCGTGGCGGCGGACCAGGTTCGCGCGCTGGTGACGGGTCTGGCTGAGCAGGGCCTGCGGCCAGCCGGTGTCCTGGCGTGGGAAGCGCTGCGTGTGGAGGCGGGGCGCCCACGGTGGGCCCGTGAGGTGGATGCCCGCGCCATCCCTCACGAGCTGGACTGGCTGCGTACGGCGGTGCATCTGACCAAGGGGTGCTTCCCTGGCCAGGAGACCATTGCGCGCACGCTCAACCTGGGCCGTCCGCCGCGCCGGCTGACGATCCTCCAGCTCGACGGGCTGTCCGGTGAGCTGCCGAGCCCGGGGGACCGGGTACTCATGGGTGAGCGTGCGGTCGGGGCGGTCACCAGCGTCGTGCGCCACCACGACTACGGGCCGATGGCCCTGGCACTGCTGCGCCGGGCCGTACCGGTTGAGGCTGCGTTGACGGTTGAGGTCACTCAGCCCGTCTGCCAGGAGGCGACGAGTGAGGCCGGGTCCGCTCTGGGCGGCGGTGAGGAACCAGGGGACGGTGGCCGCGTCGTCGTCGGCCGTGTTGACGCCGCGCAGGAGCTGCTGGTGGGTCCGCAGGGCAAGGCGCAGGCCAGTCCTGCTGAGCGGCCGGGAGCCGGGCTGCGCACGTCGCTGCTGCGCCGGCCAGGCTCGGATCGATAGGCTGATGACGTGAGCGTTCTCTATCTCGTTGCCCACTACACCCAGTACGCCGTGCTGATGGCCTGGCGGTTGTTCCAGTTCGCCGGGCTGGCACTCGGGCTGTGGGCGCTGGTGGATACCCTCATGCAGCGCCCCGAGCACTTCGTCGCCGCGGGCAAGCGCACCAAGGGCTTCTGGATCGGTGTCAACGCCGCAGGTCTGGCCGTCGTCGCCCTCATGGGATCGGCCTCGATGCTGGGGCTGCTTGGTTTCGTGGCCAACGCCGTCTACCTCACGGACGTGCGCCCGGCGCTCAACCTCTACAAGCCGGTGCGGGTGCGTTCTCAGATCCGGCGTCCTGAGGGTCGAGACGGCCAGGACCCCAACCGCTGGAGGCGCTGATGCGGGCGGTTCTTCAGCGGGTCAACCGCGCGGCGGTGCGGGTCGACGGCGAGGTCGTCGGGGAGATCACCCGGCCCGGACTCATGGTGCTCGTCGGTGCCACGCACGACGACGGTCCCGAGCAGGTGGCCACGGTGGCCCGCAAGATCGCCGAGCTGCGGCTGTTCGACGGCGCGGCGAGCGAGGGTGAGCGCGGTAGTGAGGTCTCAGTGTCGGACCTGGGGGCACCGGTCCTCGTGGTCTCCCAGTTCACCCTGTACGCGGACGTACGCAAGGGGCGGCGTCCGTCCTGGAACCAGGCGGCGCCGGGTGAGGTGGCTGAGCCGCTGGTGGACGCCGTCGTCGCGGACCTGCGCGCTCGCGGCCTGGAGGTGGCCACCGGCGCCTTCGGCGAGCACATGGTCATCGACATGGAGGCTGACGGTCCTGTGACCATCCTCGTGGAGGCGTGAGCGGGCGGGCCGGTGAGGACGCGCTTGGCTACCATCCGCGTCGCTCGTTCCTCGTGCCGCTCCCGCCAGACCCGCCACGCCTGCGCGCTCCACCCGCCCCGCATTCGGACGCCGCGGCTCAGTTTCCGCTGGCCAGTCTGACCTCCGCTGGCCAGTCTGACTTCCGCTGGCTCAATTCACGCAATTCCGACCAGCGGTATTCCGACTGGCCAGCCAAACTCGCGAGTGGCCAGCCAAACTCGCGAGTGGCCAGCCAAACTCGCGACTGGCCAGCGGAGAAACCGATCGGCAGGCCAGACTGTCCGGCCGGGGTCAACCGAACGGTGGACACGGGTCAGCCGACCTGCCGCTACCGGCGCTGCCTGTGAGCCATGACACTGGAGTCATGGATGAGAGCACTGTCATCGAGGTCCGCGGCCTGACGAAGTCCTACGGCGGCACACCCGTGCTCCGCGGGCTTGATCTGACCGTGCGCGCCGGAACCATCTTCGCCCTGCTCGGCCCCAACGGCGCGGGCAAGACCACCGCCGTCGAGATCCTCCAGGGCCTGCGGCGCGCCGACGGCGGGACGATCCGCGTGCTCGGCGAGGACCCGGAGCGCTCCTTGCGCGAGTGGCGCGCGCGCATCGGCGTCGTCTCCCAGAGCTCCGCGGACCTCGGCGACCTCACCGTCCGCGAGGCGGTGGCCGGCGCTGCGAGCTTCTTCGAGGACCCGATGCCGATTGAGGACGCCCTCGATCATGTCGACCTCGGCGGCGAGGCCTCGCGCCGCGTGGGCAAGCTGTCCGGCGGCCAGCGGCGCCGCCTCGACATCGCCATGGCGATCGTGGGACGCCCCGAGCTCCTCTTCCTCGACGAGCCCACAACCGGCCTCGACCCGGAGGTGCGGCGCCGCCTGTGGAGCATGATCCGCGGACTGTCCGACGGCGGCACCGCGATCGTCCTCACCACCCACTACCTCGACGAGGTCGTCCAGCTCGCCGACGAGGCGGCCATCATCCTCGGCGGCCGTATCGCCCAGCACGGCGCGATCGACGAACTCACCCATCCGCGCGATGGCAAGACCACCGTGGCGTGGCTCGAGGATGGTCGCCGTCGCGAGGAGGAGAGCTCGACACCGACGGCGGTCGTGCGCCGTCTGCTGGCCCGTCTGGCCCCGGACGGTGGCGAGGTGCCGGAGCTGACGCTGACCACGCCCACGCTCGAGGAGCGCTACCTCGCCCTGGTCGCCGCGCACGAGGCGGGCGAATCGATCGAGCCGGCTGCGCCGTCGTCGGGACCGAGCCCCCTTGCAGGTGGGACGACGGCGCAGCGGTCCGCCCCGTCGTCATCGCGACGCTCCCGGGGCTCCCGTCCGGGCCGGGACTGGTCGGCCATCGGATGGCTGACCCGGTCGAGCCTGGTGTCCTTCGTGCGCGAGCCGGTCGGCTTCGTCATGCAGTTCCTCTACCCTGCCTTCATCCTGGTGATCTTCAACGCCGTCTTCCCCGGCAAGGTCTTCGAGGACATGACCTACGCGACCTACCTCCTGCCCGCCATGGTCACCACCGGAATCCTCACCACGTGCCTGCAGAACCTCGCCGTGTGCGTGGCGGGGGAGCGGGAGACGGGATTCCTCAAGCGCCTGGCGGTTCTGCCCGGGCCGGCGACGGCGCACGTGCTGGGCAAGATCCTGTCCAACCTCGTGCTCGCCAGCACCAACGTGGTGCTCCTGCTGTGCCTCGGGCACTTCGCCTTCGACATCGACCTGCCCAGCGGCGCAGGGTCGTGGGGGCTGCTCCTGCTCACGATCGTGCTCATGACCGCGACCTCGACGGCGCTGGGCATGGCGATCGGGCGGGTGCGGCCGAGCGCGCGGGCGGCCTCGGCGCTGGTGACCCCGATCGTGCTGGTCGTGCAGTTCACCTCCGGCATCTTCTTCCCGCTCGCGCAGCTGCCGGACTGGATGGTCGGCACCTTCTCGATCCTGCCGGTGCGCTGGTCGGCCGAGCTCATGCGCCAGGCCATGCTCCCCGACTCCTTCCAGGTGATGGAGCCGACCGGGAGCTGGGAGACGGCGAAGGGACTTGCCATCGTCGTCGCCTGGTTGATCGGCGGCATCGTGGCGGCGGTCGTGGTGGCCCGGCGCGATCGGGTCGACCGCTGAGCGGTCAGCGTGCGGGTGGCCGAACTGAGCGGCGAGGCGGGTGAGAATATGACGGTGAGCACATCCCTTCCCCTCTGGCAGCCCGCGCCTCGACGTGCAGAGCGGTCGTGGGTATGGGCGGCGAAGCTCGGGGTGCTCGTCCTGGTGATCGCCGAGCTCGTCCTCCTGGCCTGGACCCCGATGGCCCAGTTCGGCTTCTTCCTCGTGTGCCCGCTGCTGTGGGTGGTGCACGACTCCATGCGCGGCGGCATGATCGCGACTCTGAGCTTCGCCGCTGCCGTCATCGTGGTCGCGCTGCTCACCTGGCCCGAGCCGTGGGATGCGGTGGTCATCGCCGTGATCACCTCGGGCTACTCGATGTTCATGGGCCTGTGGATCTGGCGCGAGTCCCAGGCGCGCGAAGCGGCGACGGCGGCCCTGGCGGCGAAGAACGACGCCCTCGACCGCTTGGCGCAGGCGCAGGAGGGGCTGGCCGCCGTCGAGCGCGAGGCCGGCCGCCAGGCGGAGCGCGAGCGCTGGTCCCGCGACGTCCACGACACGCTGGCGCAGGGCTTCGTCAGTGTCATCACCCTGTCCGAGGCGGCGCGCGCCGAGCTCGGCCCGCGGGCCCCGCAGCCGGTCCTGCGCCGCCTCGATGAACTCGAGCAGGTCGCGCGCGAGAACCTCGCCGAGGCTCGCGCGCTCGTGGAGGGCAGCGGTCCCAGCCGCCTGCGCTCGCACGGGCTCGAGGCGGCGCTTCAGCGCCTCGGTGCCGCGCAGGAGGCGCACGGCTGCAGCACGGAGATGACGCTGCGCCTGCCGCCCCACCTGACGCAAGCGATCCAAGTGGTCGTCCTGCGCACGGTCCAGGAATCGTTATCGAACGTGGCGCGCCACGCCCGCGCCCGCACGGCCCGCGTGCTCGTCGAGCAGGAAGCGACGCCCGGCGGCGTCGAACTCGTCGTGCGCGTGAGCGACGACGGCGTCGGCATCGGCGGGCGCCCCGAGGGCGTGGGCCAGTCCGGCATGCGCTCGCGGGTGGAGGCCGTGGGCGGCAGCCTCACCATCGATCCGCTTCACGCCCCGGACGACGGCGGACGCACCGGCACCGTGGTGGAAGCGAGGATCCCGCTGTGACGGACTCTGCGGCTCGGACGACGGTGCGCCTCCTCGTGGTCGACGACCACCCCGTGGTGCGCTCGGGAATCATCGGCATGCTCTCGCGCGAGCCCGACCTCGAGGTCGTCGCGGAGGCGGGCGACGGCCAGGAGGCGGTCGTGATGGCGCAGCGCTGGCGGCCCGACGTCGTCCTCATGGATCTGCGGATGCCGGTCATGGACGGCGTGGAGGCCACACGGCTGATCACGGCGGAGGCCGATGCGCCCAAGGTCGTCGTGCTCACGACCTACGACACCGACTCCGACATCCTCCGGGCGGTCGAGGCCGGTGCGACCGGCTACCTCGTCAAGGACTCGCCCCGCGAGGACATCGCGGGCGCCGTGCGCTCCGCGGTGCGCGGCTACAGCGCCATGAGCCCGGCGGTGACCACCCGCATACTCGCCGCGACCAGGAGAAGCGCGGCTGCGCCGTCGGACACCGCGCCGGCACTGTCCCCGCGGGAACGGGAGGTGCTCGCCGCGGTGGCGCGGGGGATGTCGAATGCGCAGATCGCGCGGGAGCTGCTCATCAGTGAGGCGACGGTCAAGACGCACCTGCTGCGGGTCAACAACAAGCTCGGCGTCGACTCGCGCACGGGCGCGGTCATGGAGGCGCTGCGCCAAGGGCTGATCGAGCTGGATTGACGACGACGGAGCTCGCCTCGCGTCGTCGGCGGAATCCTGCGGTGGTCGCCAGTGTTGAGTCGATGCGGCTCAACCTTGCTCACGCCCACTGCGAACAGTGGCATGAGCGGGGGACTCGCGCGGTTAGCCTTACCAGCACGTGCCAGCGCCAGGCCTCCCATCGTGTCGGCCTCCCGATCTCGGGCGACCGCCGCGCAGGAGGGCAGCCGGGCGCGACAGACCGACTTGCACGTGCCGAGGAGAAGAACCAGCGATGTTCGAACGCTTTACCGACCGCGCCCGCCGCGTCGTCGTCCTGGCCCAGGACGAGGCTCGGGCGCTCAACCACAACTACATCGGCACTGAGCACCTCCTTCTCGGCCTCATCCACGAGGGAGAGGGAGTGGCCGCCAAGGCGTTGGAGTCGATGGACATCTCCCTGGACGCGGTGCGCGGCCAGGTCGTCGAGATCATCGGCGAGGGCCAGGCCGCCCCCAGCGGGCACATCCCCTTCACTCCGCGCGCGAAGAAGGTTCTGGAGCTCTCGCTGCGAGAGGCCCTGCAGCTGGGCCACAACTACATCGGCACCGAGCACATCCTCCTCGGCCTCCTGCGTGAGGGTGAGGGCGTGGCCGCCCAGGTGCTGACCAAGCTCGGGGCGGACCTGTCCACGGTGCGCCAGACCGTCATGCAGATGCTCTCCGGCTACGAGGGCAAGGAGGCGGTCACCGCCGGCGGCCCCTCGGACAAGGGCACCCCCTCTGGCTCCGCCATCCTTGACCAGTTCGGGCGCAACCTCACCGCCGCTGCCCGCGAGGGCAAGCTGGACCCGGTGATCGGGCGCCACAAGGAGATGGAGAGGGTCATGCAGATCCTCTCCCGGCGCACCAAGAACAACCCGGTCCTCATCGGTGAGCCCGGCGTGGGTAAGACCGCCGTCGTGGAGGGCCTGAGCCAGGCGATCGTCCACGGTGACGTGCCCGAGACCCTGCGCGACAAGCAGCTCTACTCCCTGGACATGGGCTCCCTCGTGGCTGGCTCGCGCTACCGCGGTGACTTCGAGGAGCGGCTGAAGAAGGTCCTCAAGGAGGTACGGACCCGCGGGGACATCATTCTGTTCATCGACGAGATCCACACCCTCGTGGGCGCCGGTGCCGCCGAGGGTGCGGTGGACGCCGCCTCCATCCTCAAGCCCATGCTGGCTCGTGGCGAGCTCCAGACCATTGGTGCCACCACCTTGGAGGAGTACCGCAAGATCGAGAAGGACGCCGCGCTCGAGCGCCGTTTCCAGCCGGTCACGGTGGACCAGCCCTCCATCGAGGAGACCATCGGGATCCTCAACGGCCTGCGTGACCGCTACGAGGCCTTCCACCGCGTGGTCATCACCGACGACGCCATTGAGGCCGCTGCCAAGCTCGCCGACCGTTACATCAACGACCGCTTCCTGCCGGACAAGGCCATCGACCTCATTGACGAGGCGGGCGCGCGCCTGCGCATCCGCCGCATGACTGCTCCGCCGGAGCTGCGCGCCATCGATGACAAGATCGCCGAGGTCAAGCGCGAGAAGGAAGCCGCGATCGACGACCAGGACTTCGAGCGCGCCGCCGCCCTACGTGATGATGAGCGCCGCCTGGCTGAGGAGCGCGAGACCAAGGAGGCCGCCTGGAAGTCCGGCGAGGTCGAGCAGGTTGCCGAGGTCAACGAGGAGCTGGTCGCCGAGGTGCTGGCCATGTCCACGGGTATCCCGGTGGTCAAGCTCACCGAGGCTGAGTCCGCCAAGCTGCTGGGCATGGAGGCCGAGCTCCACAAGCGCATCATCGGCCAGGACAAGGCCATCGAGGCCCTGTCCAAGTCGATCCGGCGTACCCGCGCCGGGCTCAAGGACCCCAAACGTCCTGGCGGCTCCTTCATCTTCGCCGGCCCGACCGGTGTGGGTAAGACCGAGCTGGCCAAGGCGCTGGCGGAGTTCCTCTTTGACGACGAGGACGCCCTCATCCAGCTCGACATGTCCGAGTTCGCTGAGAAGCACACGGTCTCGCGCCTCTTCGGTGCTCCTCCGGGCTACGTCGGCTACGACGAGGGCGGTCAGCTCACCGAGAAGGTGCGGCGTCGTCCCTTCAGCGTGGTCCTGTTCGACGAGGTCGAGAAGGCCCACCCGGACATCTTCAACTCGCTGCTGCAGATCCTGGAGGACGGTCACCTCACCGACGCCCAGGGCCGCGTGGTCGACTTCAAGAACACGGTCATCATCATGACCACCAACCTCGGCTCGAAGGACATCGGCAAGGCCGTGGCCACCGGCTTCCAGTCCACCGAGGGTGGGACCATGGAGTACGAGGAGATGAAGGCGCACGTCAACCGTGAGCTCAAGTCTCAGTTCCGCCCGGAGTTCTTGAACCGTGTGGACGACCTCATCGTCTTCCCGCAGTTGACCAAGGCTGAGGTCCGTCAGATCGTCGACCTCATGATTGCCCGCCTGGACAAGCGCCTGGTGGAGCAGGAGATGACGATCGAGCTGACCGACGCCGCCAAGGAGCTGCTGGCCGAGCGTGGCTTCGACCCGGTGCTTGGTGCCCGTCCGCTGCGTCGCGCCATCCAGCGCGACATTGAGGACGCCCTGAGCGAGAAGATCCTCTTTGGTGAGATCGAGCGGGGCCAGAAGGTCATCGTTGACGCGCAGGGCGAGGGCATCCTGGGTGAGTTCACCTTCCGCGGTGAGCCCTGGGACCCCAAGATCGGCTCCGACCCGCTGAGTGCCGAGATCGCCGCCGAGCAGGAGGCTGAGCGGACCGTTGGCAGCGTCGAGGGCTCGGTGGTCTCCGAGGCTGAGGCCACAACAGAGGCTCACAGCGCCTGACCGGCACGCGCTGGCTGGTGACATACGGACCGGGTGGTCTGGCACGCAGGTGCCAGGCCACCCGGTCCGTCGCAATGTGGGCGTCCTGGTGGGGCTGTGACCAGGGGTGGGCGACGGCGTCGGGCTGGTCGGGCCGAGGGTGGGCGACGGCGTCGGCGAGCCCACACAGGCGTGAACTGCCCCACCTGAGCGACCAGAGCCATGATGAAAATGTTATGATTAACGGCGATTCGGAGTTTTGTCTGATAAGTCGCGGCTCGGTGGCACCCGTTCCGGTTGTGCCCGGCCGTGCTGTCAGGCGGCCCCACTCCCCACGGTCCCGAGTCGGCCGAGCCTCATGGCTTGGCTGCGGCGGTTCGTTGGTTGAGGTGCTGGACCCTCCGAGGTGCCGCTAGCTGCGGCGCCGACTCGCAGCGGCCCTGACCCGAGGGGTCGCGTCAGGATCGGAAGCAGCGTGGACAAGACCACACCTTCGTCCGTCACGACGGGCACCCGTGCCGACCGGGCACGAAACAAGGCTGAGAAGAAGGCCGCCAGGAACCAGCACAAGAGCGAGGCTGCCGAGCGTAAGGCAGCGATTCGTGCCGAGCGCCGTCGCCTGCGCCAGCTGCGCCAGCGTCGGCGGCTACGGGTCGATGACGTCACGGTCGTCGAGGAGTCGGCACTGAAGAAGGCCGTCCTGGGCTCGGTCGTCGGCAACCTCATGGAGTGGTACGACGTCGGTGTCTACGGCTACGTCGCCGTGATCCTGGGAAAGGTCTTCCTCCCCGACGTCGACGGTCACATCCAGAACCTCTTCTCGCTCGGCGTCTTCGCAGTGACCTTCATCGCCCGCCCGCTGGGTGGCGTCATCCTCGGACAGCTCGGTGACCGCCTGGGGCGCAAAGAGGTCCTGGCGTACACCCTGCTCATGATGGCGGCAGCCACCTTCCTCATCGGCGTACTGCCGACCTACGCGGCTGCCGGTGTCATTGCCCCGATCCTGCTCATCGCCTTGAAGCTGGTCCAGGGCTTCTCCACCGGTGGTGAGTACGCCGGCGCCACGACCTTCATCACCGAGTACGCCCCTGACAAGAAGCGTGGTTTCTACGCCTCGCTGCTGGACTGGGGCTCCTACATGGGCTTCGCGGCCGGTGCGGCCGTGGTCTCGGTGCTGCAGCTGACGCTCAGCGAGGACTTCATGCAGTCCTGGGGCTGGCGCTTCCCCTTCATGGCCGCTTTGCCGCTGGGTCTGATCGCCCTGTACTTCCGGACGCATATCGAGGACACCCCGGCCTTCGTCGAGGCGCAGAGCGAGCAGGGCGAGGACTCGCAGGAGGACGAGGGTGCCTCCCCGCGCTCTGGTTCCGTGGGTGACATCGAGGCCGCGATCCAGGCTACCGACGAGGGCCCCAAGGGCCTCAAGGCGCTGATCGTGACCTACCGCCGTGAGCTTGCGACCGCCTTCGTGCTCGTGGCAGCGGCCAACACGGTGGCCTACGCGCTGACCTCTTACATGCCGACCTACCTGACGACGACGCTGCACTATGACGCCGTCCACGGCAACCTCCTCACCCTGCCGGTGCTGGTGCTGCTCGCCTTCTGCGTGCCGGTGGCCGGTTGGATCTCCGACCGCGTGGGCCGCCGCGCGATCCTGTTCACCGGGGCCGGCACCGCGGTGGTCCTGGCTGTCCCGGCCTTCATGCTCATGGCGCACGGAGCGATCTGGTCCACGCTACTGGGCCTGGCCATGCTGGCCCTGCCGGTGGCCCTGTACGTGGGTAACCAGGCCTCGTCCCTGCCGGCGCTGTTCCCCACCTCCTCGCGCTACGGCGCCATGGGGATCGCCTACAACGCGGCCGTGGCGATCTTCGGTGGTACGGCCGGCTTCATCATGGAGGCCCTCGTGACCGCGACCGGCAGCGCGCTGGCTCCCGCCTTCTGGGTGATCGCCACCTCGGTGGCAGGATTCATCGCCGTTACCCAGATGCCGGAGTCCGCCCGCCAGCCGCTGCCGGGCTCGATGCCCTCGGTGGCAAGCGAGGAGGAGGCTATCGAGCTGGTCGAGACCCAGGAGGACAACCCCGACCTGGACGTGGCTGAGATGTTCGCCCAGGCCCCGGTCCACCTGCTGGACCAGGAGCCCACGGCGGAGGAGGCTCGTGCCGAGGTCGAGGTGGCTCTGGCTGCCGAGCAGGAGGTCCGTGAGGAGCTCGCCCGGGCCCAGCGGGCGACGCAGGCTGCTCGCGAGGCGGTCGTCGCCGCTGAGCAGCGCGAGCGTGAGCAGGGCGAGGAACGGGACGACGCGGAGGACGAGGCGTGAGCCCGACGGAGCAGGAGACCGCGCGCAGGCGCGAGCGGGAGGCGGCCAGGCGCGCTGAGCGTCAGGCGGAGAAGGCCGAGCGTGCCGCGGCTCGCGCCGAGCGCAAGGCGGAGAGGATTCGGCGCGAGCAGCGCAGGCTCGCCTTCATGCGTCGTCGCCGCCGTCTGCGTGCCGACGACGTGACGGTGGTTGAGGAGTCGGCGCTGCGCAAGGCCATCCTCGGCTCGGTGGTCGGCAACATCATGGAGTGGTACGACGTCGGCGTCTACGCCTACGTCGCTGTCCTCGTGGGCCAGGCCTTCCTGCCCGCGGCCTCAGACACCACCCAGAACCTCTTCTCGCTCGGTGTCTTCGCCGTGACCTTCATCGCCCGTCCGCTGGGCGGCGTCATCCTCGGACAGCTCGGTGACCGCCTGGGGCGCAAGGAGGTCCTGGCCTTCACCCTGATGATGATGGCCGTGGCGACCTTTGGTATCGGTGTGCTGCCTCCGGCCTCGGTGCTGGGCGTCTGGGCGCCGATCCTGCTCATCGCCTTGAAGCTGGTCCAGGGCTTCTCCACCGGTGGTGAGTACGCCGGTGCCACGACCTTCGTCACTGAGTACGCCCCTGACAAGAAGCGTGGTTTCTACGCCTCGCTGCTGGACTGGGGCTCCTACATGGGTAACGCACTGGGTGCGGGCCTGGTCACCGTCCTCATGCTCACGCTGCCCGACGACGTCATGGCCACCTGGGGATGGCGCATCCCGTTCATGCTCGCCCTGCCGATGGGCGCGATCGCGCTGTACCTGCGCTCGCGCATCGAGGACACGCCGGCCTTCCGCGGCGCGCAGGCGGAGGACGACGAGGAGGAGCCCGCCGACCTGGCCGCCGTCGAGAGCGACATCATGAAGCCCGAGGGGCCGCTCGGCCTGCGCGACATGGTGCGCACTTACTGGCGCGAGCTCGCCACCGCGATCGTGCTGGTCGCCGGCGCCAACACGGTCGGCTACGCGCTGAC
The DNA here is from genome assembly GCF_002861525.1 of Actinomyces urogenitalis. Classification (NCBI taxonomy): domain Bacteria; kingdom Bacillati; phylum Actinomycetota; class Actinomycetes; order Actinomycetales; family Actinomycetaceae; genus Actinomyces; species Actinomyces urogenitalis. Next base: position 127,969 of record NZ_PKHA01000005.1, on the reverse strand, counting down.
CTCCTACATGCCCACCTATTTGACGACGACGCTCGGCTACGACGAGGTCCACGGGCCGCTGCTCACGCTGCCGGTGCTCGTGCTCGTCGCCTTCCTCGTGCCCGTGATCGGCTACTGGTCCGACCACGTTGGCCGCAAGCCGGTGCTCTTCTCGGCCGCCGTGAGCGCCGTCGTGCTCGTGGTGCCCGCGTTCATGCTCATGGAGCACGGCCAGATGTGGTCCACGCTGCTGGGTCTGCTCCTGCTGGCCTACCCGGTGGCCGCGTACGTCGGCAACCTGGCCGCCTCGCTGCCCGCGATCTTCCCGACCTCCTCGCGCTACGGCGGCATGGGCATCTCGTACAACTTCGCGGTCGCCGTGTTCGGCGGTACCGCAGCCTTCATCATGGAGGCCCTGGTGACCGCCACGGGTTCGGCCCTGGCGCCGGCCTTCTGGATCATGGCGACGTCGCTGGCCGCCTTCGCCGCGCTCTTCGCCCTGCCCGAGACGGCGCGCCGTCCGCTGCCCGGCTCGATGCCGGCCGTCGCCACCGAGGAGGAGGTGGCCGAGCTCGTGGAGACCCAGGAGGAGAACCCCGACCTGGATGTCGCCGAGCTCTTCGCCCAGGCGCCGGTGCACCTCGTCGACCAGCAGCCCACGGTTGCCGAGGCGCAGGCCGAGGTCGAGGTGGCATTGGCCGCTGAGGCGGAGGCGCGTGAGGCCGTCAAGCGCGCGGTGGTGGCGACCGCCGCAGCCCGGGCCGCCGTCGTCCAGGCCAAAGAGGCCGAGGCGCAGGCCGAAGCGGACGCCGACGCCGGGGCTGAGGCTGATGAGCCGAAGCCGGTGGAGGAGTCGGCCGCGGCGGGCGAGGACCTCGCGGAGGCCTGAGGCCGCCGTCCGGGACCGGCGCGAACCGGCCACGGCGCCCCGAAGGGCGGCTGTTGGTCGCACGGCGTTGAGGTCGACAGTTCTGAGTCGAGGCCACCAGATATCTGCGGATGATCTGGTGGCCTCGACTCGGAACTCTCGACCTCGCCTACTAGTCCGAAGTGATGGCCGCGTTGATCCTTTCGCGCATTCGTCGATACTCGTCGGCGTCGTAGTTGAAATGGTCGAAGGTGAGCGAGCCGTCCGGGTCGATGAGCTGCAGGACGGCGGCGCGACCGCGGAGGCTCTCCAGCAGAGCCATCGCCTTGAGATCATTCATCGCATTGGCGAGCACGCGGTACCGGATCGACTCAAGTGGAATACCGCCGTCGCCGGGGTAGACGATGAAGGAGTCTCCTCCTGGGAAGGCGCCGCCGGCGGTCGTGTCGTGGAACGGGTCGATGAGAGACGCGGAGAGCTCGGAGTAGTAGAAGTTGAAGCCCCAATGCAGGAAGCCGCGAACGTTCTCCTTGAAGATCTGGGGTGCCAGAATCCGATTGCGCACCGAAGGCAACGTGATGAATCGATTCGACACCTCCTGTTGCTGAGCGACGCAGTAATAGGTCCAGAGAGGATCGGCGCTGGCCTTCAGGAACGGTGAGATTGCGTTGTTAGCGACGACTGGGGTGCGCACGAGGCCTTCGGTGTAGAACTCGATGTCGGACAATGCGTCGACCACCCGCAGTCCGCGGAGCAGAGGCGCGACGATTGCTCGCGCCTTACGGTAACTGGCGCGCTGCTCATCCCCGTGGGGTTCGTCGGAAATGTGGAAGCAGACGCGGGTCAGGTTCCACTCCTCGGACAGCATCTCGACCAGGCAGGGGATCAGAGCACTGAGGAAGTCCTGGTATCGAGGGTCATCCGCGGGCACGTCCCAACCGAAGATGCGCCGCATCTGGCCATCGACCGTGGCGTAGATCGCGGGAGTCGCCGTTGCACCCCACTGGCTGAACAGATGCGCGATCTCGAGCGTGACGATTCCGTGGGAGCGGCACAACTCGATCCACCGCCGCAGGCGTGAGAATTCGAAGCTCCAGCGTCCGTCGGTCTTCGTGATATCAACCAGCTGCACCGGTGTGCGGTAGGAGCCGACAGCGGTGTCGAGCGGCGGTGTCCACACGGGTGTGAGCATCGTGTTGACGCCCAGGCGCTCCGCGGAGGCCATGAACCTCTCGATGATGCGCCAGTGCTCCTCCGAGAAGACCGGCACATCGTAGTAATCGGCGAGAGCATCGAGATGGAACCACTGGGTGTGCTCGATCGGCAGATCGGGCAGATGCCGCGGCAAGACATTGATGAGCACGGTCTGCTCGAATGCGACCTCGCCGCCGACGCTCGCAGTCACCGTGACGGGACGGGGCCCGGCCTCCGAGATCGCGTTCGTGCGCATCTCGACCCATACGGAATGCCAACCCGGGCTCGCCGCCTTCACTCGTCCGTGCTCAAGCGGACGCAGAAGATCGGGGTAACGACCGGTGTCGGTCTTGAGATAGTGGGCGTCGAACTTCTGGGATACCGCCTGACAGGGGACCGCGACGACCTCGCGCAAGACGCACGCGTTCGAGGAGGCCTCGTCAACGCAGACCTCGACGTCGGCGGGGCCGGCATCGTCAGGGACGTTGAAGGCGAGCTGGAAGTCGGCGGATTCGCCGAGGAACACGGAGAAGCCGATTGCGGCGTTCATCGGTCGAGGAGGCGCGTCGATGAACACCTTCTCGAGGGAATCGCAGACCATGAAGTTCCAAGAGGTGGCGGAAGGTGCCGGGGACACGGTGGATGCTCCTTGTGAAGATGCGATTGAGGGGCGCTTAGCCCTTAAGACCTGTGGCGGCGACACCTTCAACGAACTGACGTTGGAGGAGAAGGTAAACGCCGAGTGGTATGAGGAACGAGATCGTCGCTCCGGCCATCACGAGGCCATAGCGCTTGGCGAAGGCCCCTTGCAGGTTCGATACGGCGAGAGTGACGGTCGTCATCTGCTGATCCGAGATCGAGACCAACGGCCAGAGGAAGTCGTTCCACACGGTGAGGAAGGTGAAGACGGTGAGAGCGACGAGCACCGGACGAATGAGCGGAATGATGATCGACGTGAAGATACGGCGATCACTTGCTCCGTCAATCCGGGCGGCCTCCATGAGGTCGTTGGGGACCCCTTTGATGAACTGGTAGATGAGGAAGACGCCGAATGCGTTGATGACGGGAAGTGACAACGAGATATGCGTGTTCAGCAATCCGAGGTCCCGCATGATGATGAATAGAGGGATCAGCGTGATCTGTCCCGGAACCATCATCGTCGCCAGATAGATCCAGAAGAGTGCTCCGGACCCGGGAAAGGGCTTCTTCGCGAATGCGAATGCGGCCATGGAACACACGATGGCGTTGATCACGCATGACAGGCAGACGATCACAGTGCTGGTCGCAAGAGCGCGACCGAATCCGTACGTGCTGAATAGCACCGAGAAATTGTGGAAGCTCACATCTGACGGGTTGAGGCTCCATGACAACCGGTCGGCGGGCTGAAGCGCGTTGATCACCATGAGAATGAAAGGAAGGAGCGCGGTGACGACGAATGCCAGCAGGATGATCGCCGTGATCGCCTTCCAGACCCTGTTCATCGCGGACATGGTCAGTCCTCCTTCTCAAGGACGCGGCGCTGGATGATCGAGATCGCCAGGACGATGAGGAACAGGATCATGGCCATAGCGGAGGCGTAGCCGAACTGGTAGTTCTTGAATCCGGCCTGGTAGATGACCATCACCAGAGTTGACGTTGCACCGCCTGGACCGCCTCCGGTAAGTGAATAGACCAGGTCGAAGACCTGAAAGGACCAGATCGTTCCCAGGATGACGACCAGCAGCGTGACCGGGCGGAGTCCGGGAATTGTGATGTGGCGGAACTGCTGGGCGGAGCTCGCGCCGTCCAATGAAGCCGCTTCGTACAGCTCTCGAGGGATCTCCATGATTCCGGCGTAATAGATGACCAGGAAGTAGCCGACGTTCTTCCACACCGTCACCAGTGCCACCATGACCAGGGCGAGTTTCGGCTGTCCGAGCCAGGAGATGTTGTCGATCCCGAATACTCCGAGGAGCTGATTGAGGAGGCCGTCCTCTCCGCCGAGGAATACGCGCCATACGGCACCGACGAGCACCATGGAGCTCATCACGGGGATGAAAAGGGTTGATCGGACGAGGCGACCGAATATGCCGGGGAACGTGCGTGCGACGGAGTTCGCGATCCACAGCGAGAGGATTGTCTGCAACGGGACCGCTATAGCGGTGTAGACCGCCGTGACGAGTACGGAGCGCTTGAATGAAGCATCTGAGATCAGGCGGGAGTAATTGTCCAGCCCGCTGAATTGGGGGCTGTCGAGCACTGAGTACTGCGTGAAGGAGAAGTAGGCCGACATCGCGATGGGGATGATCATGATGACCATGAGGATGGCGAAGCTCGGCAGGATGTAGAGCGCTCCGGAGAAGTCGGCGCGGTGTCTCGATTGTGAGCGGGTCGACGCGCGAGGTGATGGCATGGGTGGTCCTCGATCGAGGGTGTGAGTGTGTGGAATGGAGGCGGCGAGCGCGTCCACGCACGACGCGCGGAGCGCTCGCCGCACTCGCTATCAGCTGGCAGCCAGAGCCGCATCTCCGGCCTCGGCGGCGTCCCGCAGGCCATCTTCGGGCGTCTTCTGGCCGAGCATGACCAACTGGAGGTTCTTGTAGAGCTCGTTGTAGGCCGCGGTCGAGTTCTTCACGGCGGGCAACGATTGGAAGATGTCGGTCTGGTTGGTGTAGAGGTCCTGGAACCTCTCATCGCCGGTGTATGTCTCGTCGTGAGCGATCGGCGGGAATGGTGCCCAGGTGTGGAACTCGGCCATCTGGGGGCCTGCCTCGATGAACTTCACCAGCTCCGCGCAGAGTGCGGCATCCTTGGCTCCCTTGAGCATGACCATCGAGTCTGCTGCGACGAAGGTCTTCGCCTGAGTCTTCGTGAGCGCCGGTACGAATCCGACCTCGTTGGCGCCGTCATTGGTCAAGTTCTCGTACCTCGACGTGCTCATCATGCAGAAGGCCGCCTTGCCCTGGCGGAACATGTCCTCAGCCTGCTCCGCCGTCATTCCCGTTGTGGAGTCGGGCATAAGGCCGTCGTTGAGGAGGTCGCGGATGTAGGTGACAGCCTCCACCGCCTCGGGAGTGTTGAAGGCGGTGGCGGTGCCGTCCTCGGAGAAGAGCTCCCCGCCGTTCTGCCAGAGGAACGGGAAGTAGATCTCGTCCATCGCCCCGCGGTGAGGGGCGCCCCATGGCGCGACATATGCGGCCGTGCCGATGGCCTTGACCTTCTCGCATGCCGCGCGGAACTCGTCCCACGTCGTGGGCGGTTCGGTGACGCCGGCTTCGTCCAGAATCGTCTTGTTGTAGAAGAGCACGCGCGCAGCACCGACGACGAGCGGCATGGCGTACTGCTTGCCGGAGAAATTGCCCTTGTCGAGGTAGAGGAAGTTCTCGCGTTCGGAGTCGGTGAGGTACTCGTCGAAGGGAATGAGCTGATCGCGCGCGATGTAGTCACCGATCATCTCCAGATACATGTAGCCGACGTCGGGGCCCTGGCCTGAGGAGATGCCGGTGAGGTATTTCTCCTCGTAGCTGTCCCACGGCACGATCGTGACGTTGACCGTGACGGAGTGCTCCTTCTCGAAGGCGTCCAGGATCTTGTCCCAGCCCTCTTTGTCGGAGACGTCGGTGGCCGAGTTCGGTGGCATCCACATCTCGATCGTCTTGGAGTCCGATGAGCTGGAGTTTCCGCAGGCCGTGAGGCCGGCTGCGGCGAGGCTGGTGAGGACGAGGGTGTTGAAGTCCCTGCGCTTCATGGGTCTCTCCTTTGAGTGCGAAGCGGGCAACGAGTCGAGGGTTTTGCAACGTTTCCAAACACCGTAGGAGTTCGTGATCTCCGTGTCAAGCATCACTAATCGGAGCTCGGTGGTGCGGATCCCGCGCTCTGGAGGTCGATCGTGTGCCTGCGCGCGGGCGGCGCTACTTGTGCAATGCGTAAGGAATAGTGACGATCTGCGAGGCGGGGGCACTCCCGGTGAGGGTATCGACGACGGCGGTCGCGAGAGAATCGACGTCGGGGTGCGTTGCAATGATGTCCGGGTGCTCCGAGAGCTGGATCGCCGGGCTTCGTAACGTGGCAATAATCGGATCGCGATCGATTCCGAGGCTGCGGAGACCGGACTGCAGGCCGCTGGCGAGTGAAGCGTCCACACAGACCACGGCGTCAGGGCGGGGGTTCGGCAGGCGCCGGGCTAGATCGAGTCCGCCTCGATAGTCAGCTGAATGTGCCAGCAGCGCGGCACCTGCGCCAGGTGTTGCTCCATGGTCTTGGAGGATCTGAACGAATAGGTCCAGGAATGGGGCCGTATGTGTGCGTCCTGCTGCGAGTGCGATGTCGTGTGCGCCCTGCGCGGTGAGCTCGTCGACGATGCTCGAGATCTCCCGGTGGAGGTCAGTGGTCACGGCAATGCTCTCATGCCCGCGGTCCTCTGCCGTGATGACGACGAGAGGCGCAATTGTCGCGACCGCGCTCGGAAGGGATGCCGGCTGTGTGCCGATCGTGATCGTCCCGTCCCTGCGGGACGAATGGCTGTGCTCCATCACGCGCTGCACCTGTTCGGGGTCGTCTGCAGCTGTCTCGATGATGGTCGTCTGCCCGCGAAGCCTGCATTGGGTGATCACTGCCTCGGCGATCTCCGCATTGAGTCGGTGAGTCAGTGGAGCGACGAGAAGGTGTGCGGTGCCGGTGGTTCCTCGCCGGAGATTACGTCCTGCCGGATTGGGTTGATAACCCAGTGCCTCGATGGCTTCCTCCACCTTTGCCCGCGTCTGCGGCCGAACGTTCGGATGGTTGTTGATGACGTTGGAGACCGTCGACCAGGACACGCCGGCGAGTGCGGCGACGGTCTTGATCGATGGTCGGTGCTGTCTGGGGCGTGTGGAGGGATTGCCCATTCCGACATCGTGGAGCAATGCGGGCGTGATCGCAACGACTTCGGCATGGTTCAGAGTATGCGGGTCCATGTCGACGGAGTCGGCGGCCTGGAAATCCGGTCGTGTCGTGAGTTCGACACCGAGGCCGCCATGTGCACGTGCTGCGGGTGGCGTCCGCGGCGTCCACCTGACGACCTCGAGCGCAGGGAGATGCGATCTCGAGCGCGCGATCGCGCGGCAGGGCGGCTGCAGACGGCGGCTCTCGCCATCTGCGGCCGGGAATGACCTGACAAACGGCTCGTTTGAATATAGGACCTCGGTCACACTAGAGTGCCTGTGTGGTGGCGCACAGTCGCGCCGCTGAGTCCTATGAGTGATCACGGCTGGCCGTGACTGCATGAGAGCTGAGAGAGGCGACGATGCCCAAGTACGTGTACCGCTTTAGTGAGGGCGACAAGGACCAGAAGGACCTCTTGGGCGGCAAGGGAGCCAACCTCGCCGAGATGACCCGTCTGGGTCTGCCCGTTCCCCCGGGTTTCACCATCACCACTGACGCCTGCCGCGCCTACCTCGCTGACGGCGCCGTCCCTGATGAGCTGGCCGTCCAGGTGACCACCGCTCTGCGTGAGATGGAGGAGGAGCTGGGCCGCCAGCTCGGCGCCCCCGAGGACCCGCTGCTCGTCTCCGTGCGCTCGGGCGCGAAGTTCTCCATGCCCGGCATGATGGAGACCGTCCTCAACATCGGCCTGAACGACGAGTCCGTCCTCGGCCTGGCCGAGGCCTCCTCGGACGCGCGCTTCGCCTGGGACTCCTACCGCCGCCTCATCCAGATGTTCGGTAAGACCGTGCTGGATATCGACGGCGATCACTTCTCCGAGCGCCTGGACGCCAAGAAGGCCGAGCGTGGGGTCACGCTGGACTACGAGCTTGACGTCGAGGCCCTCAAGGAGCTGGTGGCGGAGTACAAGTCCGTGGTGCTGGAGTACGCCGGCATCGAGTTCCCCCAGGACCCGCGCGCTCAGCTGGACATGGCCACCGAGGCGGTCTTCCGCTCCTGGAACACCGAGCGGGCCCACATCTACCGTCGCCGCGAGAAGATCCCGCACGACCTGGGCACCGCCGTCAACGTGTGCACCATGGTCTTCGGCAACATGGGCGAGACTTCCGGCACGGGCGTGTGCTTCACCCGTGACCCCTCCACCGGCCGTTCCGGCGTCTACGGTGACTACCTGGTCAACGCCCAGGGTGAGGACGTCGTGGCCGGTATCCGCAATACCCTGTCCCTGGCGGACCTGAAGACCCTGGACCGCACGAGCTACGACGAGCTGCGCAGCGCCATGCGCCGCCTGGAGACCCACTACCGCGACCTGTGTGACATCGAGTTCACCATCGAGCGCGGCAAGCTGTGGCTCCTGCAGACCCGCGTGGGCAAGCGCACCGCGGCGGCTGCCTTCCGCGTGGCCACCCAGCTGGTCGACGAGAAGCTCATCACCATGGATGAGGCCCTGACCCGCGTCACCGGTGACCAGCTCACCCAGCTCATGTTCCCCCAGTTCGAGCACACCGGGGACAACGAGGTCCTCACCCGCGCCATGCCCGCCTCGCCGGGCGCCGCCGTCGGGCACATTGCCTTCGACAACGCCGAGGCCATCGCCCGCACCGAAGCCGGTGAGTCCGTCATCCTCGTGCGTCGTGAGACCAACCCGGATGACCTTCCTGGCATGGTCGTGGCCGCCGGTGTGCTCACCGCGCGCGGTGGCAAGACCTCCCACGCCGCCGTCGTCGCCCGTGGCATGGGCAAGACCTGTGTGTGCGGTGCGGACCAATTGGAGGTCGACGCCGCTGCCCGTACCGTGCGCGTGGCAGGGCGCGACGACCTGGTGCTGACCTCCGAGGACGTTATCGCCATCGACGGCCAGACCGGTGAGGTCTTCCTCGGCGAAGTCCCCGTCTCCGACTCCCCGGTCATGACCTATCTGCGTCGTGGCCTGGAGGAGGCGCTGGACGCTGCTGGCAACGTTGACACCCGCGAGCTGGTCACCAGCGTGGACCGCCTCATGCGCCACGCGGACAAGGTGCGCCGCCTGCAGGTGCGTGCCAACGCGGACACCCCCGACGACGCCCGTCACGCCATCCACCGCGGTGCCGAGGGCGTGGGCCTGTGCCGCACCGAGCACATGTTCCTCGGTGAGCGCAAGCAGTTCGTCCAGAACCTCATCCTGGCCTCCACCGAGGAGGAACGGAACAACGCCCTGGTCGCCCTCCTGCCGCTGCAGAAGGGCGACTTCATCCAGATGTTCGAGACGATGAACGGCAAGCCGATGACGGTGCGCCTCATCGACCCGCCGCTGCACGAGTTCCTCCCCGACCTCACCGAGCTCAGCGTCAAGGTGGCCCTGGACCGCGAGCGCGGCACCCTGGACCCGGCTGACGAGGAGCTGCTCGCCGTCGTGCGTCGCAGCCATGAGGCCAACCCGATGCTGGGCCTGCGTGGTGTGCGCCTGCTGCTGACCATGCCGGGATTGATCGAGCTGCAGGTGCGGGCGATCGCCGAGGCCGCCGTCGAGCGTCTCAAGGCTGGCGGGGACCCGCACCCGGAGATCATGATCCCGCTGGTGGGCTCGGTGCGTGAGCTCCAGATCGCTCGCGAGCGCGCTGAGGCCGTCCTGCGTGAGGTCTCGGGCGAGTCCGGCTACAAGCTGGACTTCCCGATCGGCTGCATGATCGAGCTGCCGCGTGCCGCGGTGAGCGCGGACACGATCGCCGAGGAGGCGGACTTCTTCTCCTTCGGTACCAATGACCTGACCCAGACCACGTGGGGCTTCTCGCGTGACGATGTTGAGGGAGTCTTCTTCAAGGAGTACCTCGACTACGGCGTCTTCGGGGTCTCTCCCTTCGAGACGGTGGACGAGCGCGGTGTGGGCCGCATGGTGCGCCTGGGCGTGGAGCACGGCCGCGCCACGAAGCCGAACCTGAAGATGGGTGTGTGCGGTGAGCACGGTGGCGACCCGGAGTCCATTGACTTCTTCCACCGGGTGGGCCTGACCTACGTCTCCTGCTCGCCCTTCCGCGTGCCGGTGGCGCGGCTGGAGGCTGGGCGCGCGGCGATCTTCTACCCCTCCTCCCAGGAGGACTGAACGCCGGTCCTGCACTGACCTGCTGACGAGCTCGCCCGGTCCCCGGCGCCCCGCTGCTGCGGGCGGCGGGGACCGGGCGAGCCTGGCTCAGGCAGGGGCGCAGGAGCACCCAGGTGAGCGTGAGAGGATGACGGGCGCCGAGGCGGTGTCCGACGGGCGAGTGTTGCCTCGGGTGGGCCAGCCACGCAGGGGATGAGGAAAGGTGAGGACCGCGATGACGTTCCTTCAGCTCACGCAGGGTCGGCTTGAGGCCACGAGCATCGGCCACCAGGCGGACGAGGAGGCCCACGTCGCGGCCCTGGCGGCCGTGCGCCGCCAGCTCATCGACGTCCTGGGGCTCCCGCTGCTGCCCCTGGAGTGGACGCCGATCGACCACGGGCACGCGCTCACGGCGCTGGACCCCACCGGTCAGGTGGTGACGGTCGAGGTTCTGCGGGAGCTGGGACCGGCCGGACTGTTCGCCGCGCTGGCCCGGCAGCATCAGGCCGGTGGTACCGCACGCGCCGATCTGGCCGCGAGGTACCCCGGTGGAGCGGCCGCCTTCTCCCAGGACTGGAACGAGTTCCGTGAGGCCCTGCCGGTTCACCTCGAGGCGGGGCCGAGCCTGGTCCTGCTGACCTGCGCGGTCTCGCCGGAGGTACACGCCAGCGCCAGCCTGCTGCGTGGATCGGGCGTGGAGATGTCCCTCATCGACGTGCGGGAGCTGGAGGAGGCCTCGGGCACGCGGCTGCTGGTGGGGATTGAGCGCGTGCGCAGCGACGGCGTGACCGGTGGCGGCCCGTTGCTGGTGGCCCGGGCGCCGCGGCGCCGGCTGCCTGCGGCTTCGACACCGACGCCGGCAGGCCAGGTGCTGGCGGAAAGCGGTGAGGACTCGACGCGCATCGTGCCGGTGCAGCCCTTGGCGCACGCGGCGCAGCCGGATGCGGGCCCGGTGGCAGACCCGAGGCGTGCCGCTCTCCTGGCCTCAGCGCCCACGACCCCCTCGGGGCCGACGGCGCCCTCAGCGCCGAGCCCGCAGGAGCCGGGGGAGCACGCAGGCCCAGGCGCCGGCGTCACTCACCGCTCTAGCGCCCCGGTGCTGGGCGCGCAGCCCACGGTGGCTGCCGGTCAGGCCTCCGCCCACGCCCTGGCTGCGGTAGCCTCCGTCGTCACCACGCCGGCGCCGCTGGTGTGGCGCAGTCTGCGTCGCGGCATCAACCACGAGGCCGTCCTGGAGGCCGAGGGGCGGATCCGGCTGGCGGACGGCCGAGTCTTCACTGATCCCAGCCTGGCGGCCAACACGGTGCAGCACACTCAGGACGTCGACGGCTGGCGGGTGTGGCGAGTGGGCCAGGGTGGACCGAGCCTGGGCAGCCTGCTGGCCGCCGGCTCGCCGCAGGACTGAGTCACCGCGGCTGGCTGCCTGCGCGGCGCGGGATCAGGCCTCGGCCAGAAACCCGCGCAGCACCCGGTCCATCTGCTCGGCCTCGATGAGGAATCCGTCGTGGCCGTGCAGGGAGGTGATCGTCTCGCGGTGGGCCCCGGGGATACATCGCGCCAGCTGCTCGGCCTGGGCGGCGAGGAACAGACGGTCGGAGTCGACGTCGACCACGAGCGTGCGCGCGGTGATCCGCCCCAGCGCCTCCTGGGTCCCACCGCGGCCGATGCCGACGTCGTGGACCATCATCGAGTGGGTGACGATGAGGTAGGTGTTGGCGTCAAAGCGTGCCAGCAGCTTGCCTGCGTGGTAGTCGAGGTAGGACTCGATCTGGTAGCGCCCGCCCACCGCCGGGTCCTCCTGCCCCTGGTGAGCGCGTCCGAAGCGCGCGTCGAGCTCGGCGGCGCTGCGGTAGGTGGTGTGGGCGATGGCCCTGGCCAGTCCCAGTCCCTGGACCGGTCCGACGGGGTGGGAGTAGTAGTCGCCGTCGAAGAAGTAGGGATCGGCGACGATCGCCAGCTCCTGCAGGTGACACCAGGCGAGCTGGTCCGCCGTGGTTGAGGCCCCGGTTGCCACCAGCGCGAGGTTGCGGACGCGCTCGGGGTGGCTCGCCGCCCACTCGATGGCGCGGTGCCCTCCGAGGGAGGCTCCCAGCACCAGATGGAAGGACTCGATGTCCAGGGCGTCGGCCAGGCGCGTCTCGGCGGCGACCTGGTCGCGCGTGGTCAGCCACGGGAAGCGCGAGCCCCAGGGGCGTCCGTCCGGCGCGGTGGACGAGGGGCCGGTCGAGCCTTGGCACCCACCCAGGATGTTGGCGGCGACGACGAAGTAGCGCTCGGTGTCGATCGCGCGCCCGGGACCGACGAGCTCGGACCACCATCCTGGGCTCGGGTGACCGGGACCGGCCTCGCCGGTGACGTGGGAGTCTCCGGTCAGGGCGTGCAGGACGAGGACGGCGTTGTCACGCTCGGGGCTCAGCCTGCCCCAGGTCTCGAATGCCAGCACGGTGCCAGGCAGGACCTCGCCGCACTCCAAGGGGAGGTCCCCGATCTCCACGAAGTGCCGGTGGCCGGGGTCGTCGCCAGGGCGCCAGGCGCCGGTGGGGGATCCTGCGCGACGCTCGACCAGCTTGGCGGAGGCGGAGCCTACGCCTGGCCAGGGGGAACGGGCTGCCTGCGAGGGGTGGGTGGGAGGCAGAGTGTGCTCAGTCATCGCTGGTCCTTGGAGCCGTGGCGGTGGCGACGGCGCAGCATGCGAGGCAGGGGCGCCGTCGGTCTCCTCGTCTGGTAGCGGGAGCCGGGTTCTCCGGCGACGCGCGCGAGGGCCGCAGGCTCTGGGAGCCGTGACAGGCAGGGCGGGAGGGGCCCTGGTGGCTGGCTACGGCGGCGCACGCGTCAGCGGGGCATTCGACGGCGCATTCGGCTCGCGGGGATGAGCATGGAAGGACCATAGCGCGCAGGGCCCGCGACGAGGCAACTCGGCCCGGAGAACGGAAATGACATCGATGTCGTGTGATAACTCACAAATCGAGGGTTATGGCGTCATTCTGCGAGCGACGGTCAGTGGTCGTGCAGGAGGGGCGCGTGGGGCGCCTGTGAATCATGTTGTTTATGTGTCAAAAAGTGCGTGGAGTGACTAGTGTGTTCGAAGACCTCGGTGCGCTCGTCAAGCAGGCGCGCCGCATGACGACGGAGGACTTGTGAGTCGTATCCCTAGCTCCCGGCTGCGCTCCCGCCAGAGCGCAGGCCTGCGCGGTCACCTCATGCGTGCCTCGGCCACGACGGCGGGCCTGGCGGTGGCAGCCTCCCTGCTTGTTCCCGGCGCCCTGGCTGATCCTGTCTCCCAGGATGACATCAACCGCTCCAAGTCCGCCGAGGCCTCGACCTCGGCCTCGATCGCCGACCTGGAGACCCAGCTGTCCCAGCTCAGCGCCGACTCCGACGTCGCCGCGGTCAACGCCCAGGCTGCGAACGAGGACTATCTCGAGGCCAAGGCTGACCTGGACACCGCTACCGCCGAGGCGGACGAGGCTCAGAAGAGCGCCGATGACGCAGCGGCCAAGACAGCCTCGGCTCGCAGCGAGCTGGGTGCCGCAGTCGTCCAGACCTACCAGGAGGGTGGGGACGCGCTCAGTGCCCTCCAGCCCTATCTCACGAGCGAGTCCCTGGCCGACCTCGCTGACGCCGACGTCGCGCTGACGCGTGCCGGTGAGAAGGCGGACGCCCAGGTCCAGTCCGTTGAGGCCCTCCAGGCCGTGGCCGAGACGATGCAGGGCATCGCCGACCAGAAGCAGAGTGAGAAGCAGGCTGCTGCGGACACGGCCGCCAGCGCCAAGGCCTCGGCTGACTCCGCGGCCAGCGCCGCCGCCAGCGCGGTCTCCTCCGCCCAGACCAAGCGTCAGGGCCTGATCACCCAGCTTGCCGCCCAGCGCAACACGACGGTGGAGCTGGAGACCCAGTACCAGGAGCAGCTCGACGCCCAGCGCAAGGCTGCTGAGGAGGCCGCTGCCAAGGCGGCCGCGGAGAAGGCTGCCCAGGAGGCTGCCGCTCAGCAGGCCGCAGCCCAGGCGGCGGCTCAGGCCCAGGCTCAGGCGGCGGCCCAGGCTCAGGCGGCGGCCCAGGCTGCCGCTCAACAGGCTGCTGCTCAGGCGGCGGCGCAGCAGCAGGCCGCTGCCCAGCCCCAGGCTCCTGCGCCCAGCGCGCCGGCGGCCTCCTCTGGGCGCGGCGCCTCGGCGGTGGCCGCGGCCAAGACCTTCCTCGGCGTGCCTTACGTGTGGGGCGGCGAGTCCTACAACGGAGTCGACTGCTCCGGACTGGTCATGCTCTCCTATCGCCAGGTGGGTGTGAGCCTCTACCACTCCTCGCGCGTGCAGTACGGCCAGGGCACCAAGGTCCCGCTGTCCCAGATGCAGCCCGGAGACCTCATCTTCTGGTCCAAGAACGGCACGCAGCCGGGGATCTACCACGTGGCGATGTACGTGGGTGACGGTCAGATGATCGAGGCCCCGAACTTCAACATGGTGGTGCGTATCACCTCGGTGCGCTACTCCAAGATCATGCCCTACGCCGTGCGTCCCTGAGGCTGACCGCCTCGCCTGACGCCAAGCCTCACGTCAAGGGGGCGGGCTCGCGATAGCGAGCCCGCCCCCTTGACGTCCTGATGTCCGGTGCCGGGATCAGTGCCCCTCGCGGGCGACGCGCTCGGCCTCACGCTCGTAGGAGCGGCGGATCTCCGCCTCGGCCTCCTCGCGGCCCACCCAGTGGGCGCCCTCAACGCTCTTGCCCGGCTCCAGGTCCTTGTAGACCTCGAAGAAGTGCTGGATCTCCAGGCGGTGGAACTCGCTGACGTCCTCGATATCCGTACGCCAGGAGGCGCGCTGGTCCGCGCTGGGCACGCACAGGACCTTGTCATCCCCGCCCTTCTCGTCGCGCATACGGAACATCCCCAGGGCGCGGCAGCGGATGAGGCAGCCGGGGAAGGTGGGCTCCTCCAGGAGCACCAGTGCGTCCAGGGGGTCGCCGTCCTCACCCAGGGTGTTGTCGATGAAACCGTAGTCGTCGGGGTAACGGGTGGAGGTGAAGAGCATGCGGTCCAGCTTGATGCGGCCGGTTTCGTGGTCTACCTCGTACTTGTTGCGGTTTCCCTTGGGGATCTCGATCGTGACGTCGAACTCCACGAGTGCCTCCCAGCTGTTGTCCGGTGCTTGCCGATGAGGAGCGGCGAGCGGGCCGCTCCGGGACGGGCGGCTTCAATGGCACTAGTGTGGCTCACGACGCCGCCTGAGGCTGGGATCCTGTCACATGACCTGGCCGCGGTGGCAAACCCAGACCTGTCTCATGACGCGGAGGACCAGTGCGTAAGGCCATGATCGGAGCCCTGACAGCAGCGACGCTTCTCGTTGCCGGGGGCTACTACGGGCTGGCTGACGCCCTCGACGTCCTGCCCGGCCCGCTGACGGTCGCTCCGGCCACCAACGAGCTCCAGCCCTTCCCGAGCACGACCACGGCCACGCCGTCGGTCCAGGCAGTAGCCGGGCTGTCCGCCTCCGCCCCGGTGCCACAGGCTGAGGTCCTGGCCGGCTACGCCCAGACCCTGGCCACTGACGAGCTGGTCGGCACCGCGAGCACCGCAGTGGCGATCATCGACGTCGCCACCGGTCAGACCCTCGTGGATCACAACGCCTCCACGGCGCTGACCCCGGCCTCCTCCAACAAGCTGCTCACGGCCTGGGCGAGCCTGTCCACGCTCGGCGCGGACCACCGCATGACCACCTCGGCCACCTTCCAGGACGGCACCCTGACGCTCGTGGGCGGCGGGGACGTGCTCCTGGCTGCCGACGCCGGTGACCCGGACGCCGTCGTCGGTCACGCGGGCCTGGGGGACCTGGCTCGCGACGTCGCCGCCAAGCTGGCCGACCAGGCAGTGACCAGCGTCAAGCTCGCGCTGGATGACACCCTCTTCACCGGGGCCACCTTCTCCCCGGACTGGGAGGCCGGCAACGAGGCCTGGGTCGCCCCGATCCAGCCGCTCATGATTGACGTCACCTCCTACGGCGGCACAACCGCCTACCCCCAGGACCCGGCCATGGAAGCCGCCCAGGCCTTCGCCACGGCGCTGACGGCAGCCGGCATCAGTATCGAGGGGGACATCACCCGCTCCCACGTCGCTGAGGGCACCAGCGTCATCGCCTCGGTGGACTCCGCCCCCTTGTCGGAGATCCTGGCTGTCTCGCTCAAGGCCTCGGACAACACGATGACGGAGGTCGAGGGGCGGGTCCTGGCCGCGGCCACCGGCCACGAGGCGAGCTTTGCCGGTGCGGCGCAGGCCGTGCTGGAGCGGCTCAAGGCCGACGGCTTCGACGTCTCCGACGTCACGATGCTCGACTGCTCCGGCCTGGCCCGGGCAGACAGGGTGCCAGCCCGTCTGCTTGCCCAGATCCTGGCCCGGGCCGCGGGGGATGACGGCGGGACCGTCGGCCGCTCGCTCATCACCGCCCTGCCGGTGGCCGGGCTGGACGGCACGCTGCACGACCGCTTCACGGAGGGGGCGGCCACCGGCACGGTACGCGCCAAGACCGGCTCCCTGGACCAGACCGCGTCCCTGAGCGGAACGGTGGTCACTCGCGAGGGCCGGCTGCTGGCCTTCTCCGTCATCGTCGACGGTTTCGAGGCCGGCGGCCTGTACTCGGCCCGGGTGGCCCTGGACCAGGACCTGGTCACGCCGATGGCTGACTGCGGCTGCCGGGGCTGATCATCGCGCTCGCGCCCGCGGCCGCGTCGTGCCAGACTCGTCCTGCGGTTTTATTTATGTATCGTCTCCAGCCGCACGGAGGGTGAACGTGGACGCCACTGACATGGGTAGCGACCTGGCACAGGTTCTTATCTCGCAGGAGGAGATCGCCCAGCGGCTCGATGAGATGGCCGCCCAGATCGACGCGGACTACGAGGGCAAGGACATCCTGCTGGTGGGTGTGCTCAAGGGAGCCGTCTACGTCATGGCGGACCTCTCGCGCCGTCTGCACCGCAGCGCCCCCATGGACTGGATGGCCGTGTCCTCCTACGGCTCGGGGACCAAGTCCTCCGGCGTGGTGCGCATCCTGAAGGACCTGGACGCGGACCTGACCGGCCGCCACGTGCTCATCGTCGAGGACATCATCGACTCCGGCCTCACCCTGTCCTGGCTCGTGGGCAACCTCTCCAGCCGCGGGGCCGCCAGCGTCGAGATCGCCACGCTCCTGCGCAAGCCGGAGGCGGCCAAGGTGGAGGTGGACGTCAAGTACGTCGGCTTTGACATCCCCACGGAGTTCGTCGTCGGCTACGGCCTGGACTACGCCGAGCGCTACCGCAACCTGCCCTTCATCGGGACCCTGCGCCCTGAGGTCTACGGGGGCTGAACATGCGCAGCGAGATCTTTGCCCAGTCCCACGCGGAGCAGCAGTCGACCCAGCGCTGGACCCTGCAGTCCTCCAGGATGCTGCGCGTGCTCATGGGCCCTGAGGTCATCGCCGCCCAGGGCGCCATGGTCGCCTACCAGGGGCAGATGGACTTTAAGTACCAGGGAGCCCGCTCACTGGGCGGGATGCTGAAGAAGGCTGTGTCCGGCGAGGGCGGCAACCTCATGCGCGTGTCCGGGCAGGGTGAGGTCTTCTTCGCCCGCTCGGCCCAGCGGATCTTCCTGCTGGAGCTGGAAGGGGACGTTCTGACGATCAACACCCGCTCCCTGCTCGCCTTCGACGCGACCCTGGACTACGACGTGACGGCCATGGGCAACGCCGGCCTGCTGGCTGGCGGGCTGTTCAACCTCCAGGTCCAGGGCCACGGGGTGGCGGCCCTGTCCTGTGACGGCACGCCGATGGTGCTGGACTGCTCGGTCCAGCCCACCTACGTCGACCCGCAGGCAGCGGTGTGCTGGTCCGCCAACCTCCAGCCGCAGCTCCACTCGACCTTCAAGATGGGCTCGCTGATCGGCCGCGGCTCGGGAGAGTCCTTCCAGCTCGGTTTCCACGGTCCCGGCTTCGTCGTCGTCCAGCCCTCAGAGGGCCAGCCCGTCGTCGCCGCCAGCTGAGGGGGATCGCGGACCGACGCCGCTGCTCGCCTATAGGGGATCTGCACGCCTGAGGCGAACGAAGCCCCTGCCTCGTGGTACGCGCACGAGGTTGTCGGATACCGTCAGGTGATCACATGCGCGAAGGGAACACACCTCGATGAGTGACACTGGTCAGCCCGGCGGCAGCCGCCCCGCGGACACCAAGGACAAGAAGGGCACCTCGCCCTCAGGCCGTAGCCCCAAGCGGGATAAGGGCGGCAGGTCGCGCAAGCGTGGCCCGCTGGGCAGCCCCTTGATGTGGGCCGCGCCCGTGGTGCTCCTGGCGCTGCTGGCGTGGATGGTCCTGTCCGCCATGGGCGGTTTCCGGGCGATCGACACCTCTGACGGCCTGGCGATCCTCAAGGACTCCCCGGAGACGGTCAAGTCCGTGACCGTCATTGACGGTACCCAGCGCGTGGAGCTCACCCTGACCGAGAGCTACACCCGCAAGGCCAAGGAGTCTGGCCAGACCGACCAGAAGCTGGGCAAGAAGGTGCAGTTCACCTTCACGGACGCCCAGGCTGAGCAGGTGGACAAGCTCGTTCAGGACGCCAAGCCCTCGGGTGGCTTCAACTCCGTCGTGCCGACGGCGAGCTGGTGGTCCTCCATGCTCCAGCTCATGCTGCCCATGCTCCTGCTGCTGGGCCTTATGTGGTACCTCATGGGGCGGATGACCGGCGGACGCGGCGGGGCGATGGGCTTTGGCAAGTCCAAGGCCAAGGTCGGCTCCAAGGAGATGCCCGAGGTCACCTTTGACGACGTCGCCGGTGAGGACGAGGCCGTTGAGGAGCTGGAGGAGATTCGCGAGTTCCTGGCCGAGCCTGAGAAGTTCCAGGCCGTGGGCGCCAAGATCCCCAAGGGCGTCCTGCTCTACGGCCCTCCCGGAACCGGTAAGACGCTGCTGGCCAAGGCCGTGGCCGGTGAGGCGGGCGTGCCCTTCTTCTCCATGTCCGGCTCGGAGTTCGTCGAGATGTTCGTCGGCGTGGGAGCCTCACGCGTGCGCGACCTGTTCGAGCAGGCCAAGGAGAACGCGCCGGCCATCATCTTCGTTGACGAGATCGACGCCGTCGGCCGTCACCGCGGCTCAGGAACCGGCGGCGGGCACGACGAGCGCGAGCAGACCCTCAACCAGCTGCTGGTGGAGATGGACGGCTTCGACGCCTCGACCAACGTCATCCTCATCGCCGCTACCAACCGCCCTGACGTGCTCGACCCCGCGCTGCTGCGCCCGGGCCGCTTCGACCGTCAGGTGGCCGTCGAGGCCCCGGACATGGCCGGGCGCGCTGCGATCCTGCGCGTGCACGCCAAGGGAAAGCCCATGACCCGCGACGTCGACCTCGATCAGGTCGCCAAGCGCACCCCCGGCTTCACCGGCGCGGACCTGGCCAACGTCCTGAACGAGGCGGCGCTGCTCACTGCGCGCTCCAACGCCCAGCTCATTGACAACCGGGCCCTGGACGAGGCGATCGACCGTGTCATCGCCGGCCCTCAGAAGCGCACGCGTGTCATGAACGACCACGAGAAGGCCGTCACCGCCTACCACGAGGCCGGTCACGCCCTGTGTGCGGCTGCCGGCGCCTACTCCGATCCGGTCACCAAGGTCACCATCCTGCCCCGTGGCAAGGCGCTGGGTTACACCATGGTCATGCCCAGTGATGACAAGTACTCCACCACGCGCAACGAGCTGCTCGATCAGCTGGTCTACGCCATGGGCGGTCGCGCGGCCGAGGAGCTGGTCTTCCGCGACCCGACCACCGGCGCCTCCAACGACATCGAGAAGGCCACGGCCACGGCCCGCAAGATGGTCACCGACTACGGCATGACCCGCTCGGTGGGTGCGGTCAAGCTCGGGACCACTGAGAACGAGACGGTCCTGGGCCTGTCCGCTACGCAGCGGGACTTCTCGGAGCAGGTCGCAGCCAGCGTCGACGTCGAGGTGCGTGAGCTTATGGACGCCGCCCACCGTGAGGCCTGGGAGATCCTCACCCGCAACCGGGCCGTCCTGGAGGAGCTGGCCACCCAGCTGCTGGAGAAGGAGACCCTGCTGGAGAAGGACCTGGAGCGCATCTTCGCGCCGGTGGTCAAGCAGGGTGAGCGACCGCTGTGGCGCTCGGACGAGTCCCTGGTCCTGGAGGGGGACCTCGCGGCGGGTACCTACTTCTCCGGCTCCTGCCTACCGCGTCGCCGCGCGGTGGGGGATGACGCGGCCGCGAGCCCGGCCGAGGCTCCCGCGGCGGGCGAGGTGGCCGAGCCTGCTGCGCCGGTGGACGGGGGCGAGGCATGAGCGAGGACCAGGACCCTGGTACCCGGACGCGTGGCGCCGGCCCTTCGCCACGCCCCTACGACGCCGAGGGCGTACGCCGGGCGGTGCGGGACCTGCTGATCGCGATCGGGGAGGACCCGGACCGCGATGGTCTGCGGGAGACCCCTGACCGGATGGCCCGGGCGTATGAGGAGATGTTCGCGGGCCTACGCGAGGACCCCGGTGCTCACGTGGAGAAGGTCTTCGACGTCGGCCATGACGAGATGGTCCTGGTGCGTGACATCCCGATGTACTCGGTGTGCGAGCACCACCTCCTGCCCTTCCACGGGGTCGCCCACATCGCCTACATCCCCAGTGAGGACGGGCACGTGACGGGTCTGTCAAAGCTCGCGCGGCTGGTCGAGGGCTACGCGCGCCGCCCACAGGTCCAAGAGCGTCTGACGGCTCAGGTGGCTGACGCCATGGTCGAGCGCCTGGGCGTGCGAGGCGTGCTCGTCGTCGTCGAGGCCGAGCACCTGTGCATGTCGATGCGCGGGGTGCGCAAGCCCGGGGCCTCCACGGTGACCTCGGCGGTGCGTGGGCAGTTGCGTGCGGCGGCCACGCGAGCTGAGGCCATGAGCCTCATCCTGGGACGCCACTGACTGCCACTGACGCAGAAGGCGGCCCCCACCAGCGGTGGGGGCCGCCTTCGTGCTCAGCCTGCTCAGGCCCAGGGGTCCACGAGGATGCGGATGGGGTTACCCGCCTTCTTCTCCAGGTGCTCGATCCCGGTGGCGATGTCCCGCAGTGGCACCACCTCCGAGATCGACTCGCTCAGGTCCAGCCGGCCGTAGCGCAGCATCTCGGCGAGCATCGCGATGTCCTGGGTCTGGTAGCCCAGGTGTCCCAGCACCTGCTTGCTGCGCAGGTTGAAGGTGAGGAAGTCGCCGAGATTCATGTCCTTGTCGCTCATACCCACGGTGACGACCTTGCCGTGGTTGTCCAGGCTCTCGACCGCCTGGCGCAGCGTGGAGGGGATGCCGACGGCGTCGAAGGCGACGTCGATCATGCGCCCGCCGGTGGCTTGGGTCAGGTGCTCCAGAAGCTTGGGGTCGTCGGCCCTGAAGACGTGGTCAGCCCCCAGCCGCTTGGCCCGCTCCAGGCACTGGTCGTTGAGGTCGATGCCGATGATCGGCACGGCGCCGGCCAGCCGTGCGAGCTGGACGATGTGCGTGCCTACCCCGCCCAGGCCCCATACGGCCACGGCGTTGCCGGGGTGGACCTTGCCGGTGCGCACGACGGCGCCGAAGGGAGTGGACACGGCGTCGGCGAGGATGGCGGCTTCCTTGAGGTCCACCTCGTCAGGTACCCGGGTCATGCCCACGGCGTTGGCGATGGTGTACTGCGCCCAGCCGCCGTCGTAGGCGAAGGCCATGAGCTGGAGGTTGAGGCAGGCGGTGAAGTCTCCGCGGCGACACATGCGGCAGGTCAGGCACGGGCGCCCGGCCGAGGGGATGACGCGGTCGCCGACCTGCCAGCCGGCCACGCCGGGGCCGAGGGCGTCGATGGTGCCGGCTGCCTCGTGACCCTGGGTCACCACAGGCAGCAGGTCCGGGAAGTAGCCGTGGATGAGGGACAGGTCGGAGTGGCAGATGCCGCAGTAGGCCACCTTGACGCGTACCTGGCCTGGGCCGGGCTCCGGAATCGGAATCTCCTCAACCGTCACGCGTCGGCCCTCGGCGTAGAAACGCTCGGCGAGCATCATGTCGGGCATGTGATCACATCCTTGGAATCAGTAACAGAGCCGGCTCGGTGCCGGATCCCGACGATGTCATCGTAGGCCGAATGTCCTAGGTGCGTGGTGGGAATGGGGATCAGCCGTGTGCCATGAGTCCTTGGTGGAGGTTTGGGGTGTGCGCGGTGCCCACGGTGCGCCGGCAGCGAGATCCCGGCGTGAGCCAGGCAGGCACGTTAGGCTGGGGCGGTGAACCAGGCTGATCTTCTCGCTCCGTCGCCGCTGCCGGAGCGCCTGAGCGCTGCCACGCGCCAGGGTCGCACGCTGGTCATGGGGATCATCAACGTCACGCCGGACTCTTTTTCCGACGGCGGCCGCTGGCTCGCGGCGGACAAGGCCGTCGAGCACGGCCTGGAGCTCCTGCGCCAGGGGGCCGACCTGCTGGACGTGGGTGGGGAGTCCACCCGTCCCGGTGCCAGCCGCGTCAGCCCCGCCGAGGAGACCGATCGCGTCCTGCCGGTGGTTCGTGAGCTGGTGGCCGCAGGCGCAGTGGTCTCGGTGGACACCATCCACGCCGCCACGGCCGAGGCCGTCACGCAGGCCGGTGCCCTCATCATCAACGACGTCTCTGGTGGGCTCGCCGATCCCCGCATGCACGGCGTCGTCGCGCGGGCCGGTGTGGTCTACATCTGCCAGCACTGGCGCGGCAACCCCGAGACCATGGACCAGCTGACCGACTATGGCGGCGACGTCGTGGCGGGGGTGAAGGCTGAGCTGCGCCAGCGCCTGGATGAGCTCGAGGCTGCGGGGGTCGATCCTGCCCAGGTGGTCGTCGACCCAGGACTGGGCTTCGCCAAGACCCACGAGCAGTCCTGGCAGCTGCTGGCGGCCACGGCTCGCCTGCGCCAGGACCTGGGGCGCCCAGTCCTCATCGGTGCCTCGCGCAAGCGCTTCCTGGCTGGCGCCGTCGCCGCCGATCGTGCCGGGGACCCGACCTCGCGCGACGCCGCAACCGCTGCTACCTCTGCCCTGGCCGGCGCCGCCGGCGCCTGGGCCGTCCGAGTCCACGAGGTCCCGGCCAACCGGGACGCCGTCATGGCTGCCTCCTTCTGGAAGGAATCACGATGAGCACCGTCCTGACCCAGGACCAGATCCGACTGACCGGGCTGTCGGCCCGCGGCTACCACGGCATGCTCCCCAGCGAGCGCGAGGAGGGGCAGCTCTTCGTGGTCGACGCCGAGCTGCGCCTGGGCGTGCGGGGCACGGCGGTGGCTGCCGTGACTGACTCCCTGAGGGACGCCGTTGACTACTCGGCGGTGGCCGCGGCGATCGTTGACGTCATCGAGGGTGAGCCGGTCAACCTCATCGAGACCCTGGCGGCGCGCGTGGCTGAGGCTGCTCTGGCCTTTGAGGCGGTGCGTGAGGTCGAGGTGACGGTGCACAAGCCGCAGGCGCCTTTGGAGGTGGCCTTCGAGGACGTCTCGGTGACGATCGTGCGTCGCAGCGAGGAGGACCTGACTGCCGCGCCGTCGGCCGGCAGGTCAGCCTTCCTGGCCGCACCGCCGGCACCCGCCGCGCCGGCCGCCCACGCTGCTGCGCCGCCACTGCCCGAGCCTGGGGCGGAGTCCGCGGCCTCGCCCGTGGTCTCATCCGTGGAGGAGGCCGCTGCGGCGGCGCCCCCGGCGGTGGAGGACTCCTCGCCCCTGGCGCAGGAGCTTCCCGAGGCGCCGCTCGCCGTCCAGGTTCAGGATGCGCTCATCGCAGGGATCGCGCCGGAGCCGCCCGCTCCGGCTGACGCGCTGGGAGCCGGAGCGGTGGCCTCCGCCGTCGGGCTGGCCGGTGCCGCCGGCATGGCTGAGGCCGTGGGACTGCTGGACGAGGACGCCGCGGTACCGGTACAGGAGGAGGCCGCGTCCGAGGACCTGGCGGCGCCACTGACCGAGCCCGCGCAGGATGAGGCTGGGCAGGAGGAGGTCGCGCAGGAGTCTGCCGCGTCCGCGGAGCCGATGCCGGCTGACCAGGGTGGGCAGGCCCCGGCGCCAGCCCCTGAGCCTGCTCCCGCACCGCCGGCTCCACGCGACCTGCTGGCGCAGACCCCGGAGCAGGCGGTCGAGGCCGTCATCGCCCTGGGCGGCAACGTGGGAGGTGTTGTCCCGGCGCTGCGCCAGGCCGTGAGCACACTGCGCTCGACGCCGGGCGTGACAATCACTGACGTGGCCCCTCTGGCCCGCACGGCCGCCGTCGTCCCTGAGGGGGGAGCCGAGCAGCCCGACTACCTCAACACGGTGGTCCTGGTGACGACGACCCTTGCTCCGCGCGAGCTCCTGGCCGTGTGCCAGGGCCTGGAGGCTGATGCCGGCCGCGTGCGCACCGAGCCCAAGGGTCCGCGCACCCTGGACGCGGACATCATTACCTACGAGGGTGTGTCCTCGACCGACCCCGAGCTCACGCTGCCGCATCCTGCTGCCGCCCAGCGCGCCTTTGTCCTGGTGCCCTGGGCCCAGGCAGATCCCTTCGCTGAGATCGGGGACCAGCCCGTGGCCGCCCTGGCAGAGGTCGCTCCTGACCGTGAGGGTGTGCGTTGGCTCGCCCTGGACTGGCTGGACTCCGACCACCTGCCTGCCCTGCCGACCGGCCAGTACGTGGCGCCGCCGCTGCCCCAGGAGGCCCCAGTGGCTCAGCAGGAGGCAGCTGCGGCGCCCGCTCCCGAGGCGCCTGCCGAGCCTGCCCCTGCCCCTGAGCCTGCACCCGTGCCAGAGCCCGCACTCGCGCCAGTCCCGGAGCCTGCTCCGGTTCCAGAGCCTGCGCCTGAGGCGGATCCTGAGCCCGCACCCGCGCCGGAGCCGGCACGCGAGGAGCTGAGCGTGCCTGAGGCGGACCTCGCTGCCGCACCTGTGGACGAGGTAGCCCCCAGCCCCGAGGTCCCTGCCCCCGCCTCGGCGTCCTCCCCGGCCTGGCCTGCCTCTGCGGTTCCCGCGCCCCCGGTGCCCCCGGCTCCGCCGTCGACCTCAACCCCTGACCCTGCTGCCGTGCCGTCTTCGGAGACTAATGACACCTCAGCGCTCACACCGGACCCCGCTGCCTTCCCCACGGCCGTGGACGCGGACGGCAAGGAGGAGTGGGCGCAGCCGCTTGGCTGGGACGAGGTGATCGGCGGACGGGACGGACAGTCCTGATGCGCCGCACGCGCTGGACCGGCGTCCTCGCGTGCTTCGCCACGTCGGCCGTCGTCAGCTGGGTCGCCCTGGACCTTGTGCTGCGTCACCGTGGCTGGGTCCCTGCCCTCACCCCCTGGGGAGCGGCGGTGGCCCTCGCGGTGGCTCTGGTAGTGC
Organism: Actinomyces urogenitalis; assembly: GCF_002861525.1. Taxonomy (NCBI): domain Bacteria; kingdom Bacillati; phylum Actinomycetota; class Actinomycetes; order Actinomycetales; family Actinomycetaceae; genus Actinomyces; species Actinomyces urogenitalis. Next base: position 102,636 of record NZ_PKHA01000005.1, on the reverse strand, counting down.
TCGTGGCCGGCCACGCCGTGCGCCGCATGCGGGAGCACCGCCCGACCTGGATGACGCCGACCGGTGCCGCGACCACCGCGGCCGCCGCCCAGGCCTCGGCCATCGTCGGCGCCATCGTGGCCGGCGTCTACGCAGCTGAGCTGGCGGTGGCACTGATCGCTCCGGCTTCCCCAGCGATGGACACCCTGGGATGGACCGCCGGTGGCTGCCTGATCGCCTCCCTGGCGTGGTGCGTGGCAGGCGTGGTGGTCGAGCACTGGTGCGCGATCGACATGAGCGATGACGACGACGAGGACGGCTCGTCCGGCTCGGCGCTACCCAGCGGCGGCGCGACGGCCTGAGCCTGGCGAAGGAGGGGCTTCCTCCTGGCGGAGGAGGCGGGCAGACGTGCTGGCGTGAGAGGCTGGAAACCCCAGCCCCCGCAAGGAGCCACCGTGACTGCTTCCCGTCCGACCGAGTCCACTGCCCCTGAGCCCGGCCGGCCCGCCGATCCCGCCTCCGTCTCGCCTTTCAAGCCTGAGGGCGTGGAGTTTCGCCCCGTTTCGCCCAAGCTGATCACTGCCCGCCTGACGGTCAACCTCGGCTTCGACGCCGTGGTCATCATCGTCTTCCTCGTACTCGGCGCCATGCACAGCCACTGGTGGTTCCTGGGAGCGGGCGCGACGACGGCGACCACCTTGTGGGAGGCCTGGCTCATTCCTCGCCAGGTGCGTGCCATGGGCTACGCGCTGGGGGAGGACCACCTGCTGTGGCGCAAGGGCATCATGTTTCGTCACCTCTCGGTGGTCCCCTACGGACGCATGCAGTTCGTGGACACCTCCCAGGGCCCGCTGGCCCGCCACCTCGGTATCGCGGAGGTCAAGCTCCACACGGCCTCGGCCTCCACTGACGCCACGATCAACGGCCTGCCGGTGGCTGAGGCCGAGCACCTGCGCCAGCTGCTGTCCGAGCGCGGCGAGGAGAGGATGAGCGGGCTGTGAGCGCCAGGAAGAACGGCACGGACGCGGCCGAGCGCTCGATCAGCCTGCCGCAAGGACTCCAGTGGCAGCGCATGCACCCCGTCACCCCGCTGCTGGAGGGGTGGAAGGTCATTGCCGCGCTCCTGGCCTTCCTCACCTACCAGAACGCGGATGAGGCCTACCAGGCCTACCAGGCCATCTCCAAGGAGGGCCTGCCCTTCAGCCAGTCCCAGCTGGTGTGGATCCTTCCTGCAGTGGGAGCGGTCCTGGTGCTCCTGGGCATCGCCTTGTTCCTGGGCTGGCGTTACAAGACCTATGCCGTGGACCGTGACGGTGTCTACCTGCGCTCGGGGGTGCTGACCAAGCAGCTGCGGATCGCGCGCCTGCCGCGGATCCAGTCCGTCGACGTCGTCCACCCGTTGCTGGGCCGGGTCTTCGGGCTCGGGCAGCTGACGGTCGAGGTGGCCGGCAGCGGCGACTCCCGGGTGGTGCTGGGTTACCTGCCCACCGCGCGGTTGGAGGAACTGAGGGACCTCATCCTTGACCTGGCGGCTGGCGCGCAGACCAACGGAGCCGGGCGAGCAGCCTCTGACCGGGCGAGCCAGGAGCCTGGGAGCGCTGAGGCGCCGGAGGCGGCCACGGCGTCGCCCCTGGCGGCGCCGGCGCAGGACGGAGGCCCAGCCGGGGCCGGGCTGGCGCCACGAGGCTTTGAGGATGCTGCGGCTGCGCCGCCGGCCGGCGGCCGGCAGCGTGAGGAGTACCCGCTGTACGAGGTGGACACGAAGGTCCTCATCGGCTCGATCCTGCGTTCGGCGGCCATCGTGACGACCGCCGTGATCGTGGTGGTCTTCGCGATCTTGTTCGTGGTGACTCTCACTGCGAGCGATACCGCGGACCTGGGAGAGCTCATCGGCGTGATCGTGCCGATGGCGATCATGCCGCTGACCGCCGTCGGCGTCGTGTGGGGGCGCTTCAACCGGGGGTGGCGCTTCCGTGCCTTTGCCACCCCGGCTGGCATCCGCGTGCGCTACGGCCTGACGGCGGACACCTCCTCCACGCTGCCACCCGGGAGGGTGCACGCCGTGAGCCTGCAGCAGGGGCCGCTGTGGCGTGGCAAGGACTGGTGGAAGGTCGTGGCCTGTGTGGCCGGGCGTGAGAGCGTGGACTCCTCCTCGGGCCAGGTACAGGAAAACGGCTCGAACATCCTGCTGCCGGTGGGGGACCGTGACACAGCGCTGCGAGCCCTGTGGCTGGTGACCCCTAACCTGGGGGTGGCTGACCCCGACGCCCTGCTGGAGGCCGTCCTGTCAGGCATGGACGACGACGGCGTGGGGGACCCGGGGGCGCCCATCGGCTCGCCTGAGCGTGGCCTGATCCGTATCAGCCCCCGGGGACGGGTCTTCTCTCCCCTGGCCTGGTGCCGCGAGGGGATCGTGCTGACCGATACCTGCGTCATCCTGCGTACGAGCCGGTTGTGGAGGAACACCAGCGTGGTGCCCTACGAGCGGATCCAGTCGGTCAACATCAGCCAGGGGCCGCTGGCCCGACGTCGCAGGCTGGCCAAGATCGAGCTGTGCATGGTGAGCATCGGTCAGGTGTCCACCGGGATGTCCAACCTCGATCTGGGGGACGCTGCCGCGCTGGAGCGCGTTATCTCTGATCGGGCGCTGCGGCGTCGTCGGGCCGAGAGGATTGACCGCTGGCTGGCCAGGGCCGTGGCCGAGCCTGCTGCCTGACGTCCAGGCGTGAGACGATCACGCCATGACTGAGCCACACTCCTGCGCCAACCCGGTCGTTGAGCCTGAGACCTCTCGGCCAGGGCGGCTCGGGGTCGGCATCATCTCAGCCGGCAAGGTCGGCGCGGTCCTCGGTTCGGCCCTGCGGGCGGTGGAGCACCAGGTCATCGGCGTCCACGCCGTCTCGCAGGCCTCGCGTGAGCGGGCTGAGGTCATGCTGCCGGGCGTCCCGGTGCTGGAGGTGGAGGAGATCATCCGCCGCGCCGAGCTCGTGCTGCTGGCCGTGCCTGACGATGCCCTGGCAGACCTGGTCACTGGCCTGGCTGAGCTCGGGGCGTGGCAGATGGGCCAGATCGTGGTGCACACCTCCGGGCGCTACGGCATCGAGGTCCTCGCGCCGGCGCAGGCGGCCGGTGCGATTCCGATCGCCCTGCACCCGGCCATGACCTTCTCCGGCATGTCCACGGACCTGGCCAGGCTCACGGGCTGCCCGATGGCGGTGACGGCGCCGCCGGCCTTCCTGCCGATCGGGCAGGCGCTGGCGGTCGAGCTGGGTGGGGAGCCCTTTGTGCTGGCGGAGTCGGCGCGGGCGGCCTACCACGCGGCGCTGGCCCACGGAGCGAACCACCTGGTGACGCTCGTGGGGCAGGCCGTGCGGGCGCTGACGGCGGCTGGCGTGGAGGACGGGGCGGCGACTCTTCGCCCGCTGCTCAGTGCAGCCTTGGGCCGTGCGCTGCACGAGGGGGCGGACCAGGCGCTGACCGGGCCGGTGGCACGGGGGGACGCCGGGACCGTCCAGGCGCATCTGGAGGCGCTCTCGCAGCTGCGTGATGATGAGGGGAAACCGCTGGAGGACGTGGTAGCGACCTATCGGGCTCTGGCCCGGGCAACGGTGGACCGCTGCGAGTCCACCGGCCAGATCCAGGCAGCGGCGGCGGAGCACCTACGCGGAGTCCTGGGCTGAGACCAGTGCCAGCCGACCACCTGCGCGCCCTGCGACCACGCAGTCCTCGACCGACCTCCTGTGTGCCCCGCGACCGCGCAATCCCCGACCGACCTCGGCATATGCGCGAATACCGGGGTCGACCGGGGCACACAGGAGGTCGGTCGGCAGGCAGGTGGTCGGTGGGCGCGGACTACTCTGGAGCCGTGACTTCGACTGTGTCTTCCACGTCCTCCCCCCTCGCCACCCTGACCCGTACACGCGCCGAGCTCGCTGCAGCGCTGGACGGCGACGTCGCCCCGCGCGCCGTCGTCATGACCATGGGCGCCCTGCACCAGGGCCACTTCGACCTCGTCGCGGAGGCAGCCCGCCGCGTAGGCCCGAGCGGGACGGTTGTTGTCACGATCTTCCTGAACCCCCTCCAGTTCGCCCCGGGGGAGGACCTCGACGCCTACCCGCGCACCCTGGACGCTGACGTCGCCGGCATCACCGCTGCGCTGACGGACGAGGCCGGCGCGCCGCGCGTGGGCCGTCTCATCGTCTTCGCTCCCACGCCGCAGGTCATGTACCCGGCCGGCGAGCCCACCGTGCGCCTGGACCCGGGGCCCATGGCCACTGTTCTCGAGGGTGCCACGAGACCCACACACTTCGCCGGCGTGCTCCAGGTGGTGCTCACCCTCATGCACCTCACCCGCCCGCGCTGGGCGCTGTTCGGGCGCAAGGACGCCCAACAGCTGGCGATCGTCTCCGCCATGGTCCGTGACCTGGCCGTGCCGCTGGAGATCGTCCCCGTGGACATTCGCCGTGAGGAGGACGGCCTGGCCATGAGCTCGCGCAACGCCTACCTCTCGGCCACCGAGCGCGGCCAGGCGCTGGCGCTCTCCCGTGCGCTGGAGGCTGGGCGGCAGGCCGCGGCCAGCGGTGCCGACGCCGCCGGGGTCCGGCAGGTGGCAGCTGAGCTGCTGGCGGGTGCCGAGGGCGTCGAGGTCGACTACGTCGCGGTCGTTGACCCGGACAGCTTCGTCGAGCGCGCCGGCGCCGGCCTGGGCCTGCCTGCTGCGGACGACGCCGCAGCGGTCGCCACCACCGGGACCGTCCTGCTGGCCCTGGCTGCCAAGGTCGGTTCGACCCGGCTGATCGACAACACGCTGGTGAGCCTCGGCTGAGCGCGTCGGCCCGGGCCAACCGGCTGGCAGGGCGACAGCGCCGAAGGGGTGGCGCGCGCCGTCGTCGGCCCTCCCTCCGCGGCGCAGGTGTGAGGCACGCGTGCTGTCACCTCGCTCACCTCGCCGCCTGGCAGGGCACCGCACGGCATACCCTTGGCCGCGATGAGCACTCGCACCCGGACGATGATGACGTCCAAGATTCACCGCGCCACCGTCACCCAGGCCGACCTCAACTACGTCGGCTCGATCACGGTGGACGCTGCGCTGCTGGAGGCCGCTGACCTGCTGCCCGGCGAGCGTGTGGACATCTGCAACTGCACCAACGGCAACCGCCTGTCCACCTACGTCATCCCCGGCGAGCGTGGCGCGGGCGAGATCTGTGTCAACGGGGCGGCGGCGCACCTGGTCTCGCCCGGGGACATCGTCATTCTCATCGCCTACTCCCAGATCGACGACGCCGCCGCACGCACCTACCTGCCCCACGTCGTCTTCGTGGACGCCAAGAACCAGATCGTGGACCGGGGCAGCGAGCCTGGCCAGGTTCCCGTCGACTCTGATGTTGCCCGGCTGCAAGGCCTGGTGTCCTCCGGGGTCAGCTTCGAGCAGGCTCGCGGCTGAGGCCGAGGCGCCCTGCTCCTGGCCCGCCGCCGCGCAGTCCCCTCCCTTTAGGCTTAGGTCCCGTGAAGGCACGCGTCATCCTGCTCACCGGCCCCTCCGGCTCTGGCAAGACCTCTCTCCTGCGCAGGGTAGGCGCACGCCGGCTCAAGCTGGACGACTTCTACCGTGATGGTGACGAGCCTGGCATGCCGCTGCTGGATGGGCGGGTGTCCGGCGAGGCTGGCGTGAGCCAGTCGGAAGCCATGAGCCTCATTGACTGGGACCACCCGGCCAGCTGGGATGCTGAGCGCGCGATGACGGCGATCCTCCAGCTGTGCCAGAGCGGTCGGACGACGGTGCCGGTCTACTCGATCGCTGACAACGCGACCGTGGGCAGCGAGGTGCTGGAGCTAGGGGCGGAGAAGGCTTTCGTGGCCGAGGGGATCTTTGCTGCTGAGCTCGTGGAGCGTTGCCGTGAGGCCGGTGTGCTGGCTGATGCCCTGGTGCTGCGCAGGCCGACAATCCAGACCTGGTGGTTCCGGCTGCGCCGGGATGTCAATGAGCACCGCAAGCCCCTGCACGTCCTGCTGACGCGTGGGGTGCGCCTGGCGCGTGAGGAGCCGGCCAAGATTGCCGCCTGGGTGCGCCAGGGGTGCCGCGCCGTCTCCCGCCAGGAGTGCGAGGACACGATCCGGGGGCTGATCCGCTCCTGAGCCGCTGTTTGGCGGGCGCCTGGCCGATAGGCAGGCGTTGGCTCTGCCTGCCTTGCTTCTTTTCAGTGCTGCCTCTGCTGTTTTGCGGCGCCGACCCTGCGTGACTCCAGCGCCATCCTGATTGGTGTACGTACCTGCGCGGATAGGTGCGTACACCTAGGACTGTGGCGTGCTCCCCGGGGCCCAGGGAGCACGCCACAATCGTGTATGCACGTATCAATGGGGGTAGCGCTGCTTTTGTCGCGCGCTCGCGGGCTCAGGCGCGCTTGACCAGCGGGAAGGTGATCGTCTCGCGGATGCCCTGGCCGGTCAGGGCCATGAGCAGACGGTCGATGCCCATGCCCATGCCGCCACAGGGTGGGAAGCCCTGCTCCATGGCCACGAGGAAGTCCTCATCCAGCACCATGGCCTCGGGGTCGCCGTTGGCGGCGGCCAGGGCCTGGGCCTCGAAGCGCTCGCGCTGGACCACCGGGTCGGCCAGCTCGGAGTAGGCGGTGCCCAGCTCGAAGCCGCGCACGTACAGGTCCCACTTCTCCGTCAGCCCTGGCTTGGAGCGGTGGTAACGCGTCAGGGGTGAGGTGTCCTCGGGGAAGTCGTAGACGAAGGTCGGGGCCCACAGCTTGTTTCCGACCGTCTCCTCGAAGATGTCCTCGACGATCTTGCCGGCCACCGCGAAGTCATCCACCTCCAGGTCCAGCTTCTCAGCCAGGGCCACGAGGTGCTCGCGGGGAGTCTCGACCGTGATCTCCTCGCCCACGGCGTTGGAGACCGAGGTGTACAGGTCGATCTTGTCCCACTCGCCTGACAGGTCGTACTCGGTGCCGTCGGCCAGAGTGACGACCTCCTTGCCCTCCTCCAGGCCGAAGGCGTCACGGGCCGCCTGCTGGACGAGGTTGCGGGTCAGCTCAGCCATGCCGTTGTAGTCGGAGTAGGCCTCGTAAGCCTCCAGCGCGGCGAACTCGGGGGAGTGGGAGGAGTCGGCGCCCTCGTTGCGGAAGTTGCGGTTGATCTCAAAGACGCGGTCGACGCCGCCCACCACGGCGCGCTTCAAGTAGATCTCCGTGGCGATGCGCAGGTAGAGATCCATGTCGAAGGCGTTCATGTGGGTGACGAAGGGCCGTGCAGCCGCGCCTCCGTGGATGACCTGGAGCATGGGGGTCTCCAGCTCCAGGTAGTCGCGGCGGTGGAAGTTCTCGCGCAGGGAGCGCACGACGGCGGCGCGGGTGCGCACCATGTCACGGGCGGCCGGGCGGGTGAGCAGGTCGAGCTCACGGCGGCGCACGCGGTTGTCCTCGGACAGGGAGACGGTCTCGCCCTTGTCATTGGTCCAGGTCTTGGGCAGCGGCCGCAGGGCCTTGGAGGCGATGCGCCAGGCCGGGACCTCGACGGCGTCGTCGCCGAGCTCGGGCAACTGCTCGGCGGAGTGGCCGGCGGTCAGGGCGGTCTCAGCCATGACGGACAGCTCGCCGCGGCGCGAGGAGATGACGCGGCCGTGGACGAAGAGGTGGTCGCCCAGGTCGACGTCGGACTTGAAGGAGGCCAGGCTCGTGTGACCCTCGCCGGGCAGGTTCTTGGCGGAGATCATGGCCTGCAGGGTCCGGCCGGCGCCGTCGGCCAGGGCAACGAAGCACAGCTTGCCCGAGGAGCGCAGGAAGGTCACGCGCCCGGCCACGCCTACGACGTCGTCAGTCTCCTGGTCGGCCTCCAGGTGGCTGTAGCGCTCGCGGACAGCCTGGATGGTGGTGGTGACGGGCACCTGGACCGGGTAGGGCTCCCAGCCCTCGGCGCGCAGGCGTTCACGCTTGGCGGCGCGGATCTCGAACTGCTCGCCCGGGCCGGGCTCGGCCTTGGACTGCTTCTTGGCCGCCTGCTTGTCCTGGGCCTGGGAGGCATCGGCGGGCAGGGAGGCAGAGCGTTCAGTCGCGTCAGTCATGGGGGAAGTCTAGCGGTCACAGGAAGCGCAGGCCGACGCCGGTTGGTGGGGCGGCGCAGGGCATTGGAACGGGCCGTTGGCGATTGGTGCGTGCCTTCCTGAATGTGCAGCGCTTGTCAGAGCCTGGGACGCACGTACCAATCGCCGAAGGCCGTCTCAATCGGGGAAAGCACGCAGCAGACGGCATGTCCGGGCCTCCGATCTCCCCGGTTCCCACGTTCCAGCAGCGCACGACGACGCCGCCCGCCTCGCGAGCGAGACGAGCGGCGCCGTCGTGGGTCATGACAGGCGAGCAGCCGCAAGCGGCGCGCAGCCTGCGCCCAGCCTCAGTTCTCGGCCGTCAGCAGCGCCTTCATACGAGAGCGCGAGCCCTGCTCGCGCAGGGCGGCGAGCTCGGACAGGTAGGTGGAACGGAAGCGCTCGTCCTCGGCGAGGTTGGAGAAGATGGCGGCGTTGCGGATGAAGGCCAGCTCGCCCTCACCGCCACGCCCAGCCTCCTGGGCCTGGGAGAAGGGCCGCAGATCGTCCACCTGCTCAATCTCCCCGCCGTTCTCGTCGCGTCCGAGCACACCGAGCGACCACGCCGCGCACAGCGCCGTACCCATGCGGATCGGGCGGCCGGCGGCGAGGTTCTCACGCAGTCCGGCGAGCACAAACTTGGGCATGCCCGAGGGGCCGAAGAAGGCCAGGCGCGCCAGGGTGTCGGCGATGGCCTCGTTAGTGAAGCGCTCGAAGAGGGTGTCGATGTACTCACGCAGGTCGATCCCGGGCACCGGCCGCAGGGTCGGCAGCACCTCGCGGTCGAGGTAGGTGCGGATCCAGGTCGAGATGTCCGCGTCCGCGGCGGCGTCGTGGGCGTAGGTCATGCCCAGCAGGCGCCCCCAGTGGCCCAGCGCCTGGTGGGAGCCGTTGAGCAGACGCAGCTTCATCAGCTCGTAGGGCACCACGTCCTCCACCAGCTGGACGCCCACCTCCTCGTACGGCGGGCGGCCCAGGGTGAACTGGTCCTCCAGCACCCACTGGGTGAAGGGCTCAGCGACCACGGGCCAGTTGTCGTGCACACCGAGGACCTTCTCGGCCTCCTCGATGTCCGCCGGCGTGGTCTTGGGGGTGATGCGGTCGACCATGCAGTTGGGGAAGGAGACGTTGGCCTCGATCCACTGCGCGAGCTCGGGATCGCTCATGCGGGCCTGGGAGACGACGGCGGTGCGGGCGGCGTGCCCGTTGCCCGGCAGGTTGTCACAGCTCATGACGGTGAAGGGCGCGGTGCCGGCCGCGCGGCGAAGGCGCAGCGCCTCAACGATGTAGCCGAAGGAGGTCTCCGGCTCGCTGGGGTGGGCGGCGTCGTGCACGGCCCCGGCCGAGTCGGTGCGGAAGGCGCCGGTGACGTCGTCGATGTTGTAGCCGCCCTCGGTGACGGTGAGCGAGACGATGCGGGTGGTCGGTGCGGTCATGACCTCAAGGACGCCGTCGCGGTCCTCGGGGGCGAACTTGTAGTCGTGGATCGAGCCGATGATCGAGGTCTCGTGGTGGCCGTCGGGGTGCTTGAGGGTGAGGGAGTACAGGTAGTCCTGTGCGGTCAGGGCGTCGCGCATGGCGCAGTCCTGGGGCATCAGTCCGACGCCGCAGATGCCCCAGTCCAGGGCCTTGTCTTCGCGCATGAGGCGGTCGAGGTACATGGCCTGGTGGGCGCGGTGGAATCCGCCCACGCCCATGTGGACGATGCCGGTGGTGACGGCGGAGCGGTCGTAGGTGGGGGCGAGGGGGTGGGTGGCCAGGGTGGTCATGGCAGTGTCCTTGTCAGTCGAGGCGGATAGAGGTGAGTGTGCAGTCAGGTGAGTGTCTCAGCGAGCCAGGAGGGCGTCGTCGGGCGTGGGGGCTGAGCCGGAGCGATGGACGACGGTGGGGCCTGCCTGGCCGCTCAGGGCGCCGGGGGCGTTGGTGGGCTTGGTGCCGGTCTCGCCTGCCTTGAGCTCGGCCAGGGCCTCAGCGGTGACCAGAAGGTCAGTGGTGTCGATGATCTTGGCGTTGCCGGGGAGCTTGAGGGCGAAGGTGAGGGTGAAGGCGATGACATACAGGCCCGCGAGCCCGACGGCGACCCACAGGTAGCCCGAGGCGGTGGTCTCATCGCCCAGCAGGAGGGTGACGATGGCCGGGCCGACGAAGGCGCCCAGGCCTGCGCCGAGGTTGAGGATGGCCAGCGCGTTGCCGGTCTCGCCCTGGGCGTGGGCGGTGATCAGCGGCGTCGTCGGCACGAAGGCGGACAGGCCGATGCCGATGGCGGCGGTGCCCAGCGCGATGAGGAAGAAGCTCGGACCGGCGATGATGGGGATGAGGTACATGTAGACCAGCGAGGCGGCGCAGATGGGAGCAGCGGCCCACTGGATGGTGTTGCGCCAGCCGATCTTGTCTCCCATGACGCCCCAGAAGACGTCGCCGATGATGGCCACGAGGCCAAAGATCGAGAACTCCAGGATGGCCTGGGACTCGGGCATGCCGAAGACCTTGTGGAGGTAGACCACGTAGAAGGCCTGCATGCCGTACTGGCCGGAGAGGTTGATGACCTTGACGATCCCGCCGATGGAGACCTTGGGGTAGCGCCACAGCACCGTCACGGCGGAGGAGACCGAGGCGGCGATGGACTTGCCCTGGTTGAGGTCGGCAGAGGGGTGACGGGCGAGGAAGGCCATGCCGAGGCCGCCACCGACGGCGGCCAGGGCCCATCCGGCCCACAGGGTGGCGGTGTGGCCGATGGCGGGGACGAAGAAGCTGGACAGGTAGGAACCCAGCAGCTGCATGCCGAGCGAGAAGGCGAACCAGAACCAGCCCGAGGCAGAGGACTGGCGGGCGGCGGGGATGACCATCATGACCCAGGTGAGGAAGCCGTAGGCAAACATGGGGTAGCCGAAGCCGCGCAGGCCGTAGATGACCATGAGCAGGGGCAGGCTGTGGGAGGCGATGGCCACGGTGATGAACAGGGCATCGAAGATAAGGAAGGAGACCAGGCCGATTGCCATGACCTTGCGGCAGCCCAGGGCGTCGCACAGCGCGCCGGACAGGAACGCGGCGATCGCGACGACGACCCCGTAGGAGGTGACGATCATGGAGGCCTGGGAGACGGAGAATCCGACCTCGGGGGTGGACAGGTAGCTGGTGATCCACACGGCCTCGATACCGTCACCGATGACGAAGATGACGACGGCGAGGAAGCCGACGGCGAGGTCGGTGGGGAATCCGCTGCGTTGGATCGCGGCGACGATCTTGTTCGAGATGGGCATCGAGGCACCTTCCGGGACGACGTTGTCTGCGGGCGGGAGCGCGGGCGTGGTGCCCGGTTCCGGCTGCGCAAGAATCCTGACGCCTGGTTGTGCCCGCGTGGTGACCGGTGTGCCTGGTCTGGATGACCGTTGCGTGTGTGCTTGGAGTGGTGGTGAGGGTTGGAATCGTGCGACGAAAGTGGATGATGTGGGGCGAGTCATGGTGCCAGGTGACCGAAGTGGGTGTGAACGGTGACCGGTGTGGCGGGTGGGGCGGCTGCCTGGGAGGCTAGGGAGCTAGAGACTGCGCAGGGCGCAAGGCCTTGGCGGGGGGGGGGAGGGCGTTACCATGCTGTGTGTCTCCCTTGTCTGCGCCCTGAGTCTCCCCGGTTCGGTGTGGGCAGTCGTGATCGATGAGGATGGTTCCCCATGAGGCTTCCCAAGTCTGTTCTTGGTGTCCTTGCTGCGGGTGCGTTGTTGCTTGGTGGCGCGGTGCCTGCTGTGGCTGAGGACGCGGTTCCCGGTGACGGGCCGACGACGTCGGTGTCCGCCCCTGCTGATGAAGCGGGGGGTGCGGAATCTGATGCACAAGACTCAGACAACGCTGTAGTCGAGGAGCCTTCTTCTCAGGGCGCCGATGGTTCATTGCCTTCGCCGCTGAGCAAGGTCATGGTCGGCCGCTCAGAGGATCGTGCCGCGAATGTGGTGCAAGAGCCGGTCATTGAGGCCAAGCTGACAGCTGGCGGGAACACCCTTGTGGATCTTGGCGACTCCTCGACCACCGTGCAGTTGAACCGCGGTCAGTCCATAAACCTCGAGATCCATGCCGTATTCCCCGTGGCAACGGAGAAGCGTATCGATATCACGCTCAAGCCAGGAGTCCGCTATCGTGGCGACGCGTTCGCCCTCGATAAGACCCAGGGCTGGGTCCAGGAACTCAAAGACAACGGGCAGACTGTCCCGAGCAAGCAGGCTGATTCGGTGAAGAAGCCGACAACCATCTATGGCGCGAACATGAACGACGGCGTCCTGAGCTACGAGTTTCAGGACACCACGCAGGAAGTCACGTTCATGGTCCCCATCCAGCTGGTCTCACACCTCGACGGCGCCCTGACTGTCCCCGAGGGAGTAACGGTTGAGCAGTCCTACGTGGACGAGGCTGGCGCGCAGGCAAACGAGAAGCTCACGACCACAACGTCGCTGAAGAACCCGCGTGTTCTCAACACCATTGGGCGGAATGATGTCTGGAACAAAGTGAACGCTCAGGGAAATATCGAGGTTGGCCTCGATGACCCTCGCGGAACCACAGAGACTGTCAAATGGATCGCCAGCGCAAACGATCGCTCCCAGATTGTGGTCGATGATTATTTCTTCGCGCTTCTTGTTCCCGCGAAGGCTGAGTACCTGGGCTTGTATACGAAGCAAGGGGGAACCGATGTCTCCGATGCCGATCTGACAACCTTCAAGGCGGGGGAGCAGTTCACCAAGAGCGATGGAAGCACATACACCGTTCCGGAAGATAAGACGCTGTATGTGTGGCGCAAGGAGAATAAGCTCGTCACCTTCGAGAACGGGGACAATGCCTTCAATCCGATGTGGCGCTTCCCGGCTGCTAACTTCCCTGCAGGCACCATCGTGACGATCGAGCAGATCGATGTGGGCGTCAAGCTGCACAATCCCTACAGCGAGTCCTCCCACCTGCCCTACGACGCCAAGAAGCTCAGCTCGGTGAATTACGAGATCGTTGAGCCGACCGAGGACGTCTATGTCAACACGCAGATGTACCGGCCGAGCCGTGAGGCTGATTGGCCCCTGTGGGAGGGCTATATCGCCGACAACAACGTCTACATGGGCGCCCCCGGCTTCGAGCACACCCAGGAGCGCACCCTCGGATACTTCACCGTCGGAAACCGCGGCACTGGCAGCTCGCGGGCCAAGACGATCATCATCGACTACGACGTCAATAACACCGGCGTCGGCGGCGTAACGGCGCAGGCCCTGCCCTTCCTCTCGCGCGACTACGCCGGCGCGAAAGCCACCAAGGTCACCGACTTCAAGGTGACGCTGTGGGACTCGAACACGAATAGGACCAAGACCTATTCATATGACAACCCGCCTCAGCGGTTCCGCGTGCAGACGGTGCTCGGAGACGGCGCCCACGAGGGCGTGTATCTCAAGCACATCGAGTACAAGATCGACACGATTCCGGCTAAGACCTCGTTTGTCAGCTACAGGAGCCGCGCCGAGGCAAACGACGGCTCCGGCAAGGAAGACTTCAATCAACCCACTACCACGCTGCCGTATTTCGGTGTTGTGCGGAACAACACGGTCATCGAGAAGGGCAAGTGGGGAGACAATCCCACGTTGTTCAAGGCACGTATCCGCATTGAGAACACGGGTGATGAGGAGCCGGAGTTCAACCACCGTAACCAGGACATCTGGGACTGGGACGGCGACGGCGTCGCCGAGAACAACAAGTACGTGGGTCGTTCGAAGGACCATGTGACCATCGGCGATACCTTCACCGGATTCACCGGTAAGAGCTATATCGAGGGGCATAACTCGGGGAACTACGCGTGGCATGACGGTCTGATCGATCCGGTGATTGGCGAGCAGCAGGCTGATAGGTGGTTCAGCTACTTCCAGTCAGTCTGGAACGGATCCTCGACAGGCGCCCAGACGCTCAACGCGATCTACGTCATCAGCCCGTTCGGTTCGGATATGTCCTTCAGGCTGTACTCGCGCTCGGTCGGAGCCAAGCAAGCGTGGATGGAGAACAAGAACGGCATTGAGTACAGCGCTCAGGCTGACGTGTACGAGGTCGCACCTTCTGACAAACTCAAGGAGGCCTATCCCAAGGCCCGGGTGTACAAGCTCGACCTGACGAAGATCACCAACGAGAAAGATAAATACGAGATGCGCACGGGCGGTGCGCAGTTCTACTGGTATGAGGCGGCAAAGGCGGTCCCGTATACGACGAATATCGGGTACTGGGCTTACGACGGCGACATCGGCCTCAGGATCTCCTACACCTCTGACCCCACGAAGGATGAGGCACGCTACGTTGGCCCTCCGGGTGGCCTTTCCGCTGGATGGCGCGCCGACGAGGGCATCGTCTGGTACGAGTTCGACACGGACACGAAGGAAGAGCTCGTCCACGGTGGGGGCATGACCACCGACAGGTGGGACCTCAACGGCAACGGCTCGACCGACGACCTCTTCGGCCGTCCGGTCGGCGCTATCGAGCCCAAGTCGCCGACCGACGTCGTCGTGCAGTCGGCTGCGAAGATGGCGACCCAGCCCGATTCGCGCTATGTGACCTATGACGGGCGGAAGCGCACCGAGATCGGTGCGGAGTCCACGGTCGACTACCGCTTGATCGCCACCAACCCCACGCAGACGGCGGCGAACGGCCTCACGATCTACTGGCCGGTGCCGAAGGAGGGGCAGAACTGGGGTCAGGCGGTGCAGCCCACGAAGAAGGCCTTCGAGTTCACCATGAACCTGAACGGCGGAATCAAGAGCGAGCTCCCGGCTGGCTACACGGTCTCCTACGCGCGGGATGCCGAGCCCACGAGCCAGGCGCTCAAGTGGGGTGGTTTCGACTGGACGGACGAGGCCAATACGGCGTCCTGGACGGCAGAGGACTGGGCGAGGGTGAACTTCGTCCGGATCAGCTCCCCCGATGACGCTCAGATCCAGCCCAAGGAGGCGCAGACCTTCCTGTTCAACATGAAGGTCGGAGATGTCTCGCATGAGGTCGCGGAGACGAACCCCCTCGATGTCATGGCCCCTGCCTACCTGCGTGACCTCGGCTCCGGTAAGGGTTACCGCTATGGGCAGCCGGTCGCCATGCTCATCGAACCGGGCGTCATCACGGGCAAGGTCTGGTACGACATCGATAACGACAGCATCATCGACAAGGACGATGACGGTGAGGACCTCGAGCAGGCGATCCCCGACGCGGTGGCCGAGCTCAGGGATGAGCGCGGCGATCTGGTCGAGACGGTTCGTACCGGCGAGGACGGCACCTACAAGTTCCAGGGCCTTATCCCGGGCGACCGGGATCCCCTGGGCAAGAAATACACCGTGACGGTCTACAACCCCGCCCCGCCCAAGACCGATCAAGGCGAGGGCGCATCGAACCCGTACACGCGCTTCTCCCCGGTCACGGAGAAGGGCGATGTGAAGCTGACGGGGACTGCGGATGCGCAGAAGGCCGTGTCTGAGCCGGTGACCGCGAGCCTGGCGGGCAGAGTCGTGTTGAACGCCGGCCTGTCGCGTCCGCGCGCGGTTCAGGTTGAGAAGATCTGGGATGAGAACAACGGCGCCGGCGACCAGACCGCGACCACGGTGTCCGAGGTCAGCGTCAGGCTCCTGGCCAACGGCAAGGCGGCGAAGGACATCGACGGCAAGGCCGTGGGTAACCTGACGCTCAGCGCGGCCGGGACCTGGAAGGGCGTGTTCGAGAACCTTCCGATCAAGGACGCCGCCACGAACAAAGCGATCGAGTACACGGTCGAAGAGGCCTCGGTGCCAACGGGCTACAAGGCCACGGTGACCGGCAGCGACTCCGCCGGATACAAGATCACCAACAAGCGCTCGAAGGTCACGGTCAAGGTGACCAAGACCTGGAGCGACAACGAGAACCAGGACGGTAAGCGTCCGGACTCGGTGACGGTGCAGCTGAAGGCGAATGACACCGACGTCGCCGGGAAGACGCTCACGCTGAACGCGGGCAACAGCTGGAAGGGCGAGTTCGTCGGCCTGCTGAGCCACGACGATCAGGGCGAGATCTCCTACACGGTGGCCGAGACGAGCGTGCCCGAAGGGTACGAGGCCACCGTCACCGGTGATGCTGCCAGTGGGTTCACGGTGACGAACACCCTGGTGCGTGGTGTGGTGTCGTTGGTGAAGACCGACGCTGCTGGTGCGCCTCTGGTGGGTGCGGTCTTTGAGCTGCGCACCACTACCGGGCAGGTGTTGGACACCGTGACCAGTGGCGCGGACGGCCGGGTGGTGTTCGAGGGTGTTCCTGCTGGTTCCTACCGTGTGGTGGAGACCCAGGCGCCGGCGGGCTACGTCCTGTCTGGTTGGGCCAAGGCTGCTGTGATCGACCGGATGGGCGTGAGTGTGG
Source organism: Actinomyces urogenitalis (assembly GCF_002861525.1). Taxonomy (NCBI): domain Bacteria; kingdom Bacillati; phylum Actinomycetota; class Actinomycetes; order Actinomycetales; family Actinomycetaceae; genus Actinomyces; species Actinomyces urogenitalis. Next base: position 86,195 of record NZ_PKHA01000005.1, on the reverse strand, counting down.
ATCTGGGTCGTGTGGTCAACACACCCGTCCCAGCCAAGCCTGTGGGGCCGGTGGCTTCGTTGGGCAAGCGTCTGCCGGTCACGGGTGTGGACGTGGCGGTCGGGGTGGTTGCTGTGGGCCTGGTGGGCCTGGGTGGCCTGCTGATCCGTCGCCGCCGCGCCTGAACCAACCAGCCCCGGGGGCCGGGCCGGTCAGAAACGGTCTGACCGGCCCGACCCAGACCGGGCCTGGTCTGGTTGTTGAGTCTGGTGGGTGTGCTGGCGCTGGTGAGCGTGCCAGCACGCCTGCTGGCCGGGTAGACGGTCCTTGTGACGGGGGTTGGTGATGTGCCGCGCCTGTGACTGGTGGGGTTGTCTGCCTGGTGGGCTGTGGGTGGGTGCCTGTGCCTCATCGAGGGTGCTTGCCTGCGGCTGTGATAGGGGAGAGGAGGGGGTGATGCCCAGGTGACTGGGTGTCACCCCCTCCTCATGCCTGCCCACCGCACCCTGGAACCGACTGTGTTGGGCCTGGACCGACGCACCGGGGCAGCGGCACCGCCGTCGTCTTAGGCGGGTCACAGTCGGTTCCCATGCCCACCGCACCCGAACCGACTGTCCAGGGCCTGAACCGACGCACCAAGGGAGGCCGGGGAGACCGCGGAGGAGCGGCGGCCCCGGACGCCAGCGGACAGGATGGCTCAGAGCCGGCTCCTAGACCCGCTCGATGGTTGCACCCAGGTCCGTCAGGCGCCGGGCCGTTGAGGCCCGCAGCTCGCGGCCGGTGATGACGCGCTCCAGGTGGCGCACATGACCAAAACGCGCAAAGGTGTGGTGGCCGAACTTGGCGTGCGAGCCCACAAAGATCGAGCGCTGCGCGGCTGCCAGCACTGCTTCCTTGACCTCGGCCACCGACGGGTTGGGAGTGGTCATCCACCCGTCCTCACCCACGCCGTTCGCCCCCACGATCGCCAGGTCCGGCTCCATGTCCCGCAGCATCGAGGTAGCCCACCGGTCCACGCTGGCCAGGGTGACCGGCCGCACCCGCCCGCCGATGACGATCACCGTGGTGCGTGGGCGCTCGGCCAGCTCGATCGCCGCGGGAAGCGAGGCCGTGATGATGGTCAGGTCCCGGTCGGTCGGCAGCGCACGCCCCACGAGCAGGGGGTGGTAGCCCTCGTCCAGGAAGATCGACTCGGCAGTCCCTAGATACTCCACCGCTGCCGCCGCAATCCGCTCCTTCTCATCGATGTGATGAGAGAAGCGGAACTCACGGCTGGACTCGAAGCTTCCCGAGTCCGCAGCCGTCACGGTGCCGTAGCTGCGCTGGATCCTCCCCGCCGCCTCCAATGCCCGCAGGTCGCGGCGGATGGTCTCCACGGAGACCCCGAAGCGCTCAGGCAGCTCCGCCACCTGCGTCACCCCGGTGGTGCGCAGGTAGGCGATGAGAGCGTCGCGGCGCTCCTTGGCGCCTGAGGCGGGCGGTCGAGGAACAGCCATGACTGCCAGGCTAGTGCGCGATGACCACACGCAGGTTGCGCGGCCCATGCACGCCGTTGACGCGCACAAGCTCAATGTCACTTGTGGCGGAGCCGCCGGCGATCCACGTCGTCGGACGCTCCGGGTGGCACCCGAGCACGTCGACCGCTTGAGGCACGGTCGGCATGATCGACTCACGCTCGATCACCACCACATGCGTGTCCGGCACCAGCGTGATCGCCCGGCGCCCCTGGTCACTCTCGCCGTCCAGGCAGATCGTGCCGGACATCGAGATCGAGACCCGCGAGCAGGTGACCACGGCGTCGATGGCGTCCAGCTCCAGGGTAGGAATCGGCGCCTCGCGCGAGTCCTCGCGCACGCTGCGCCCTCCCCGGGCGGCGGCCTCCTTGTAGGCCTGAGGCAGCCCCGAGGGCACCACCACGCTGCTCGCCCCAGCCTGGGTGAGGAAGCGGTCGATCTCCTCAGCAACGGCGTCGTCCGCAGCGGCCGTGACCACCTGGGCGGAGTAGTCCTCCAGCTTCTCGATCATGTCCGCCACCACCGGCTCGGAGCCGGGGGCGTGCTGGCCAACCCGGATGTAGTCACGCGGGATCTCCCGCACGGGGCGGCCAGCCTGGGAACGGGAGATCGCGTCACGCGCGCGGGCAAGGATCGCGGTCTTGGCATCCATCACTTGGCCTCCTTCGTGGCCGAATCCGCTTCGAGGGCAGCACGGGCCGCCGCCACGGTCTCAGGCGGCGTGACGCCGTCCGGGTGCGTGCGCTTCCACCACTGACGCAGGGACTCACGCGGCGCCACCGGGATGTCACGCGTGCGCGTCCACAGCGAGGCGGGGAAAGGCAGGGCCCCGATGGCCGCGTCCTTGCCCCCGAGCAGGCGCGAGGCCTTGACGGCGTAGGGGGCGCTCTTCCACAGGGCCGGGTTGGACATGACCGGCGTGGTCGCTGCCATTCCCAGGTCCCACATATCCGGCACCGCGCGGCGCTTGACGTCCACGCTGCGGGCACGCAGGTGGATGAGGATCGTGGGAATGTCGATCTTGACCGGGCACACGTCCGCGCAGGCCCCGCACAGCGAGGACGCGTAGGGCAGGGTGTGGACCGGGTCGTCGTCGGCCAGCCCCTGGGTCAGCTGCGGGGTGATGATGGCGCCGATCGGCCCGGGGTAGACCGAGCCGTAGGCGTGACCACCGGTGTGCTGGTAGACGGGGCAGATGTTCATGCACGAGCCGCAGCGGATGCAGGCCAGCGCCTGGCGGCCGATCGGGTCCGTCAGGGTCTTGGTGCGCCCGTTGTCCATGAGGATGAGGTGGAACTCCTGCGGGCCGTCGCCCGGGGTCACGCCCGTCCACATCGAGGTGTAAGGGTTCATCCGCTCGCCGGTGGCCGAGCGCGGCAGGAGCTGGGAGAAGATCTCAATGTCCTGGTAGCGCGGGACCAGCTTCTCAATCCCCATCAGGGTGATGAGTGTGTCCGGCAGGGTCAGGCACATGCGCCCGTTGCCCTCGGACTCGAAGACGGAGACCGTGCCCGTCTCCGCCACGCCCATGTTCGTGCCCGAGATGGCGACGGTGGAGTGCAGGAACTTCTTGCGCAAGTGCGCGCGTGCCGCCCCAGCCAGCTCCTCGGGGTTGTCGGACAGGTCGGCCGGGGCGTCCTCCATGCGGTCCAGGAAGATGCCGCGGACCTCCGCGCGGTTGCGGTGGATAGCGGGGACGACGATGTGGGAGGGCATGTCATCGGCCAGCTGGACGATGAGCTCGGCCAGGTCCGTCTCGTGGGCGGTGATGCCCTCGTCCTTGAGGTACTCGTTGAGGTTGGTCTCCTGCGTGGCCATGGACTTGACCTTGACGACGTCGTCACAGCCCTTGGCCTTGAGGATCGAGGCGATGATGCGGTTGGCCTCGGCGGCGTCGCGCGCCCAGTGGACGATGCCTCCGTGGGCGGTCACGTTGGCCTCGAACTGCTCCAGCAGCTCGGGCAGGCGCGAGGCGACCTCGAACTTGACCGCCTCGGCGGCCTCACGCAGCTGCTCCCAGTCCGGCATCTCCTCCACCCGCTGGCCGCGCTTGGCGCGGATCGTGCGGGTGGCGTGGCCGAGGTTGCGCCGCATTTGGGTGTTGGCCAGTGCGCGGTGGGCGCCCTCAGGGAAGGTATGGCCCCAGCGCAGGGCGTCCTGGGGCGTGGAGACGTTGGTGACCCAGCCGCCGGTGTGGGCCTGGCCCTGGGCCTGGATGGACGGCATTCCGAGGAAGACCTGAGACATTACAACTGCACCGCCTCGTTGGAGGGCTGGAAGGAGACATGACCGGTGAAGGGGGCGTCCTTGGTGGAGGCCAGGATCTCGGCCAGGTGCATGATCCGCACACCTGAGTTCTGGCGTGACAGCGCCCCGCCGATATTCATCAGGCACGAGTAGTCACCCGCGCACAGCACCTCGGCCCGGGTGGACATGATCGCGGTGGTCTTGTCCGCGAGCATGGCGGTGGAGGTGTCAGAGTTCTTCATCGAGAAGGTGCCGCCGAATCCGCAGCAGATCTCCGCGTCCGGCAGGTCCACCAGGGTCAGCCCTTCCACGGCCCGCAGCAGGCGGTAGGGGCGGTCGCCGACCTTGGCGATCCGCATGGAGTGGCAGGTGGGGTGGTAGGTCACCGTGTGCGGGAAGTAGGCGCCCACGTCCTCAAGCCCCAGGACGTCGATGAGCAGCTCGGACAGGTCGTAGGTGTGGGCGCCCACCGCCTCCACGCGGCGTGCCAGGGTGTGGTCCCCCACGTGCTCGGCCACGATCTTCTGCTCGTGACGCACCGCCCCGGTGCATGATCCAGATGGGACGACGACGGCGTCCCACTCCCCGTCCAGCACCGGTGAGAAGGTCTCGACGTGGTTACGCACGATCTTGGCGGCGTCAGAGAAGTAGCCGGTGTTGGCGTGCATCTGGCCGCAGCAGGTCTGGTTCTCAGGAAGCACCACCTCGTGCCCCAGACGCTCCAGCAGGGTGACGGTCGCCTGAGCGGCCTGAGGGAACATCGTGTCAGCCAGACACGTCGCGAACAGAGCGATGCGCACGGAACTTCCTCACCATCGTGGACAGAACGTCCCCAGGCTAGGAGCCTGCTCGGTCACGTCCAGGGGCCGCTAGGTCCCACGGGCCGACGTCGTCGCTCGCCTCCCAGCTCTCGCGCGGCAAAGTCTCTCCTCGCCTCGCCGCTGCGAGCCGGCCCCAGCAGGGGCGAGGACCGGAGGAAAGATCGACAATACGCAAGCCCAGACTGCGGTTATAACCCGGAAATACCGGCCTGTGCACCTGGCCTGGGTGCGCTGCCAGGAGCTCGTATGAGACGGCTGGCTCCGGCCGATCAGCCCACCATGAGCGGGCCGAGCAGGCCCTGGGAGGCCGCGAGCACGAGCAGGCCCAGCGTTACCACGAGGCTGAGGGAGTAAGGCGCCACCTTCTTGAGGATCTCGGCGTCCGTTCCCGGGGAGTCCACTGCCCCGGCCACGATGGCCAGGTTCTGCGGCGAGACGATCTTGCCCAGTCCTCCTCCGATCGTGTTGGCCGCCAGCAGGATCCGCGGGTCGATCCCGGCGCCGGCGGCCGCGGTGGACTGCAGGCCGGCGAACAGGGCTCCTGCCGAGGTCGCCGAGCCTGCCACGGCTGTGCCGATCCATCCCAGGAAGGGGGACAGGAAGGCGAAGGCGGCTCCTGTCTGGGCCAGGGCCGCCCCGATGGCGGTGGTCTGCCCGGAGAAGTTCATGACGTAGGCCAGCGCCATGACGGTGACGATGGTGAGGACGGACAGTCGCAAGGAGTAGATGGTGCGTGGCAGCACCATGAACATCTCACTCACGCTGGTGCCAAAGCGCCCCCCGGAGGAGACCCGGCCGTAGACCACGGCCACGATGGCCGCGGTGAGGAAGATCCAGGTCCCGGGGTTGGACAGGATCTGTAGGGTGTAGACCGGAGCACCTGAGGGCTGACCGGACTCAGTGAGCAGGTGGCCGTACAGACCGGGCCAGCCGATCGCGACATCGGCCGAGGACAGGGCGGCGGACAGATCGACCCCGGTCTTCCACAGCTTGGTCACGGCGATGATGACCACCACGAGCACGTAGGGCAGCAGCGCCAGGAGGATACGCGCGCGGTCAGGGCGGTCAGCGTCCTCCACGTGCGTGCGCAGGTCCTGCGGCGTCGTCGGGCTCCACACCCGCAGGAAGAGGTAGCAGGCTGCCAGCCCCAGCAGCGAGGCGACCACGGCGGTCAGCTCGTAGGAGACCGACGGGGTGACGAAGTGACCGAGCCCAGCCGCGCCACCGGCCACCAGCGCCAGCGGCCACAGCTGACGCAGGCCGCGCACGCCGTCGAGGATGAGCAGGACGAGGAAGGGGACGGCCAGCGCCAGCACCCAGCTGAGGTGGCCCGTATCCGTGGCCATCTCCACAGGGTCGACCCCGCCCAGCCGCGCTGCCGTGGTCACCGGGATGGCCATTGCGCCAAAGCCGACGTTGACGGAGTTGCCTACCACAGTGGCGGCGGCCGCACGCAGAGGACGCACCCCCAGGGTCAGCAGCATGGCCCCGGAGATCGCCACAGGAGCGCCGAATCCGGCCAGGCCCTCCAGCAGGCCGCAGAAGCAGAAGGCGACGATGAGCGCCTGGGCGCGCTGGTCGCCCTTGCCGATGGTGTTGAAGACGGCCTTGAGGTCTTGGCTGCGCCCCGAGGTCTCGGTGAGGTTGTAGAGCCACACGGCCGCCACGATGATGTAGATGATCGGTAGCAGGCCCATGGCTGCGCCCTGGCTGGCGGCCAACGCTGTCATGCCTACGGGCATGGAGAAGGCGGTGACGGCGATGACGCCGGCCACGGCCAGTGAGAGGAGCGCGCACCAGTGGGTGGCGACCTTGAAGACCCCCATGAGCACGAAGAAGACGAGCAGGGGTACCAGCCCCACCAGGGCGGTCAGTGCCACGGAGCCGCCCACGGCCGTGGTCGAGGGGGTGAAGGAGGCAGGGGCGATCATGGGGATCGCGGTGGCCAGGAGCGCGGTCATGAGCTTCTCCGGTCTCGGGGGGGCGGGCGTCGTTGCAGGCCCGGTGGACGCCCCCATCATGGCACCCCTGGCTGTTACCTCACGTCCTGGTCGGCCCAGTCAAAGGTGCGGGTGACCGCCTTCTTCCACAGCCGGTAGGTCCGGTCGCGCTCGGCCGGGTCCATGGACGGGCTCCAGCGCTTGCCCTCCTGCCAGTTGGCGACCACGTCCTCGATCCCGGACCAGAAGCCCACCGCGATGCCGGCGGCGTAGGCCGCGCCCAGCGCCGTCGTCTCGGCCACCACGGGGCGGATGACGTCGACCCCGGACAGGTCGGCCTGGAACTGCATGAGCAGGTCGTCGTGCGTCATGCCACCGTCGACCTTGAGGTCCTTCAGCGGCACCCCGGCGTCGGCGTTCATGGCGTCGAGCACCTCGGCGGACTGGAAGGCGGTGGACTCCTCTACCGCGCGCGCGATGTGGCCCTTGGTGACGTAGCGGGTCAGCCCCACGATTGCGCCGCGGGCGTCATCCTTCCAGTAGGGGGCGAACAGCCCGGAGAAGGCGGGCACAAAGTACACCCCGCCGTTGTCCTCCACGCTCGCCGCCAGCTCACCGATCTCGGAGGAGGAGGTGATGAGACCGAGGTTGTCACGCAGCCACTGCACGAGCGAGCCGGCCACGGCGATCGATCCCTCCAGGGCGTAGACCGGCTTAGAGTCGCCCAGCTGGTAGAGCACGGTGGTCAGCAGGCCTCCTTCAGAGAAGACCGGCTCCTCGCCGGTGTTCATGAGCATGAAGCAGCCGGTGCCGTAGGTGTTCTTGGCTGAGCCCTTCTCGAAGCAGGCCTGGCCGAAGGTCGCTGCCTGCTGGTCGCCCAGGATCCCGCAGATCGGGGTGTCCACGAGCAGCCCGTTCTTGCGGCCGTAGCCGTAGATCTCGGAGGAGGACTTGATCTGGGGCAGCATGGAGACCGGGATGCCGAAGTCGGCGCAGATGTCCTCGCGCCAGGTCAGCGTGCGCACGTCCATGAGCAGGGTGCGTGAGGCGTTGGTGACGTCGGTGGCGTGCACGCCACCGTTGACCCCGCCAGTGAGGTTCCACAGCACCCAGGTGTCCGGGGTGCCGAAGAGCAGCTGACCGGCCTCGGCCTTCTCGCGGGCGCCCTCGACGTTGTCCAGGATCCACTTGAGCTTGGTGGCCGAGGGGTAGGTGGAGATGTTCTCGCCGGTGATCTGGCGGTAGCGCTCGGTGCCCAGCGGGTGGCCGGCGGCAATCTCGTGGGCAATGTCCCCGGTGCGCACGTCCTGCCACACGATGGCGTTGTAGACCGGCTTGCCGGTGCTCTTGTCCCACACGATGGTGGTCTCACGCTGGTTCGTGATGCCGACGGCGGCCAGCTGGTGACGGTTGATCTGCGCCTTCTGCAGGGCCTCGGCCACCACAGCACGCACCGAGTCCCAGATCTCCATCGGATCGTGCTCCACCCAGCCGGGGCTGGGGAAGATCTGGCTGATCTCCTGCTGGCCGACCGAGACGATCTGCCCGCTGTGGTTGAAGATGATGGCGCGTGAGGAGGTGGTGCCCTGGTCAATGGCCAGGACGAACTTCTCCGGCTCGCTCATGATGAGGTCCTTTCACGTCGTTGTGAGGAAGATGGTAGGCGCGGCCCGGCCGCCTTAGATCGCCGTGGTCACGTGGGCGACGGCAGCCGCGTCCGTGGCCTCGGCCTCGGCGGCCAGGACCTGCTCCACGCGCGAGGCGTAGGCAGCCTTCTCCGCGGCGACGGCCTCCTCGTCCCAGCCCAGCAGCGGGGCCATGATCTCGGCCAGCTCGTCGGCGGCGGCCAGGCCGTGGTCGCGGCGCTCGATGTCCAGGCGCACGCGGCGCAGCAGGACGTCGTCCAGGTGGGCAGCGCCCTCGTGGGTGACCGCCCAGGCGACCTCGGCGCGCAGGAAGGCAGGCTGGATCTCCAGCGGCTCGCCCCAGCGCCCAGCCCGGCCCTCCTCGGAGTCGATCGCCTCCAGGATCTGGGGCAGCTCGTCTCCGTAGCGGTCGAGCAGGTGGGTCACTCGTGCCAGCGTCCAGCCGCGCTCGCGGGCGATCGTGCCGGCCTGCTTGGCCAGGCGGTGGTAGCCGGCGGCGCCGACCAGCGGCAGGGTCGCCGTCGTCGAGGGGTGGGCCTTGGCGCCGCCTTCTCCCAGGGCGTGGTCCACGGCGTCTTCAGCCATAACCCGGTAGGTGGTGAGCTTGCCTCCGGCGATCGCCGTCAGGCCGGGAGCAACACGGGTGACGGTGTGCTCGCGCGAGACCTTGGTGCTGGCGGCCTCGGCGCCCGGGCGCAGCTTGGGCTGGAGCAGGGGGCGCAGCCCGGCGTAGACGCCGATGATGTCCTCGCGGCGCACCGGCTTGGCCAGTACGGCGTTGGCGTGCTCGAGCACGTAGTCGATGTCCGCGCTCGTGGTCACGGGCTTGGACACGTCCTCGGTCCAGGGAGTGTCCGTGGTGCCGATCACCCAGTAGCGCGGCCAGGGGATGATGAACAGGACGGACTTCTCGGTGCGCACGAAGATGCCGGTCTCGGCGTCGATCGCCTCCTTGGGAACCACGATGTGGATGCCCTTGGAGGCCAGGACCTTCAGGCCCCCGGCGTCCGTGGCCAGGTCCTGGGTGTCCTCCGTCCACACGCCCGTGGCGTTGATGACCTGGGTGGCCTTGATCTCGTGGCGCTCGCCCGTCTCCAGGTCCGTGACCACCGCACCGTGCACCGCGCCGGCGTCGTCCTTGAGGAAACCGGTGACCTTGGTGCGGTTGGCGGCGTAGGCGCCCAGTCCCACCGCGGTGCGCACCAGGTCAATGACCAGGCGGGCATCATCAACGCGCGCGTCGTAGAAGCGGATGGCGCCGGCCATCTTGGACGGGTCAAGCGCGGGGGCCAGGGCCAGGGTGCCCTTGCGGCCCAGGTGCTTTTGAACGGGGACGGTCTGGTGCCCGTGGGCGCCGGCGATGGCCAGGGCGTCGTACATGCCGATGCCGACGGCGGAGTAGGAGCGCTCGATCTGGTTCTTCAGCGGCCACAGGAAGGGCTGGGCCTTGACCAGGTGCGGGGCGGTGGTCTCCAGGAGGCGCCCGCGCTCGGTCAGGGCCTCGTGGACCAGGGCGAAGTCGAGCTGGTAGAGGTAGCGCAGGCCTCCGTGGACCAGCTTGGAGGACCAGGAGGAGGTGCCGGAGGCCCAGTCGCCCATCTCGACCATGCCGGTGCGCAGCCCTCGGCTGGCGGCGTCGACGGCGATCCCGGCTCCGGTGACCCCGCCGCCCACGACGAGGACGTCCAGACCCTCGGGCTGGCTCATGGCGGCCAGGGCCTCGGTGCGCTGGGTGGTGGTCAGGGCGGTGGACTGGGTGGCGCTCATGATGCTCCTCGGGGTTGCGATCGACTGCGGAGGGCGCGACGGGTGTGCCCTCCGGCGGCGTCTGCACCGAGCATCCCGAGTTGGTGTGACAATGGGCAAGCCAGATGCACGAATGTGCACGATCGGTTTGCGGAGGTGGAAAATATGACCATCGCACCCAGGTCCCGGTCCGCCAGGAAGGCCGGTACGGCGCGCAGCGAGCCGGTTGGTGAGGCCCTCGGCCAGGCTGAGGGTGACGACGTCGCAGCCCCCTCGGCCCTGTCCGGCTCGCCTGACGCCCTGGTCACCTACGAGGCCGCCTCCATGTACTACGCCCAGGGCGAGACCATGGAGGTCATCGCCCGTCACCTCGGCGTCTCGCGCTCGACCGTCTCTCGCCTGCTGGCCCGTGCGCGGGCGCAGGGCATCGTGCGCATCGAGGTGGTCCAGCCCGGCGGGGCCGGCAGCCTGGAACGGGCCCTGCATGACGAGCTCGGGGTGCGCACCCAGATCGTTCCTGTACGCGAGGGGACCACGGAGATCCACCGCCTCCAGCAGGTGGCGGCTGTTGGAGCGGCGCGGATGCTGGACCTGGTCACCGAGCTCTCGCCCCTGCCCGCGCTCGCAGGGGCGGACCAGGCCGCAGGCGGTGCAGGAGCGGTGGGGGATGCAGGAGCCACAGGCGGTGCAGGGGCCGGCGCCGCGGGGCTGCCGGTGGGCGAGGCGGGACTCGTCGTCGGCGTGGCCTGGGGGACCACGATGAGCGAGGTGGCCGCGGCCCTGCCCGTGCGCCAGGTTCCGGGCCTGACCGTGGTCCAGCTCAACGGCGCCTCAGATCCGCTGCGCGAGGGACCCAGCGCCGCCGAGGTCCTCACCCGCATGGGACAGGTCCTTGGCGCCCGCACGATCTCCTTCCCCGTCCCTGCCTTCTTCGACCAGGTCGCCACGCGCCAGGCCATGTGGTCCGAGCGCTCGGTCAAGCGCGTCCTAGCCGTGGCCCGCAGCGCCCGGCTGGCGGTCTTCAGCGTCGGCTCGCTCGGGGCGGACGTGCCCTCCCAGGTCTACGCCGGAGGGCACCTGTCCCGCGCGGACATGACGGTGCTGCGGCGCGAGGAGGTGGTTGGCGACGTGTGTACGGTGCTCCTGCGAGCCGATGGCACCTGGGGTGACATCGACCTCAACGCGCGTGCCACCGGCCCCACACCGGTCCAGCTCTCCCGGATCCCGCGCAGACTGTGCATCGTGGCGGGCACCGGCAAGGCCCGGGCGACCCTGGCCGCGCTACGGGCGCGGGTCGCCACGGACCTCGTGATCGACGACGCCACGGCGCGTGCGGTCCTCGCGCTCGCCCACCGGAAGGAGACGCTATGAGCACGGCCCCCCACACCGCCCCAGGCAGCGAGCACCCCAGCGACCTTCCGGAAGACCGCTCCAGCGGTCGCCACCTCGTGCTGCGGCCGGCGCGTCCGGCGGACGCCCGCTCGATCGCGGAGCTCGTCCGCCCCTACGCCGAGCGTCGCATCCTGCTGGGCAAGGACCTCATCGCCTACTTCGAGGACATCCAGGAGTTCACCGTGGCGGAGAGCTCGGCCGCCGGCCCGGACGGCAAGGCCGTCAGCGGGATCATCGGCTGCGGTGCCCTGCACGTGATGTGGGATGACATCGCGGAGGTACGCACCCTGGCCGTGCGACGCGACCACCTCCACCGAGGGGTGGGCTCGGCGCTCCTGGGTGAGCTGGTTGACCGTGCCCACGCCCTCGGCCTCAAGCGGGTCTTCTGCCTCACCTTCGAGGTCGACTTCTTCACCGCCCACGGCTTCCACCCGATCGAGGGCACCCCGGTGGGCACGGACACCTTCAGCGAGATGGTCCGCTCTCACGACGACGGCGTGGCCGAGTTCCTCGACCTGGCGCGAGTCAAGCCCAACACCCTGGGCAACTCCCGCATGCTGCTGGAGCTGTGAGCGCCGCGCGCCAGGCGCAAGCCGGTCCCGACCCACGCGCCGTGGTCGACTGGTACCGCGCTCACGCCCGAGACCTGCCCTGGCGCCACAGTGGCACCAGTGCCTACGCGGTCCTGGTCTCAGAGGTCATGAGCCAGCAGACCCCGGTGTCCCGGGTGGTGCCGGCCTGGCAGGAGTGGATGCGCCGCTGGCCCGATGCCACCGCGCTCGCGGCGGCGCAGAGGGCTGAGGTGCTGCTCGTGTGGGGCCGCCTGGGCTATCCCCGGCGGGCCCTGAGGCTAGTGGAGGCGGCGCGCGCCGTCGTCGAGCGTCACGGTGGCGAGCTGCCCGCCGACCGTGACCAGCTCCTGGCGCTGCCGGGCGTCGGGGACTACACCGCCGGGGCGGTTCTCGCCTTCGCCTACGGGCGCCGCGCACTGACGCTGGACACCAACGTCCGGCGCGTCCTGGCCCGGGTGGTCGGCGGTCAGGCTCTGCCGGCCCCGAGCCTGACTCGCGCGGAGCGGGAGCGGGCCGAGGCCCTCCTGCCGCCCGAGGGCGGGCCGGTGGACCCGGCCCAGTGGTCCGTGGCGGTGATGGAGCTGGGCGCGCTCGTGTGCACGGCTCGTGACCCGCGCTGCCAGGAGTGCCCGTGGACGGCGCAGTGCCGGTGGGTCGCGCAGGGCAAGCCTGCGGACGAGCACGCCGGACGACGTCGCAGCCAGGCCTGGCACGGCACCGACCGCCAGGCCCGGGGCCTGGTCATGGCGCGCTTGCGCCTGGCGGGCCCGGACATCGCTGTTGCGCGCGCTGATCTCCTGGCTGAGGCCGCTCGTGCGGGCCAGGCCTCTGGCAGGCGCAGGCCCGTGGCGGCCGATCCCAAGCAGCCGGCGCGGGCCCTGGCGGGTCTCCTCGCGGACGGGCTCATCGCCACTGACGACGACGGCGCGAGCTTCCGTCTTCCCTGACGGAGCCGGGGAGCGGAGCGTGGGGAGCCGCCACGACCGTCGTGCGGCTCCCCGGCGGCGTGGACAGCGGACAGGCTCGTGATGGGCGGGCCGCTGCCTGGTGCGCAAGGTACTCGCAGGTAGAGTCAGCGGCATGGCTAACGGACGCGGTTCTCGGGGTGAGGAGCGCCGTGCGCGCGTCTACCAGCTGCGTCCGCGCAGCCAGCAGGAGGACAGCGGCCAGACGCCCTCAGGCTCCCAGCGCCAGGGGCAGCCGGCGCGAGGCCGCCAGGCCGGCCAGGCGGGACAGGCGGGACAGGCGCGGCGGACGAGCGGTGGCGCTGCGCCCTCATCACGCAGCGGGAGCCCGCATGGCCAGGCTCAGCCTCGGCGTGAGGCCCGCTCCTCACGCCCTAGCGCGGCGTCCGGGAAACCGGCCAGCGCAGGCGCAGCGGCGAGTCGTGACCGTGCCGGACGCGGCGCCCGAACGTCGACCGGCCGCGGTCGAGGCGGACGTCCGGGCGCCGGACAGCCCGTCGTCGCTCCGGCCTCCCAGGGCACAGGCGAGTCGGCGGCACGCGCTCGCGCGGCCGCAGCGCGACGCGCCGCCGAGCAACGGGCTGCGCAGCGACGTGCTCGTGCCCGTCAGGCAGCCGGTGGCGGGTCCGGCCGTCCGCCGTCGGGCTCTCGTGCAGGTGCGCAGCGCGCACCCCAGCCACGCTACGGGCTCAGGCGCGCCCTGGTCTTCGGCGTGGCGATCGCCCTCATCGCGGCCTTCTGCCTGGGCCTGGTCTTCACAGCCATCTGGGTGCGCGAGACCATCCGCCAGCAGGATGCTGAGCGTGCGGCTATCGCCACGCCTACGAGCTATCCGGTGCCGGCGGCCTGCAATCCGCAGGACATCGACGTCTCGGTGACGGCTCCCTCGCAGACCCCGGTCGGCGCGGGGGTCACTGCGGCGCTGACGCTGCGCAACAACGGGGGGCAGGCCTGCCTGCTTGACGTAGGCGGGGCGAACCTGGGCCTGGTGGTGAGCTCTGGGAGCGCGACGCTGCTGAACTCGGCCATGTGTACCTCCAACCCGGCCAACCACAAGCTGCTCGTGGACGCTGGGGACTCAGCCTCGGTGTCCTTGTGGTGGGACGGCACGGTGGCCTCGTCCTCCTGCGTCAGCGCAGCCGGCGCCGCGGCGAGCCCTGCTGCCACCCCCTCACCGAGCGTGCAGGAGGAGCAGACGCAGCAGGATGCTGCCCAGGCCGACCCGCAGGCCGCGGACCAGAGCGCTGAGGGCGGCGAGGCGCAGGCTGAGCAGACGCCGGCCGAGGGCGGCGGGGAGGCAGCTGCGACGGCGCAGGCGAGTGACCCGGCGAGCCAGGAGGCCGCGACGCCGTCCGCCAGCGCGCAGGCGACGGAGCCCGCCAGTCACCAGCCCACTGCGCTCAGCGTCAGCGGCGGCGGCTCGTACGCGACGGCTGGGACCTACCAGCTTCGCCTCCAGCTCGCTGGGCAGGACCTGGGGCCCCAGCTCCTTCTGGTCATCACCTAAGGCTCGTGGAGCCTGAGGCGAGCCGGTGCACGGCCTCCAGGCCGGGTGGCAGGCTCCCCCAGGCTGGTGAGCCGGCGGGCTCAGGAGTAGCGGTCGACCAGGGAGATCTCAGCCAGTCGGGACAGGCCGTCACGCAGGGTGCGTGCCCGGCGTGGGCCGACGCCGTCGAGGGCCTCCAGCTCCTCCAGGCTCACGCCCAGCACGGCCTGCAGGGAACCCCAGTGCTCGACGACGGCGCGCGCAGTGACCAGGGGGAGCCGCGGGATCTTGGACAGGATGCGCAGTCCCCGGGAGGCCAGGGAGGCGTCAAGGTCCTGCCCGTCCGGGCCGCCCAGGCCCATCGAGCGCGCTACCATCGCCAGGTCCAGCAGGGCGGGGGACCCCACCCACTTCAGACGCGCCTCGACGGTGGTGGTGTCCAGGCCGTCGGGCAGGTAATCGGCTAGGAGGAAGTCACGCTCGGCCATGAGCCCGCGGGTGAGCTCCTCGTGCTGGAGAGCCAGCAGCCGTCCATCAGTTCCCAGCTCGACGACGTATCCGTCCACGTCGAAGGCGATGCGGCGCACCATCTCCAGCAGCTGGACGGCGGTGGCCACGTCTCGCACGGTGACCAGGTCCTCGATCTCCAGGGCGTCTAGGCTCGCCGAGGTCTGGGCTAGGCGGGTGGTATAGCGCTCCAGCGTGGCTAGCGCCTGGTTGGCGCGAGCCAGAATCGCCTCGCTGGGCTCGATGACGTGACGCTTGCCGTCGACGTACAGGGAGATGATCTGCATCGACTGGCTCACGGAGATGACTGGGTAGCCGGTCTGCCGGGCGACGCGTTCGGCGGTGCGGTGACGCATCCCGGACTCGACCGTCTCGACCGAGGAGTCGGGCAGGAGCTGGACGTTGGCCCGCCGGATCCGTCCTGCGGCACGGTCCACGATGACGGCCCCGTCCATCTTGGACAGCTCGCGCAGGCGTGCGGCTGACAGCTCGACGTCGAGCTCGAAGCCGCCGGAGGAGATGGCCTCGACCGTGGAGTCGAAGCCGAGGACGATGATCGCACCGGTCCGCCCGCGCAGGATCCGCTCCAGACCGTCACGCAGCACGGTCCCCGGCGCGATGAGAGCCAGGGTGTCGCGCAGGGTGGGGGAGTGGGGATCGGTCATGACTGGGGCTCCTGGGAAGGACAGGGCGAGGCGAGAGCCACGTGGCGGCTTTGCGTGCGAATCGTATCGGGGACCTGTCAGGGGCGCCGTGACCTGCGTCGCTCTGAGATGGGCGGGCTCAGCCCCGCGGCAACGCGGCTCCCACCGCCTCCCCGACATGTGAGACGGGCAGGACCTGCAGGCCCGGAACGGCCCGCAGCTCCTGGGAGCCGGCCAGGGGCACGATCGCTCGGTCAAAGCCGAGGCGGGCGGCCTCCGCCAGGCGCCGTTGGATGCCGACGGTCGCGCGCACCTCACCGGTCAGTCCGACCTCTCCGAAGGCGACCAGCCCCGGGGGAGTGGGGAGGTTCTGCGCGGCCGAGACCACGGCGATGGCGACTGCCAGGTCTGTGGCGGGCTCAACGGCCCTCGCCCCGCCCACGGTGGAGACGTAGACGTCCGAGGAGGAGGTGTCCACCCGCAACCGCGCCGTGAGGACGGCCAGCGCCATGGCCACGCGCGAGTGGTCCACGCCTGAGGTGGTACGCCGTGGCGAGCCAGCTGCCGTCTGCGCCACAAGGGCCTGGACCTCGACGGGCATAGGGCGGCGCCCCTCCAGGGTGACGGTGGCACAGGTGCCGGGAACCTCGCTGCGCGCTGCGGACAGGAACAGGCCGCTGGGGTCCGCCAGTCCCACGATCCCGCGCTCTCCCAGGTCGAAGCATCCGACCTCGTCCGTTGGCCCGTAGCGGTTCTTCACCGCTCGCAGCAGTCGCAGCCGGGCGTGCCGGTCTCCCTCGAACTGGCAGACCACGTCCACCAGGTGCTCCAGCACGCGGGGCCCAGCGATCCCGCCGTCCTTGGTGACGTGACCGACCAGCAGGACGGGGATGGCGCGTTCCTTGGCTACGGCGATGAGGGCGCCGGCCACGGCCCGGACCTGGGTGACCCCGCCTGCCGACCCCTCGACCTGGGCGGAGGCGATGGTCTGCACGGAATCGACGATGAGGAGCGAGGGGCTGGCGGCCTCGACGTGCCCGAGGAGGGCACCGAGCTCGGTCTCGCTGGCGAGAAGCAGGGCGGGGTCGATCGCGTCGATCCGCTCGGCGCGCAGGCGGACCTGGCTGGCCGACTCCTCTCCCGTGACATAGAGGACAGGACCCTCACCCCGCTCGCGGGACATCGCAGCGGCCTTGGCTGCGACGTCGAGCAGGAGGGTGGACTTGCCGACTCCCGGCTCCCCTGCCAGCAGGACCACGGCGCCTGGCACGATCCCGCCGCCGAGCACGCGATCGAGCTCGCCGACCCCGGTGGAGCGTGCCCGCGCCTCCTCTGCGCTGACCTCGCCGATGGGGCGTGCAGGTGTGGACGGCCGGACCACGGACTGCTGCGCCAGCGCCGTGCCCTTGGTGGTGCCGGCCTCGGTGAACTCCTCCAAGGTGCCCCACTCGCGGCACTCGCGGCACTGGCCCAGCCACTTCGGGCTGGTCCAACCGCACTCGGTGCACACGTAGGACACGCGGTTCTTACGGGAACCGCGGGCTGTGCCGGAAGTCGTGGTCGAAGGCATGGCAGCAGGCTAGCGCTGCATGGCGGGCCCCCGCCCCTAGCCATCAGTGCTGGCCGTAGACGTTCTGGTAGCGGTCGTTAAGGCGGTCAACGAGGTCCTGCGGGATGAGGTGGATCTCGCCTCCCTGGCGCGCCACGTGGACGGTCTTGGCGACCTCCTCGCACATGACGGCGGCCTTGACGGCGGCGCGTGCGTCCTTGCCGATCGTGAAGGGACCGTGGTTGGCCATGAGGACCGCGGGGGACTTGGAGTCGCGCAGGGTCTCAACGATGCCGCGGCCGATCGAGTCGTCGCCGATGAGGGCGAAGGGGCCGATCGGGATCTCGCCGCCGAACTCGTCCCCCATCATGGTCAGGGCGCAGGGGATGGGCTCGCGCCGTGCGGCCCAGGCGGTGGCGTAGGTGGAGTGCGTGTGGACCACGCCGCCCACGCCCTCCATGTGGCGGTAGACGTAGGCGTGAGCCGCCGTGTCCGAGGACGGGACAAGGTGCTCGGGCGTGCCGTCCGCGATCTTGGTGCCCTCCAGGGTGCACACCACCATGTTCTCCGCGCTCAGCTCGTCGTAGGAGACGCCGGAGGGCTTGATGACGAACAGGTCGGTGGGCTCGGGGCCGTTGCCGCGGTCCACGGTGACCCTCTCGGAGACGTTCCCGGCGGTCCACACCACCAGCCCCCAGCGGGGCAGCTCGGCGTGCAGGGCCGCCACGCGCTCACGGGTAGCGGCGACGGCGGCCTGGAGCGCGTCGTCGAGCTCGGCTAGGACGGGGACGGTGGTCATACAGGCTCCTGTGAGACGGGGCGGGGCTCCAACGGTGGAGCCGGACCGCCGATGTGAACGTTCACTTAGGTGTCATGGTAGCGGCTCCCGCCCGCAAAGTCGCCCGGAGGGGGGTGGAAAATGCGTTCGTGCCCGAGCCAGGACCTCCTGGCTCGGGCACGAACGCGGCGTCAGGTCTGCGGGATCAGGCCTTGTTCAGTGCCTGGGTCGCGACCTCGGCCACGTGCTCGGGCGTGAAGCCGTACTCCTTGAACAGCAGCGAGCCCGGGGCGGAGGCGCCGTAGTGCTCGAGCGAGACGATCGCGCCGTCGTCGCCCACGTACTCGCGCCAGCCCATGGCGATGCCGGCCTCGATGGCCACCTTGGTGGCGTCCTTGGGCAGGACGGAGGCGCGGTAGGCCTCGTCCTGGGCGTTGAACCACTCCAGGCAGGGGGCCGAGACCACGCGCGTGGGCGTCCCGGCCTTCTGCAGCAGCTCACGGGCGCCCAGCGCCACGCCCACCTCGGAGCCAGTGGCCACGAGGACGACGGCGGGGCTCGCCTCGGCGCCGGAGGCGTCAGTGGCCTCAGCCAGGACGTAGGCGCCCTTGCGCAGCCCCTCGCGAGCGGCCTGCGGGGTCGCAGCGACCTGGAGGTTCTGGCGGCTGAGGATGAGGCCGGCCGGACCGCGCTGCTCCAGGATCGCCAGCCAGGCGGCCGCGGTCTCGTTGGCATCGGCCGGGCGCACGACGGCGAGACCGGGGATGGCGCGCAGGGAGGCCAGGTGCTCGATCGGCTGGTGGGTGGGGCCGTCCTCACCCACACCGATCGAGTCGTGCGACCACACGAAGGTCGAGGGCAGGCCCATGAGCGCGGCCAGACGGACGGCCGGGCGCATGTAGTCGCTGAAGACCAGGAAGGTGCCGCCGTAGGGGCGGGTCAGGCCGTCCAGGGCAATGCCGTTGAGGATGCCACCCATGGCGTGCTCGCGGATACCGAAGTGCAGGGTGCGGCCGTAAGGCCCGTCGCCGTCGTTCTGAGCGAGGCTGGCCGGCAGGAAGGAGGGCTCGCCAGCCATCGAGGTGTTGTTCGAGCCGGCGAGGTCGGCCGAGCCTCCCCACAGCTCCGGCATGACCGGGGCCAGGGCGGTGAGCGTCTTGCCGGAGGCGGCGCGGGTGGCCACGGACTCGCCGAGCTCCCAGGTGGGCAGGGCGCCGGCCAGGTCCTTAGGCAGGGTGTGGGCCTCCAGGCGCTCCAGCAGGGCAGCGCCCTCGGTGTTAGCGGACTTCCATGCCTCGAAGCGTGCGTCCCAGTCCTCGTGGGCGGCCTTGGCGCGCTCGGCAACGTGTCCGCGGGTGTAGGCCAGCAGCTCGGCGGGGACGTCGAAGCTCTTGGCTGGGTCCAGACCGAGGGCTTCCTTGAGGCTGGCGACCTCGTCGGTGCCGAGCTTGGAGCCATGGGAGCCGGCCGTACCCTGTTTGGTGGGCGAGGGCCAAGCGATGATGGTGTGCAGGCGGATGAGGGTGGGGCGCGTGGTCTCGGCGCGAGCCTCCTCAAGCGCGGCGTGGAGGGCCTCAAGGTCCTCGAGGTAGGTGCCGCCCTTCTTCCAGTCCACGTCCAGCACCTGCCAGCCGTAGGCGGCGAAGCGTGCGGAGGGGTCCTCGGTGAAGGAGATGTCGGTGTCGCCCTCGATGGAGATGTCGTTGTCGTCATAGATGGCGATGAGGTTGCCCAGCTGCTGGGTTCCAGCCAGGGAGGCGGCCTCGGCGGCCACGCCCTCCTGGAGGCAGCCATCGCCCATGATCGTGTAGACGAAGTGGTCGAAGACGGACTCGCCGGCCGGGGTAGCGGCGTCGAACAGGCCGTGCTCGCGGCGGGCAGCCATGGCCAGGCCGACGGCGTTGGACAGGCCCGCACCCAGCGGGCCAGTGGTGGTCTCCACGCCCTTGGTGTGGCCGTACTCGGGGTGGCCGGGGGTCAGGGAGCCGGCTTGGCGCAGCTGCTCCAGGTCGCTGACCTCCAGGCCGTAGCCAGCCAGGGTCAGCTGGACGTACTGCAGCACGGAGGCGTGCCCGGCGGACAGGACAAAGCGGTCGCGACCCAGCCACTGCGGGTTGGCCGGGTCGCAGGCCATCTCGTACTGGTAGAGCAGGTAGGCGACGCCGGCCAGGGAGATGGCGGTCCCCGGGTGACCGGATCCGGCCTTCTCGACGGCGTCGGCCGCCAGTGCCTTGGAGACGGCCACGGCCTTGCGGTCGTCGTCGGTCAGAGAGAAGGGGGCAGGGCTCATCGCTTGAGGCTCCTTTGTCGTGGGTGGGGCGACGATGAGTGTTGCCCCGACTGTGCTGATCCTCCCGCGCGAGGGTGCGCTGGCTCAACTGCACAGCACGCCCGCGGACGGGAGGTGGTGTTCCCGCCCCAAAAGTATCAGGGGAGAACAAAAGTGGGGAGGGACGTATGGTCAGGCCTGGCTGCGCTCGAACTCGCAGATGCGCTCAACCTTGGGGCCGGAGCGGCCGTTGGGGTCGAACTGGCCGGCCAGGTACTCGCGCAGGAAGACCTTGGCGCTCTCGGGGCCCACGACCTGGGAGCCCATGGAGATGAGGTTGGCGTTGTTGGACAGGCTGGCGCGCTGAGCCTGGTAGACGTCGGCCACGCAGGCGCAGTAGGCGCCGGGGACCTTGTTGGCGGCGATGGACAGCAGGATGAGAGCCGGCACCGGGCTGTGCAGGAAGAAGGCGGAGCCCCCAATGCCGATGCCGGAGAAGGCCAGCATGAGCGCAGCCAGACCAGCGTGGTTCTGACGGCGGTCCGCGACCTTGGGCAGGATGATGACGCCGATCAGGGCCACGGCCCACGGAATGGCCGTGATGAGGGGGGCCTTGAGGCCGGCCTCGCCGTTGATCATGTTGACGACCTGCTTGGGCAGGAAGAAGGTCAGGCCGTAGACCGAGGCCTGGATGCACAGGTAGATGAGGCAGAAGTAGAGGATGCGCGGGTCAAGCATGGCCTGCTTCCACGAGATCGGCTTGGCCTCGTGCTTAGCGGCCTCCTCGTGGGCGATTTGCTCGCTGAGGTGCTCCTTCTCGTCCTGGGTCAGCCAGCGGGCGTTGGCGGGGCGGTCAACCAGGACGAAGGGGCAGATGAAGCCGGCGACGACGGCCAGGAGGCTCTCGACCAGGAACATCCAGTGGATGCCGTCCATGCCCAGCAGGCCGTCAAGCTCCAGCAGACCGCCGGACAGCGGGTTGCCGAACATGTTGGCGATGGGCAGGCCCATGTAGAACAGACCCGTGGCCCAGGAACGGCGCGCTGCCGGGTACCAGTAGGTCAGGTAGAGCATGACGCCGGGGAAGAAGCCGGCCTCGGTGATACCCAGCAGGAAGCGGAGGGTGTAGAAGCTCATCGGCCCCTGGACGAACATGAAGCAGGCGGCGACTCAGCCCCAGCTGATCATGATTCGGGTCATCCACCACCGTGCACCGACCCGGTGCATGATGAGGTTCGAGGGGACCTCGAAGACGGCGTAACCGATGAAGAAGAGCGTGGCGCCGAAGGTGTAGGCGGCAGTAGAGACGCCGTAGTCGGCCTCCCAGGCCTGCTGGGCCCAACCGAGGTTGGTGCGGTCAACGAAGGCGATGACGTACATCAGCAGCAGGAACGGGATGAGGCGCTTGGTCACCTTGGACAGAGCGGACTCAACGATGGCGGGCTTGGGTGTGAAGCCCGTACGCAGAGGGGGTGGTGGGTCATGCGTGACCTCCTTGTCACGTCTGACGGGATGGTAGGTGGTAGGCGACGTGAGGTCGCCGCGGGGTGTTGAGGGCGCACCCTCCCTGTGCGGGGGAGGCGAGTACGTGCGTCCCCCGCACAGGTGTGGCCGTGGAAGGCCTGGTGAGACGGCGTCGTCCTTACTTGTTGTTGAGGTAGGAGCGGATGACGTCGCGGATGTACTCGGCGTTCTCGACGCCTACGCCGAGCCAGTCCGAGCCGTAGTGCTCGACCATGAAGGGGCCGGTGTAACCGAGCTTGAGAGCCTTGCGGATCACGGCGCGGTAGTTGATCGTCCCGTACTTGAGCGGGACAGGCGCGGACATGTAGGAGCCGGTGGCCGGGTCCTCGTCACGGATGTAGTTCTTGATGTGTCAGTAGTTGGCGTAGGGCAGCACGATGTCGTACATGTCCTCGCCCTTGGGCATGGGACGGTGCAGGCGGATGAGGTTGCCGATGTCCGGGTTGATGCCGACGGCGGCGTGGTCGATGTCCTTGAGGAACTGGACTGCGCCCTCGGGGGTGCCGAGGAACGTGTCCTCGTACATCTCCAGGCTGATCTGCATGCCCAGGCTCTGTGCGTGCTCGCCCAGCTCGCGCACGCGCTCTACAGCCTTGTCATACAGCGCTGGGTCGTCATGGTGGCCGTCAGCCAGCCAGAACCACAGGGCCTCCTTCTGGGCGGGGTAGAGCTCCTGGAGGAAACCGACGTTAACGAACTTGGCGCCCAGCTCGGCGCCACGGTCGATGGTGCGGTGGACCATTGCCAGGTTCTCGTCGCCACGCTCGGTGTCGATGACCGAGTTGCGCCCGATCGAGATGGCGATGATGCGCAGGTCGAGGTCGTCCAGGACCTCCTTGAGCTCAGCGAAGCGCTCGTCGCTGATGTCGCCGATCGGCACCCAGTCGTCCATGGGGTCGATGTAGCGGTAGCCCAGCTCGGCCACCTGGGTGAGTTGCTCGCGCCAGACGCTCGCGGGTGCCTGCGCGGCGAGCTGGCCGTCCTCGGTGTAGGGGCCGTAGCTGATCTTGGCCGCGATGGGCCAGCCGTCTGCTGTGTACACGTCATCCTCCTTGATGTCGTTCCTTGGGGGTGTGTCAGGGTGTGTTGGTCCTGGCCTGGCACGCTGGAGGGCGGGCCCGGCTTGAGGGCAAGTGGTGGGGCGGGTGTCAGGAGCGGGTTGCCAGCTCCTGGGAGATAGCGGTGACGATCTGCGAGAAGGAGACCGCGCCGGGGTCGGGGTGTCCCAGAGAGGCGTCGCCGTGGGTCTTGGCGCGTCCCTTGCGGGCGGCCATGTCTGCAGTGGAGGCCGCAGCCTGGGTGGCGATCTCGGCCGCGTCTCGGAAGGCGGAGGCCAGGTCAGTGCCGGCCTCGCTCATGGCTTGGACAAAGGGCTCGGTGGCGTCGACCATCGTCTTGTCACCGACCTCGGCCCCGCCGACCTCGGCCCCGCCGAACTCGGCCACGGCGCGAGCCCCGGCTGCGACCGCCTGGACCAGGTCGCCGTCGTCGGTCTGGGTCTCGTCGCTCAGGCGTGAGGCGATCGTCTCCAGCGCGCGACCCCACAGGGCGCCGGACGTTCCGCCAGCGCCCTCTGCCCAGGCCTGGCCGGCCAGGGTCAGCAGCGTGGCTGCTCCGACCTTGGCCTCCAGCGCGGTGTGCGCGGCACTGGCGGCAGCCGTAGCGCCCAGGACCATGCCCTGACCGTGGTCGCCGTCCCTGGCGATGGAGCCGAGCTGGCCGAGGGACTCGGCGTTGGCCTTGCAGGTGCGGGCCACGAGGTCAAGCAGCTCGGTCACCCGCCGTGCCTGAGCCACGGAGGATTCGGCGCCCGGGGTGATCTGGGCGGCGGCGGCGTCCTTGACCTCACGGCGGGCTCCGCTGAGAGAGGCGCCGTCAACCTGGCCGCGAGTGAAGGCGGGGGTGTAGGCCGGGGCGGTCCACAGCTCCTCCAGCTCCTCGTCCAGGAAGCACACCGTCAGGGAGACTCCGGCCATGTCCA
Source organism: Actinomyces urogenitalis (assembly GCF_002861525.1). Lineage (NCBI taxonomy): Bacteria > Bacillati > Actinomycetota > Actinomycetes > Actinomycetales > Actinomycetaceae > Actinomyces > Actinomyces urogenitalis. The sequence continues at coordinate 62,635 of NZ_PKHA01000005.1, read as the reverse complement.
GGCTCGTGACGGCCTCGTCAACGACGGGGGCCACGATGGTGAGCCCCGCCTGCTCCAGCAGCTCGGCGATGTCCCCGTACAGGACGAAGAGCTCCTCGTACTTGGCTGCGCCCAGGCCGTTGACGATGACGGCCACGCGGCCGTGGTAGCCGTCCTTGCCGCGCTCGGGCTCCTCAGCCAGCACACCGGAGACCAGGCGCTGGGCGACCTCGGTGGCTCCCACCAGCTGGTGACTGGACAGGCCGGGCTCACCGTGGATCCCGAGCCCCAGCTCGTAGGTGCCGTCAGCCACCTCGAAGAGGGGCTCGGTGGCGCCCGGCAGGGTCGGCCCGGAGAAGGCGATGCCGAGGGAACGGGTGAGGTCGTCGGAGCGCCAGGCCAGGGCCTCGACCTGGTCAAGGTTGTCCCCGCGTGCGGCAGCCGCACCGGCGACCTTGGCCACGATGAGGTCCCCGGCGATACCGCGGCGCTCGTGGTGCTTGTCCGGCTTGCCCGAGGCGACGTCGTCGGAGATGGTCACGATGCGAGCATCAATGCCCTCCTCGGCCAGAGCCTTGGCTCCCTGGCCGAACTGGAGGCAGTCGCCGGCATAGTTGCCGAAGAGCAGGAGCGTGCCGGCTCCGTTGTCCGCCGAGCGGGTCACGGAGATGACCTGCGAGGCAGAGGGGGAGGCGAAGATGTTGCCGCACACGGCACCGTGGGCGATGCCGGGGCCCACCCAGCCGGCGAAGGCCGGGTAGTGCCCGCTGCCGCCACCGACGACGACGGCGACCTCGCCCTCGGGGGAGGTCGCCGCGCGCACGACGCCGCCGTGGACGGGCTGGACCAGGTCAGCGTGGGCGGCGACGAAGCCACGCAGGCTGTCGGCAGCAAAGGTCAGTGGGTCGTTGACCAGGAATGTCGCGGTGAACTCCTTGATGGGCTCCGTCGCATCCTTGCGACGTGCTGCAGGTGTGTCCTGCGTTACGTAAAGATCCTATAGGATATGGAGTGTGGGGTGTCAAGGGGTGGGATACCCCGTTCCTGATCCCGCTTCCTTGCCGTGTGCAGGTGTGTGCTCCCTTTAAGGTTTTCTCATGTCTCCCACCCCTGTCCCGCAGCCTGCCTTTGAGCCGATTCCGGCGCGGGGCCTGACCGATGACGTCTATGACACGCTCCTCGACATGCTCACTTCGGGTGTCTTTGAGCCTGATGCTCCGCTCTACATTGATCGACTGGCTAGGAGCCTGCAGGTCTCTCCGACTCCGGTCAGGGAGGCGCTGGCTCGGCTGGAGTCAACCGGGCTGATCAGCCGCACGACTCGTCGTGGTTACCGGGTGGCGCCTCCGATGTCAGCGGAGCAGATGCGAGAGCTGGTGGAGGCGCGGCTTGTGCTGGAAGCCGGTGCGCTAGAACGTGCGCTAGAAGATAAGGAAGCCCTCGTCGCCGATCTTCGCTCAGCGTGGGAGCGGCACAGGGCTGAGGCAGAGAAATTCTCTGACCCCACACTGGTCTTCGACGTTCAGGCAGTGCACGAGTACTTCGAGATCGACTGGTCTTTTCACCAGGCGATCCTCGATCACTGTGGGAACCGGTACATCAACCGGTCGGTCAACGCTCTTTCCTTCTCGGTTCACCGCATGCGTCAGACGATCGGGGCTGGCGCCACTGACGCACCAATTGCTGTGGCGGAGCACGCTGCGATCCTGCGGGCTCTGGAGGAAGGGCGCGATGAGGACGCTCTAGACGCCTTGGCTAGTCACCTGCGCAATGTAGCCGCGCGCTCGACGCAGAAGGACGAAGGCGTGGATGAGGGAGTTGGCGACGTGCGGAAGGACGGCAGAAGCGGGAGACGGACTGTCTAACTGATTGGGCGCAGTGAGGCTCCTGCATGGAACAAGGGGGAGATGGTCTGTAGGCCCTGGTTGAGGTTGCGGGGGCCTCCCTCAAGCGTGTTGATGAGGATCTCGATCGCGGTGGAGACCACTGTAGGTACGTCCGCATCGAAGTAGGTGTAGTCGATCTCCGTGTGGGGCGAGTCTGCCGGGTGCGCGGCTGCCACGAGTGAGACGTCCTCGCCGGGAGTCAGGCCGAGGGCGAGCAGGGCGTTGGCGGCGTCGTCGGCGCACAGCGTCGGGCCTGTGATGACGGCGGACAGGTGGGGGTGGGACTGAAGAGCCGTGCTGATCGCTTCTCGCATCGGGGCAAGACCTCGTTGGACCTGTGCCGGTATGAGATCGCAGCCGCGGCGTGCGGCCTGAGCCGTCAGTGTGTGGTCAAAGCGGTGCGAGAATCCCATGGCGCACACGTGCTCCGAGGCGCTGGTCAGGATCAGGGTCTCGGTGTGCCCACGATCAGCAATGAGGTCGATGCAGCGCTCAGCGATCTCCTCGAAGCTGGTGTCGACCGCTGTCACGTCGGAGTCGTGGCTGGTACCGATGAAGATCGACGGGATGCGCGCCTCGTGGGCCTGGAGCACGCGAGGGTCAGAGTCGAGCACGTCCATAATCACCAGCCCGTCGCACTGGGCGGAGTCGATGAGACGGCGCATTCCCTCGATGCCCTCCTCTGAGGAGGCCATGAGGAGCTCGTAGTCGTACTTGCGGCAGGCGGCGGCGATCGAGACGACGTAGCGGTACTGGTTCGCGGTGTCCGTGAGTGCGTGGTAGGGCACGACGGTGCCGATGATGCCGCTGCGCCGACTCCTTAAGGCGCGGGCGCTGACGTGGGGTCGGTAGCCCAGCTCGTCCATGGCCGCCAGGATACGCGCCTCGGTGTCTGGTGCGACGAACCGCTTGCCGCTCAGGACGTAGGAGACCGTCGACTGCGAGACGCCGGCGGCCTCGGCAACATCGCGGCTGGTGACGGAAGTGGCCATCTGTGTCTCCGGGGCGTGTGGTGGGGTCGAAAGGGAAGCGCAAGATTGTCTTGCGGTCAACTTATTCTCACGATACATCCGTGACACGGAGCACGGCGACGAGGCTGTGCCCAACCCCATTAAATCATCGTCCGAGGCACTGAAGGATCAGATTCAATACGTATGCGCATACGTATGCGGCTGAGATTTCAGCGTTTTGACGAGGAGGAAGGATCCACTCATGTCTGCAACGATGCCCATGACCTCGATCGCCCGTCGCCGTCTCCTCCAGGGCACCGCCCTTGCACTGGCCGCCGTGCCGCTGGCCGCCTGTGGCGGAGGCGGTGGTACCAAGTCCGGCTCTGGCGACGTCACCACCCTGAAGATCCTTGACTACTACGCCGACGACCCCGACAACGGCATCTTCGCTGAGACGCTGGAGGCGGCGGCCAAGAAGGTTGGCGTCACGATTGAGCGTGAGACTGTCAACGGTACGATCCTGATCCAGAAGGTCCTGCAGATGAGCTCCTCACGGACTCTGCCTGACCTGCTCATGCTGGACAACCCTGACCTGCAGCAGATCGCGGCGACCGGCGCGCTGACGCCTCTGGGTGATCTCGGTTTCAAGGCGGACGGTTTCATTGACGGGTTCGTGGGTGCTGGTACCTATGACGGTGAGCTCTACGGCATGGGTCCGTGTGCCAACACCCTCGGTCTGTACTACAACAAGGACCTGCTTGACGCGGCGGGCGTTGCCGTGCCGACCACCTGGGACGAGCTCAAGGCCGCCGCGAAGACGCTGACGAGTGGCGACACCTACGGCATCGCCTTCTGCGCGAAGGCGTCCTATGAGGGCTCTTGGCAGTTCCTGCCCTTCTTCTGGTCAGCCGGCGCGGACGAGACTGACATTGCTACTCCCGAGGCTGCCAGTGCTCTCCAGCTGTGGGTTGATCTCGTGCGGGAGGGGTCGGCGTCGGAGTCCGTTCTCAACTGGTCCGAGACCGAGCTCGGTGAGCAGTTCACCTCCGCCAAGGCCGCCATGGTCATTGACGGCCCATGGCTGACGACGACCTTTGACAAGTCTGACGTCAACTGGGCGGTGGCTGAGATCCCGGTTCCGGCTGCGGGTGACACGGCGGTCGCACCGCTGGGCGGTGAGCTGTGGACGATCCCCCAGACCGGTGACCAGGCCAAGCAGGCCAAGGCCATGGAGCTGCTGCAGGCTCTCCTGGACGACGACACGGTTCTGGAGCTCAACACCACCCGCTTCACCATCCCCACGAAGGAAGCTGTCGACGCCGCCTACATCGAGGCGCTGCCTCAGATGGAGTCGCTGGTCACCGCCGTGAACAACGGCCGCTCGCGCACTGCCCAGCTTGGTGAGGCGTGGCCCAAGACCGCCGAGGCGCTCTACAACGCGATCCAGTCGGCGCTGACGGGCAAGGAAGAGCCTCTGGCCGCACTAGAGACAGCCAAGTCTGACTTCCTGTCCTGACAGCGAGGCCGGGGCCCGCAGGCGGGCCCCGGCCCGCGACTGACGAGAAAGGAGCGCAACGGTGCCGTCTGAAACGATCCGACCAGCACGCCGTCGTCAGCAACGACGCGAGGAGCTGGCGAAATGGGCCTTCCTGACCCCCGCAATTGCCTTCCTGCTGTTGTTCTTCGGCTATCCGATCATCAAGAACGTCACGATGAGCCTGCAGGAGTACACGACCAAGACCTTCTACACCGGTGAGGCACCCTTCGTTGGGCTGGACAACTACATCGCGGTCATCCGGTCCTCGGTCTTCACCACTGCCCTGCTGAACACGGTTCTGTTCACCGTCGGATCCATCATCGGGCAGTTCACCATCGGTCTGGCGTTGGCAGTCTTTTTCAAGAAGCGTTTTCCGCTCAGCGGCGTCATGCGCTCGCTCCTGCTGCTGCCCTGGCTGCTTCCGATGATTGTCTCCAGCGCCATCTGGAAGTGGATGCTGGACAAGGATAGTGGCGTCATCAACCAGCTCCTCGGCTTACTCCACATCGACGCTGTGCCGTGGTTGACGAGCACCTCTGTAGCGCTGATTGCCGTCATCATGGTCAATATCTGGCTCGGTATCCCCTTCAACATGACCATCCTCTACTCCGGGCTCCAAGACATCCCGGACGAGCTGTACGAGGCCGCGGCACTGGACGGAGCCGTGGGATGGAAGGCCTTCCGCAACGTCACCTGGCCTCTGCTGCGCCCGGTGGTCTCGGTGGTCCTCATTCTTGGCGTGGTCTACACCCTCAAGGTTCTTGACATCATCCTGGGCCTGACTGGAGGAGGACCCTCTAACGCCACGGAGACGCTGGCGACGCAGTCCTACAAGCTGTCCTTCGCCAACTTCGAGTTCGGAGAAGGCGCGGCACTGGGCAACATCCTCGTGATCATCGCCCTGGTCTTCGCCCTGGTCTACCTGCGGGTCTCCCGCTCCAGCAACCAGGACTGAGAGGCGGATACCACTATGCGACGCTCAACCAACCGCACCTGGTTCCACATGGTGCTGGGTCTGTTCTTTCTGGCCCTCATGCTCTTCCCCGTCTACTGGATGGTCAACGCCTCCCTGCAGCCGGGCGTGGCCACCGTTGACCTCAGCTGGTTCCCGGTCCGTCCGAGCCTGGACGGCTACCGTTCAGCCTTTGCCAGTCAGGGAGCCAATCTGGTCACTAGCCTCGTGGTCGCTGTCGGAGCCACGGTTCTCAGTCTCGTGATCTCCACGCCCGCGGCATACGCGCTATCGCTTTACCGCGTGCGAGGCTCCGGCCTGGTCATGTTCGCCTTGCTCATCAGCCAGATGATCCCGGGCATCGTTATTGCCAACGCTTTGTACTCGGCGTACAACGACCTCGGCATCCTCAACACCACCCTGGGGCTGATCCTCGCTGACTCCGCCTTGGGCGTGCCCTTCTCCATCCTGATCATCCAGGCTTTCATGCGGGCGATCCCGATGTCCGTGCTGGAGGCCGCCAGGGTCGACGGTGCCGGGCGCTTCCGTACCTTCTTCTCCATCGTGCTGCCGCTGAGCACCAACGCCGTCATTACGGCGGCGCTGTTCAGCTTCCTGTTCGCGTGGAGCGACTTCCTCTTCGCCCTGACCCTGAACTCCAACTCCGCGGCTCGCCCAGTCACCTTGGGTATTTACCAGTTCATCGGTGGCTACGTCGCTGACTGGGGCTCGGTTATGGTGACGGCGACCATGGCCTCGCTCCCTGCTGCCGTCCTGCTCGTGGTGGCACATACGTGGCCGCAGGAGCGACCGGAGGGGCGGTGAAGGCCTGACGTCCCTGACACCCCTGGCGCTGGGGCCGGTATGACTGCCCAGACCATGTCCACTCACCATCATCTTTGACCCTAGGAGCGAAGGAGCTTCATATGCTGGAGTACACAGCAATCCAGGACGGCTTTGAGGTTCGGCACGAGCACGAGGTGCTGCGTGTGGAACAGTGGGGGCCGGATTCTGTACGTGTTCGCGCCGCGCAGCACCAGATCCCTGCCAGTGACGTCGGCGCGCTGGAGGAGCGGCCGCAGGGCCTGGCCGCGGTCAGCGCCACGCAGGAGGAGGACGGAAGTGTCCGCTTCGTCGTCGGCAATCTGACCGTGCGTGCTCGCCTGGACTCGGGCGACGGCAAGCCTGCTGTCATGCTGGAGTTCTTGCGCAGCTCGGACGGCACTGAGCTGCTGGCCGAGAAGCGCGAGCACTTCTGGTGGCCCGGTTCCCACGTGTTCTACGGTCAGCGCTCGGGCCTGTACGAGATCCACCAGCAGTTCAAGGCCTACGAGGGAGAGCGCGTCTACGGCCTGGGCCAGCACCAGCACGGGCGCCTGGACCACAAAGGCCTGGTGATCGACCTTGTTCAGCGCAACACCGAGGTCAACATCCCCTTCTACCTGTCCAACCGTGGTTACGGCTTCCTGTGGAACAACCCCGCGGTCGGTCGCGTGGAGTTCTCCGACGATGCCACGCGCTGGGTTGCGGATGCCGCGCCGGGCCTGGACTACTGGGTCACTGCGGGTGAGAACCCTGCCGAGATCATGTCTCACTACGCTGACGCCGTCGGGCACGCCCCGCAGCTGCCGGAGTGGGCCTCGGGCTTCTGGCAGTGCAAGCTGCGCTACCTCAGCCAGCAGGAGATTCTTGATGTTGCCCGCGAGCACAAGCGCCGTGGTCTGCCGCTGTCCGTGATCGTGACGGACTTCTTCCACTGGACAGCGATGGGCGACTACAAGTTCGACCCCGAGGAGTACCCGGACCCTGAGGCCATGATCCGCGAGCTGGACGAGATGGGTGTCAAGCTCATGGTCTCCATCTGGCCGACGATCTCGCCGCTGTCCGAGAACTATGACGAGATGCACGCACGTGGCCTGCTCGTGGGGGCGGACCAGGGGGTGGAGTTCCACCAGGACATCCACGACAAGAAGATGCCGCGCTCGCTGCCGGTGTCCTTCTACGACCCGACCAACCCGCGCTCGCGCAAGTTCCTGTGGGACACCGTCAAGCGCAACTACTTCGACCTGGGCGTGCGCGTGTGGTGGCTGGACGCCTGCGAGCCCGAGCTCAACCCTGGCCACCCGAAGAACCTGTCCTTCTACGCTGGTCCTGGTGCCGCGGTGGCCAACATCTACCCGCGTGACAACGCGCGCACCTTCTACGAGGGCAACCGCGAGGCGGGGGAGGAGCCGACTGTCCTGCTGTGCCGTTCGGCTTGGGCTGGCCAGGCGAAGTTCGGAGCGGCGGTGTGGTCCGGGGACATCCCGCCGACCTGGGACTCTCTGGCTCGTCAGATCCGGGCAGGACTGAGCATCGGAATGTCCGGGATCCCGTGGTGGACCACGGATATTGGTGGCTTCCATGGAGGTGACCCCTCCGACCCGGACTACCAGGAGCTGTACGCCCGCTGGTTCGTCTTCGGTACCTTCTGCCCGCTCTTCCGCCTGCACGGTCACCGCGAGCCTCGCGGGGAGCTCGGGTCGCCCATGAGCGGTGGCCCCAACGAGGTGTGGAGCTATGGCGAGCGCTGCCTGGAGATCTCGCGCGAGCACATGGAGCTGCGCGAGAAGCTGCGGCCTTACATCGCCACGGTCATGGCCGAAGCTGCCGAGCAGGGGACGCCGGCCATGCGCACGCTCTTCCTGCAGTTCCCTGAGGACGAGGCTGCCTGGGAGATCGACGACGAGTTCATGCTTGGCTCTGACCTGCTCGTGGCGCCTGTGCTGGAGGCTGGGGTCAGCGAGCGTGAGGTCTACCTGCCGGCTGGTGCGCGCTGGGTCGAGATTCACTCCGGTGAGACCTTCGACGGCGGTCAGCGGGTGACGGTGGCCGCACCGTATGAGTACATTCCGGTCTTCCGCCGCGAGGGCGCGGAGATCGGGATCTGACGGAGAACCGTTCCGTGTGTCGATCGGGCGGGTACTCCTTCTGCGGGCAGGAGGAGTACCCGCCCTGCTGCGTGACACCGGAGAGCCCGCCCTGACACGGCGTGCGGTGGGCAAGGGGCAGGTCTACTACCTCGGTGCCTGCTTCAGCGAGGAGATGGTGCGCCGTCTGCTGACCGATCCCTCGCTTTAGGTGCTTAACAGTCGATCTCCACTGTTGCCACAACCGAACCGACTGTTACCTGCCTAAAGCGACGGTCTGGGTCGACCCGGAACCCCGAAGTCGACTGTTGCCGGCCTAAAACGAGGCCTCCGGCCAGCCTGCCTTCCCTCAGGAGACTGGCCGACCCCGCGGCGTGAGGGTCTACGCGGTCTGAGCCAGGTCGGCGTGATGTTGGTGTGCCCCGCTATACCCCGTAGCGGGGCACACCGCCGTCGAGCACCGTGGAGAAGTCGCAGGACTGCGCGACTACGTGTTGGCAGGCCCGGGCAACCTCCAGATCAAGTCCCCACTTTTGTGGGGCAGTGTCCCAGACTGAACGTGTGCAGGCGGCGATACGGGCCGTCATGGCCGCAACCTCGTGTCGTGGCAGGCCCCAGTCGGTGTCGAGCAGCTGCTCCAGGCTACGCGAGGAGCTGCCTGCAGTGAGTGGGGTCCCCTCCTGCTCATCTGGATAGGGGACGACGTCGAACAGGGGAGCGATCTCCCAGCCGTCGCCACGGTGGACAAAACCAAGGTTGCGGGCATGGTCATCGATGTTGTGCACGCACATTGCCAGGGCCGCGGCCTGAACGACCTGCCTGACCGCTCGGACACCCACGAGATAGCGTGCTGTCTCGGCGGCCGCCTGGTAGGTCATTGAGTCGTACGGGCCGAGCATTGCTGCAGTGCGCATTGACTGATAGCCGTAACGACCTTCGACACACCGATCGAATCGGTCCAGGAGGAGGATTGCGCGGGTCTCGTCGAGCCGGATGAGACGGAAGTCGGGGACGGCAAGCCCGGCATCCCGTGCTGCGCTGAGAGCGATCGCCTCGCAGGTGAGAACGTCGTAGCTGTCTTCCTGGGAGGGAAACTTGGCAAGCACCAGGGATCCGTCCGCTCGTCGTAGCGTGGACTTCGGGCGAGCCCCGCCCTGGCTGGAGGAACCGAGATAGATGTGGCGTAGCGCGCGAGTGTCCGCCTCGCCACGGGTGAAGGCCTCGACGTCGGCCAGGACGGTAGCCAGCTCCTCGACGTGCGCTACCTGACCCGAGGTAAGCCAGTCGCCTGCCCCGGTGCTAAGACGTAGGGCTCCTTGCCGGGACTCATCGGCAACGGCTGCCAACATGCCGAGACTTGTGCTGACCTCTTCCAACGGTCGGCTGCGGCTGATGACGCGGCGTCCCCAGGAGTCCGGTCCGGCGTCATCCAGGGCGCCGAAGGTCGACATGCCTCCAGGTGGGCTCAAAGGGCCGGTCTGGAGGGGCAGACCTACTCCGATCTCGAAGCCTGACGCCAGCCAGGTGGGAGCGTAGGTGAATGACTGGATCTGTGCGTGACCGGCCAGCGAGAGAGTTCCAACCCATGAGGTCGTACCGTCTGGGTGGGTCCAGTGCGCCTGGAGCGGGACGGCGGAGCTCATCGGGCCTTCTTCTCTAGCGCGCTGAGGACGAGCGTCCGGCCGACGAGGTCCTCAAGAGGATCGACGGCTTGAGCGACCTTGTGGTCAACACCGAGGACGGACAGCACGGCGAAGACGTTTCCGAAGGAGACGCCGGACGGGTCTGTCTCGATCTGACGCAAGGTGGTGCGTGAGATGCCAGAGCGGTCTGCCACCTCGGTCGCAGACAGGCCGCGCGCGCGTCTCCATGAGCGGATGGACGGTCCGATGCTCTCCAGCCTGCGGCGCGTTGCGGGGTGCCAGCTCTTAGCCATGCTCACACTCTGGCTATGGTCAAGATACCTGTCAAGAGGTGATGATATGGCCAGGATTCTGACCATGTGGCCATGGTGGTCAGTGTGAGGTGCTGTGTCTACATCCAGGCGCTCGGGTCGGCTACCACGGTCTCCAGGAGGGACCAGGCGGCTCCGGTAGCGCCGGGCATCTGGTCGCTTCCCGCCTGAAGGATCTCCAGCTCGGTCCACCGCGAGGCCAGGACCCGCCTGCCCAGCTCCTCCTCGACTTCAGGGCGCAGCACCTCAGCCAGTGGCGCAAGGTGCCCTCCCAGCACCACGACGGGGATGTCGAGCAGGTTGACGGCGGCTCCGAGTCCCACGCCCAGCGCGTGGGCGGCTGACGAGATGGCCTGGCGGGCATCGTCGTCGCCGGCCTGCCAGGCGGCCACGAGCTCCTCGGGGTGGGCGTCTTCCGCCAGACCGGCTGCCGCCAGGATCGAACGACGTCCGGCGTAGCGCTCCAGGCACCCGGCGTTACCGCACGAGCACAGCGGGCCGTTGGGGTCGATTTGGACGTGGCCGATCTCGCCGGCGAATCCGTTGGTACCTTCCAGGGCCTGCCCGTCTCGGACGATGCCGGCGCCAATCCCGTTCTCCCCGGACAGGTAGATGAAGGAGGGCCACTGGGGTGCCAGGACGGGGCGGCTGCGTCCAACGGTCAGGGCTCCCAGGCTCGCCTCGTTGCCGACCTCCAGGCTCAGCCCGTTGCCCTCCAGGACGCTGGCCAGGTGCTCGCTCGGGCGGACCCCGGACCAGCCAAGGTTGGGGGCGCGCAGCAGCACGCCGTCGCAGACCAGGCCCGGCAGGGCGATGCCGGCTCCCACCAGCCGCGCGCCGCGAATCATCGGAAGCGCCAGGACGTCGGCGACCAGCGTGGCCAGGCGCCGAAGCGCGACGGCGGGGTCGGAGCCTGAGAAGTCGTCCGGGACCACGCGCTCGGTCAGGAGCTCGCCTGACAGGTCGATCGCACGCACGGCCATGTGGGCGACGTTGACCTCCAGTCCCAGCGCCACGAAGGTGGCGCGCGGCGGGGCGAGGGGTACGGCGGGCCGGCCTGGGCCGGAGGACGGGGCGGGGTCGAGCTCGGTGAGGATCCCTGCACCCACGAGGTCATCGGCCAGGCGGGAAGCGGTGGACCTGGTCATCCCGGTCATGGCGGCCACGTCGGCCCGTGAGATGGGGGTGGGGGAGGACAGCACCTGCCGCGCCACCAGCGCGAGGTTCGCGGTACGCAGCGTCGACTGGCGTGCCGAGGCGGCGGCGCGGGAGCCTCGGGCAGCGGGGGAGGGTAGACGCCGGGCGCGAGCTGCGGCAGACGCCGTCGTCTGGGATGTGCCTAGAACCACGCCTTGACCATACCTCATCTGCGTGCCATAGTTGCGTCAACGAACAAATACCGGCTCGAGGAGGAGACCATGGTTCGCAAGCCCACCAAGGAAGACAAGTTCTCATTCGGTCTGTGGACCGTCGGCTGGCTCGCCGCCGACCCCTTCGGTGACAAGACCCGTGCCGCCCTGCGTCCCTGGGAGTACACCGAGAAGCTCGCCGAGCTGGGCGCCTGGGGCATCACCTTCCACGACAACGACGTCTTCCCCTTCGACGCCACCGACGCCGAGCGTGACGAGATCGTCCGCAAGCTCAAGGACACCGTGGACGCCACGGGCCTGACCATCGAGATGGTCACCACCAACACCTTCACCCACCCGATCTTCAAGGACGGCGGCCTGACCAACAACGACCGCTCGATCCGCCGCTTCGGCCTGCGCAAGATCCTGCGCAACGTCGATCTCGCCGCCGAGCTGGGCGCCAAGACCTTTGTCATGTGGGGCGGGCGTGAGGGCGCCGAGTACGACTCCTCCAAGGACCTCAACGCGGCCTTCGACCGCTACAAGGAGGGCCTGGACACCGTCGCCCAGTACATCAAGGACAAGGGCTACGACCTCAAGATCGGTCTGGAGCCCAAGCCGAACGAGCCCCGCGGTGACATCTTCCTGCCCACCGTCGGCCACGCCCTGGCCCTCATCGGCCAGCTGGACAACGGCGACATCGTCGGCCTGAACCCCGAGGTCGGCCACGAGCAGATGGCGAACCTCAACTACACCCACGGTATCGCCCAGGCCCTCAACCACGGCAAGCTCTTCCACATCGACCTCAACGGTCAGAAGGGCCTGAAGTACGACCAGGACCTGGTCTTCGGCCACGGCGACCTGCTGTCCGCCTTCTTCACCGTGGACCTCATCGTCAACGGCTTCCCGAACGGCGGCCCGCGTTACGACGGCCCGATCCACTTCGACTACAAGCCCTCGCGCACCGACGGCATGGAGGGCGTGTGGGAGTCGGCGGCCGCCAACATGGAGATGTGGCTGCAGCTCAAGGAGAAGGCCCAGGCCTTCCGCGCCGACCCCGAGGTCCAGGAGGCTCTCAAGCTCTCCGGCATCTACGAGCTCGGCGAGCCCACCCTGGCCGAGGGCGAGTCCCTGGAGGACTTCATCGCTGACCGTTCCGCTTACGAGGACTTTGACGCTGAGGCTGCCGCCGCGCGCGACTACCACTTCGTCAACCTCTACCAGAAGGCCGTCATGCACCTGATCGGCTGAGGCCGATTCTGACCTGGCTGCCTGCGAGCCAAGCCGCGGCGCGCAGGCAGCCAGGTCTAGGCGAGTGAAGGGACGACGGCGAGCACCGCCGTCGTCCCTTCGCCGCTATCTGTCCGTCACTACCATCCGATACCGTCTCGCTATCGTCACCTTCACCGTGGAAGGAACTCACATGGCACTCGTCGCCGGCGTCGACTCCTCGACGCAGTCCTGCAAGATCGTCATCCGCGACGCCGCAACCGGCGCCCTGGTCCGCGAGGCCAAGGCCTCTCACCCCGACGGCACCGAGATCCACCCCGACGAGTGGTGGCGGGCCCTGGGCGAGGTGGTCGACGCCGTCGGCGGGCTGACTGACGTCGACGCCCTGTCCGTAGGGGGCCAGCAGCACGGCATGGTCGTGCTCGACGCCGACGGCGAGGTCATCCGCCCTGCCCTGCTGTGGAATGACACCCGTTCGGCCGGCGCCGCTCGCGACCTCATCGCCGAGCTGGGCGAGGGGGACGAGGCTGCCGGTCGCAAGGCCTGGGCCGATGCCGTGGGCAGCGTGCTCGTCGCCTCGCTGACCATCACCAAGCTGCGCTGGCTGGCGGACAACGAGCCGGAGAACGCCGCGCGGATCGCCGCGGTCTGCCTGCCCCACGACTGGCTGACCTGGAAGCTGTCGGGGGCCACGAGCCTTCAGGCCCTGACCACGGACCGCTCTGACGCCTCAGGCACCGGCTACTTCGACTCGGTGACCAATGAGTACCGCCGTGACCTGCTCGCCCTGGCGCTGCGCCGCAGCGAGGAGGAGGTGGCAGACATCATCCTGCCGCGCGTGGTGGGCCCGAACCAGGTTGCCGGCCACGGCGGCACCGACGTGCTGGGCAGCGACCTCAGCCACCTGGCGCTCGGGCCTGGCTGTGGTGACAACGCCGGCGCGGCGCTGGGTCTGGGACTGCGCCCTGGCCAGACCTCGGTGTCCCTGGGCACCTCCGGCGTGGTCGCGGCCGTCTCCGCCACCCCCACCCACGACCCCTCCGGCCTGGTGACCGGCTTCGCCGACGCCACCGGCGCCTTCCTGCCGCTGGCCTGCACCCTCAACGGCGCGCGCGTCCTGGACGCCGCCAAGAAGGTCCTGGGGGTCAGCTACGACGAGTTTGACGAGCTCGCCCTGTCCGCCGAGCCCGGCGCGGGCGGCCTGGTCCACGTGCCCTACCTGGAGGGCGAGCGCACGCCGAACCTGCCCGAGGCCACCGGCATGCTCACCGGCATGACCCTGGCCAGCCTCACCCCCGTCAACTACGCGCGCGCGGCCGTGGAGGGCCTGCTGTGCCTCATGGGCGCCTGCCTGGACGCCGTGCGCGCCCAGGACGTGGACATCAGCGAGGTCGCGATCGTGGGCGGCGGCGTGAAATGGCGCAGCGCCAAGGAGCTGAGCCCGGCGGTGCTGGGCGTGCCGGTGGACGTGCCGCCGGCCGGTGAGTACGTGGCCATCGGCGCGGCCAAGCAGGCGGCCTGGATCCTCGACGGCGGAGCCGAGCCCCCGGCCTGGGAGCTCACTGGCGCCGAGCACCTGACTGCTCCTGCGCAGCCTGAGGTGCGGGCCGCGTATGACAAGGCGGCCGCAGTGGTGGCCGGTATGCAGGGCTGAGCAGCAAGGAAGAACGAAGAATCATGACTGACAACGTCTCTACCCTCCCTGACACCATGCGCGCCCAGGTCCTCCTGCGCGAGCACGAGGTCGAAATCCAGCAGCGCCCGGTCCCGGTCCCGGACCCGGACCAGGTGCTCGTCAAGATCGAGTCCGTGGGCGTGTGCGGCTCGGACGTGCACTACTACCAGCACGGGCGCATCGGTGACTTCATCGTCAAGGAGCCCATGATCCTGGGGCATGAGGCCTCCGGCACCATCGTGGCTGTGGGTGAGCAGGTGGACCCCGGACGCATCGGCCAGCGCGTGTCCATCGAGCCCCAGCGCTCGTGCCGCGTGTGCGAGTACTGCAAGCGCGGGGAGTACAACCTCTGCCCGCACATCGAGTTCTACGCGACCCCGCCGATTGACGGCTGCTTCAGCGAGTACGCGCTCATCCAGGACGACTTCGCCTACGAGATCCCGGAGTCGGTGTCCTGGGACGCCGGTGCGCTGCTGGAGCCCCTGAGCGTGGGTATCGCGGCCGCCCGCAAGGCCCACCTGAGCCTCGGGGACACCGTCCTGGTGGCCGGAGCCGGTCCGATCGGCGCCATCGTTGCCCAGGTGGCCAAGGCTTACGGCGCCCGCGAGGTCGTGGTGACGGACATGGTGGCGGGTCGCCGTGAGACCGTGCTGGAGCTCGGCGCGACCGAGGCCTACGAGCCTGGTGCGCCTGAGCTGGAGGGCCGCAGCTTCGACGCCTTCTTTGACGCCACCGGCGTGACCGCAGCCGTGGTGGACGGCATCAAGCACGTCAAGGCTGGAGGCTCGGCCATCATCATCGGCATGGGGGATGACGACATGCTCCTGCCGGTCTCCTACATCACCAGTCACGAGGTCAACGTCACCGGCATCTTCCGGTACAACAACACCTGGACCACGGCCATCGAGCTTGTGGCCTCGGGCAAGGTCAACCTTGACTGCCTGGCGACCGACCACTACGGCCTGGACGAGGCCGAGACCCCGCTCAAGGTCAAGCCTGCGCCCACGACCCTGAAGTCCATGGTCCACCCGGGACGCTGAGCCAGGGCACGTCCGTAACGCGGCGGTCGTGCGGGTTCCTTGACGGGAGCCTGTACGACCGCCGTCGTCGTGCCAGAGGGCAGGTCGCGCGTGAGACGACGCCGTCATCGCGAGCCCGGCGGCGCCGTCGACCCACGCTGGACGAGCGTGGTCTGCAGCTCGACGGGACGGCCCGGAACGTATCCGCCCTCAATCTCGCGCTTGATGAGCTCCAGGGCCTCGCGCCCCATGTCCTCAAGCGGCTGGTGGACGGAGGTCAGGGCGGGGGAGACCAGCCGGGCCGGGTCGGTGTCATCAAAGCCGATGACGGAGAGCTGCTCGGGTACTGTCAGACCGTGTGCGTGGGCGTAGGCCATGACGCCGAAGGCGATGGAGTCAGCCAGGGCGAAGACGGCCGTCGGCGGGTCGGCGAGCTCGAGGAGCTGGGAGGCACCGGCCAGGCCCGCCTCGTAGGTGTAGCGACCACTGACGACGAGCTCAGGGGTGAAGGCGATCCCAGCCTCAGCCAGCGCTGAGCGGTACCCGGCAAGGCGCTCGATGCTCGGAACGGAGGTTGAGGGGCCGCAGACCACGCCGATGCGTTCGTGCCCGAGCGCCAGCAGGTGCTCAGTGGCCTGGACCCCGCCCCGCCAGTTGCTGGCCGACAGCGCGATGAGTCCCTCGGGTGGTGCACTGGCAGGGTCGATGGAGATGACCGGGATGCCTCGGGTACTGCACAGGCGCGCCAGCTCGACCGAGCAGGGGGTGGTGGCCAGGATCAGGCCGTCCGCGCTCTCGATCGCACGGGCGGCCACCTCCATGGTGCGATCGGGAGAACGAGGGCCGGACTGGTGAGTCGGCGCGCCAATCTGGTCGATGTGGACGACCATGTCCAGCTCGGCCGCCGCCGTGAGCATCCCCGCCAGGACCTTGGGGGTGTAGGCGTTGTCGACAGTCTCGAAGAGGACGGCGATATGCGGCTGCCGGGGACCAGGCGCGGGATCGGCCGTCGCCCCCTCGCGGGGTGAGGAGGACAGCGCCGTGCTGGGACGGACCGGGTAACCGGCCTGGCGGGCTGCGGCCAGGACGCGCTCGCGGGTCCTGGCGGAGATCGTGGGGTCTGCCCGCAGCGCCTTGGAGACTGTTGGCACGGAGACCCCGGCCGCGGCAGCGACGGCGGCCTGGGTTGGCGCGTTGGAACGTGGCCGTGGCATGGGGGTCCTTCCGGGCGGCGATAACTTTCATTATTTTGCGACAGATTCCCATCAAAATGAGCAATGTTATGAAATTGTGACAGCCGAAGGGTTGTCGGTCACACCCCTTCGGCTTGCGGTTTGTATGTCAGTGAAACGAACACTGTGTTTCGCGACCTGCGCCGTCACTGTTGATGGCGCATTCGGACCCGACAACGTCGTCGGAGGGCCCTGCACGGCCCGGATCTGGGAGGAAGCACCATGAACAAGCTCGTGATCTCACGTCGTCAGGCCTGCGTGGGGGCGCTCGTCGCAGGAGTCGCGGCCACGCTGGCGGCCTGCGGCGGCTCCAAGCCTGGCGGGGCCGCAGGAGACGGCGCCACCTGCTGGTTCCTGACCGGTGGATCGGAGAAGACCTTCCGCGACTCCTTTGAGCGCTGGAACTCCGAGCACGCCGATCAGAAGATCACCTACGAGGTCTTCGCCAACGACGCGTACAAGGAGAAGATCCGCACCGCGGTGGGTTCTGGCAACGCCCCGACGCTGCTCTACAGCTGGGCCGGGGGCACGCTGGTGGACTACGTCAACAACGACCAGGTCATTGACCTGACTGACCTGACCACTGACGTGCAGAAGCGCCTCATCCCCTCCATCCTGTACATCGGCAAGGTGGACGGCAAGATCTACGCCCTGCCCAACAACAACACCCAGCCTGTCCTCATCTACTACAACAAGGAGGTCTTCGAGAAGGTGGGTGCGCAGCCTCCTCAGACCTGGGACGAGCTCATGGCGCTCATCCCCACGTTCAAGGATGCTGGCTACATCCCCTTTGCTGAGGCGGGCGCCTCGCTGTGGCCTTACCTCATGTGGATCCAGTACCTGACGGATCGTGTGGGAGGCCACGAGGTCTTTGACCGGGTCCTGGCTGGCGAGTCGGGAGCGTGGTCCGACCCTGCCTTCATTGAGGCCCTGACCAAGATCCAGGACATGGTCAAGGCCGGAGGCCTGGGCGATGCCTATGGCTCGGTGGACGCAGATGCCAACGCTGACATCGCGCTGGTGCACACCGGCAAGGCCGCGATGATCCTTCAGGGCTCCTGGGTCTATGCCAACTTCCTGGCTGATGCGCCGGAGATGGTCTCCTCGGGCAAGCTCGGTTACATCACCTTCCCGACTGTTGAGGGAGGCAAGGGTGACCCGAGCAACCTCACCGGAAACCCGGCGAATTTCTGGTCCGTGACGACGACGGCCAGTGAGGACGCCCGCAAGGCGGCGCTGGACTACCTCAACACCGAGATGCTCTCCGAGCCCTATATCGCCAAGTGTGTTGAGCAGGGGCTCATCCCAGGTGCGCTGGATGCTGAGTCAGTGATCGAGAAGTCCGAGCACGCAGAGTACCTGTCCTTCGGCTATGACCTGGCGAAGAACGCTGCTCACTTCCAGATGTCCTGGGACCAGGCGCTGCCCTCGGCTCAGGCTCAGGAGTTGCTGACCAACCTCTCGCAGATCTTCCTCCTGCAGATCACGCCGGAGGAGTTCGTCGAGAAGATGAACGCGACGCTGTGACGGTCGGTGCCTTGCCCGGTGGCGGCCACAGTCGCCGTCGGGCAAGGCGTCTGCCGCGAGCGGGCTGGCGGCGCGAGCGGAGGCTAGCGCGACGGACAGCCTCAGCGGGCTGGGGCCGCCGTCGAGCCACGTACGACCAGGGTGGTCTGTAGCTCGACGGGGCTGCCGAGGCTGCGCCCCTCATTGAGGGCGTTCATGACGGTGCGGATCGCTTCAGCGCCGATCTCCTGCAGCGGCTGGCGGATGACGGTGACCTGGGGCGAGCACAGCGAGGCGATCGAGGTGTCGTCAAAGCCGATGACGGACAGGCCCTCTGGCACGCGAATTCCGTGACGGCGTGCGGCCTCCAGGATTCCTCCCGCGATGGCGTCGTTGAGGGCAAAGACTGCTGTGGGCGGGTTCTCGGACTCCAGAAGGAAAGAGCCATGAACCACGCCGGTGGAGTACAGGTAGGGGCCGTGGGTCAGCAGGCTCTCGTCAACCTCGATGCCGGCGCGTGAGCAGGCGAACCGAAAACCTGCCAGCCTCTCGATCGTTGGCGTGGAGGAATCAGGACCGGCCACGATGCCGATCCGACGGTGACCGAGGCTGATGAGGTGCTCGGCTGCCTGGACTCCTCCGCGCCAGTTCGTCGCGGACAGCGTCACCATGCCGGGTGGGGGCGGTGTAGCCGGATCGATCGACAGCAGTAGAAGGTCGTGCTCGTGGGCAAAGGTGACGATGTCCGCACTGACGGGGGTGGTCACCAGGATGAGGGCGTCGGCGCCGTCTGCGGTTCGGGCGGCGAGCTCGCGGGTGAGCAACGTGGCGTCTGGCCCCATCTGGTCGGCCGAGACGCCGATGTGGCGCACCTGGAGCGTGGCGCCGAGCTCGTCAACCGTGCGCAGCATGCCGCCGAGGATCTCAGTGGCGTAGGCATTGTTGACCGTGTCGAAGAGAACGGCGATTCGCTTGAAGGGGGAAGCTCCCTCCTCGGCGGCGGGGTCCTGGGTGGAAGGCAGTGGGTAGCCGAGGTCGGCAGCCGCTGCCAGGACGATGTCCTGGGTCTTGCGCGAGATGGAGGAGTCGGCGCGCAGGGCCTTGGACACGGTGGGTACGGAGAAGCCGGTGGCGGCAGCGATGGTGGCCTGCGTCGGGCGGGATGAGCGGGTTCGCGGCATCGTTCCTCCTCGACGGCGGTGGTCGCCGTCGTTCCTGCGTGCCAGTGACGATGAGGGCTGCGGTGCGCCTGTGGCAACCATAGCGGAGAACCTGCTCCGCCGCGAAAAAATTGCGCAAAAAACGGAGCAAAAGCGAGAAAAGTTATCTGATCGTTACAAACAGGCGTGGTTAGTTCCGCAAGAGGGGTGTATTCTTCTGTTCGTCGGTGAAACGAACGAAAATTTTCACCACGGTTTCTGCCGCGGACGCGGTCATCAACGAACTTCTGACGAGGACGTCAGAAGGGGTCCGATGAGGGGCCCAGATCTGAGAGGAAGCATCATGAACAAGCTCGTCATCTCACGTCGTCAGGCCTGCGCCGGTTTCCTTGCTGCGGGCGTGGCCGCCACCCTCGCGGCCTGCGGCGGCTCGAAGCCGGGCGGTGCTGCTGGAAGCGGCGCGACGGCGTGGGTGCTCACCGGTGGCCCCGAGCAGACCTTCCGTGACTCCTTCGACCGCTGGAACAAGGCCCATTCTGACGCCCAGTTCTCCACCGAGTGGTTCGCCAACGACGCCTACAAGGAGAAGATCCGCACCGCCGTCGGCGCCGGCAACGCCCCGACCCTGCTGTACAACTGGGCGGGCGGCACGTTGGCTGACTACGTCGCCAACGACCAGGTCGTCGACATCACCAGCTCGACGGCGGACGCCCAGTCCCGCATCATTCCGGCCCTGCTGGAGGTCGGCAAGGTCGACGGCAAGGTCTACGCCCTGCCCAACAACAACACCCAGCCCGTCCTCTTCTACTACTCCAAGCCTGCCTTCGAGGAGGTCGGCGTCGAGGTGCCCACCACCTGGGACGAGCTCATGGCGCTCATCCCCAAGTTCAAGGACGCCGGTTACATCCCGATCGCTGAGGCGGGTTCCTCCCAGTGGCCTTACCTCATGTGGATCCAGTACCTCACTGATCGCATCGGCGGCCCGGAGGCCTTCAACAAGGTCGTCGCCGGTGAGTCTGGTGCCTGGTCCGACCCGGCCTTCACCGAGGCGCTGACCAAGATCCAGGAGATGGTCAAGGCTGGTGGCCTGGGCGACGCCTACGGCTCGGTGGACGCCGACTCCGGCGCAGACATCGCCCTCATCCACACGGGCAAGGCAGCCATGCTGCTGCAGGGCTCGTGGGTCTACGCCAACTTCCTCACCGACGCCCCCGACTTCATGGCGGACGGCAAGCTCGGCTACGCCACCTTCCCGGCTGTTGACGGTGGCAAGGGTGACGCCTCGAACATCACCGGTAACCCCGCCAACTACTGGTCCGTGTCCACCTCGGGCGACGAGACCGTGCAGAAGACCGCGACCGACTACCTCAACGAGGAGCTCTACTCCGAGGCCTACGTCAAGGCGCTGGTCGACGGTGGCACGATCCCGGCAGCCCTGGACGCTGAGGCAGTTATCGAGGCCTCGGACAACGCCGAGTACCTGTCCTTCGGCTACGAGCTGGTCAAGAACGCCGGCAACTTCCAGATGTCCTGGGACCAGGCGCTGCCCTCGGCTCAGGCTCAGGAGCTGCTGACCAACCTCTCGCAGATCTTCCTGCTGCAGATCACGCCGGAGGAGTTCGTGAAGAACATGAATGCGACCCTGGCATGAGCGAGTCCACCGCCCCTAAGAAGGGCAAGAAGCTGCGGACTGGGCCCAGCCCCTGGATCGCGGCGCCTGCTCTGGCCTTCTTCGGATTCTTCGCCCTTATTCCGCTGGTTGGTGTCTTCGTCCTGTCCTTCATGAGCTGGGACGGGCTGGGGAGCATCACCTTCGCCGGTGTGGACAACTGGAAGGCGATGCTGGGCAACGGAGTCACCCAGCACGCGATCCTCCTGACGCTGGGCATGACCATCCTGTGCTGGGTGATCCAGACGCCGATCAGCCTCCTGCTGGGTGTCTTTATGGCCGGCCAGCAGAAGTACCGTGCCGTGCTCTCGGTGCTCTACTTCCTGCCGCTGCTCTTCTCGGCAACGGCCGTGGGTATCGCCTTCAACGCCCTGCTCGACCCGAACTTCGGGATGTCGCGAGCCTTTGGCCTGGACTTCCTCTCGCAGGACTTCCTGGGCAACCCCACGCTCGCCTTCTACACGATCATGTTCGTGATCGCCTGGTGCTTCGTCCCCTTCCACTCGCTGCTCTACCAGGGTGCCGCTCGGCAGATTCCCAAGAGCGTGATGGAAGCGGCGATGATCGACGGCGCAGGACGCTGGCAGACCTTCTGGCACATCACGCTGCCCCAGCTGCGCAACACGATCGTCACCTCCTCGACCCTCATGATCGTGGGATCGCTGACCTACTTCGACCTCATCTTCGTGATGACGGCTGGTGGCCCCGGAAACGCCACCAGGGTGCTTCCGCTGGACATGTACCTCACTGGTTTCCGTTCCTACAACATGGGTGGTGCCGCCGTGATCGGTGTGCTTCTCGTGGTCGTGGGGCTGACGATCTCTTACCTGCTCAACAAGCTGTCGGGTAGCTCAAAGATGGAGTCGACGATGGAAGGGGCTGTCTGATGTTCAAGCGTCAAGGAGGGCAGCGCCCCAACATCGTGGGCGGGCTGTTCGGCTGGCTGTGGCTGGCGGTCGCCATCGTCCCCATCTACTACATCGTCGTCACCTCGCTGCGCTCGCAGGCCGACTACTACGTCGAGAACCCACTGTCGCTGCCGAGCAACCCGACGCTGCGCGCCTACGTCTCGGTGTTCCAGAACGACTTCGCCACCTACTTCATCAACTCCGTGCTGGTGACGCTGGCAACGGTGGCGATCGTCCTGATCATCTCCTTCATGGCCTCCTACGTCATTGTCCGAAGCCGCACCCGCTTCTCTGACAGGATCTTCTCGCTGTTCCTGCTTGGGATCGCTATCCCGATCCAGGCCACGATCGTCCCGGTCTACTACCTCATCGTGCAGCTCGGGCTGTATGACACCCTGTGGGCCCTCATCCTGCCCTCGATCGCCTTCGCGATCCCGATCTCGGTGCTCATCCTGACGAACTTCCTACGTGACGTTCCCAAGGAGCTGTTCGAGTCGATGCGGGTCGACGGCGCCACTGACTGGCAGATGCTCTGGCGCCTGGCGGCGCCCCTGTCGAAGCCGGCTCTGGTGACCGTTGGTATCTACGACGCCCTCAACGTGTGGAACGGTTTCCTGTTCCCACTCATCTTGACCCAGAGCGCGGACAAGCGCGTGCTGCCGCTGTCCCTGTGGAACTTCCAGGGCTCCTTCAGCTCGGACACGCCCGCGATCCTGGCTGCCGTTGTCCTGTCCGCACTGCCGCTCATCATCGCCTACGCCGTCGGGCGCCGGCAGATGGTGGCCGGTCTGACGGCCGGCGTCGGCAAGTAGATGCTGCCGCAGTGGGGCGGGGCTGTGCTCCGCAGCGTGGCCCCGCCCCCAACCTTAACGACCCGGTGCGCCCCGCGTGGCGGCCGGTCACCGAACCCCACGTCCGTCTTCGCATTCATCACGAAAGAGACAACGATGTCCCCTGTTCTCCATGTCTCGCCTTCTGGCTCCGACGCCGCTGACGGCTCGGCCGAGGCTCCGTTCCGCACGATCAACCGGGCCGTGGCTGCGGCCTACCCGGGTGACACCGTCCAGATTCACGAGGGTGTCTACCGCGAGTGGGTCAAGCCCACGCGCACCGGCCGCAGTGACGACCGCCGGATCACCTTCGAGGCCGCTCCTGGCGAGCACGCCGTCATCAAGGGCTCCGAGCAGGTGACTGACTGGGTGCAGGAGGGCGGCTCGGACTCCACGGTGTGGAAGGCCGAGGTTCCCAACACCCTGTTCGGCGAGTTCAACCCCTTCGCGATCGAGGTCGAGGGCGACTGGACCGTCTACGCCTCGCGAACCGCTCCGCGCAAGCACCTGGGCGAGGTCTACCTCAACGGCAAGAGCTTCTACGAGGTCACCAGCCGTGAGGAGGTGGATACCGCCGAACGCCGCACCGAGGACTACGACCGCTGGACCGGCGTGGCCGAGCCGGTGCGCGAGCCTGACCAGACTCCCTACGTCTGGTTCGCTGAGGTGGCAGATGAGACGACGACGATCTGGGCGAACTTCCGGGGCGCGGACCCGCGCAAGGAGCTCGTGGAGATCAACGTGCGCCGCAGCGTCTTCTACCCCACGGTCCACCACGTCAACTACATCACCGTGCGTGGCCTGGAGCTGGCCCAGGCGGCCACCCCGTGGGCTCCTCCGACGGCGGACCAGCCGGGTCTGATCGGCCCGAACTGGGCCAAGGGCTGGGTCATTGAGGACTGCGACATCCACGACGCCAAGTGCTCGGCGGTCTCGCTGGGCAAGGAGAACTCCTCCGGGCACAACTGGGCCACGGAGCGTCTGGACAAGCCCGGCTACCAGTACCAGCTCGAGGCCGTCTACTCCGCCTTCCACATCGGGTGGTCGAAGGACCTCATCGGCTCGCACGTGGTGCGTCGCAACCACATTCACGACTGTGGCCAGAACGCCGTGGTGGGGCACCTGGGGTGCGTGTTCTCCACGATCGAGGACAACCACATCCACCACATCGCGACCAAGCACGAGTTCTACGGCTACGAGATCGCGGGTATCAAGCTGCACGCGGCCCTGGACACGGTGATCCGGCACAACCTCATTGAGGAGTGCACGCTGGGTATCTGGCTGGACTGGGAGGCGCAGGGCACGCGCGTGACCCGCAACGTCTTCAAGGACAACGCCCGCGACCTGTTCATCGAGGTCAGCCACGGCCCCTACGTGGTGGACCACAACGTCTTCTCCTCGGACGTGTCCCTGGAGGGACACTCCCAGGGTGGCGCCTACGTTAACAACCTCGTGCTCGGTGTGGTTGCCAACCAGCCGATCATCGAGCGCCCGACGCCCTACCACCTGCCGCACTCCACCCAGCCGGCCGGTTACGCCGCCATCCGTGGTGGGGATGACCGCTACATCGGCAACCTGTTCCTCGCCACGGTGGGGGAGGAGTCCTTCGTCAACCCGCCCTCGCACCGCAAGATCTCTAACGGCACCGCGCTGTTCGACGGCCACCCGGCCGGAGTCGAGGCCTACCTGGAGCTCGTCAACGACCCCTCCAAGGGTGACCACGAGCGTTTCGAGGGAGCGCCCCTGCCGGTCTTCATCCGGGACAACGCCTACGGCAACGACGCTCCTGCCTACGAGTCCGAGGAGCGCCCGGTTCACATCGGTCAGGCCAGCGCTCACCTGGAGACCGAGGGCGAGGCGGTCTACCTCGTTGCCGAGCTGCCTGAGGCCATCGCCTCCACCTCGGTCAAGACTGTTACGGGCAGTGAGCTGGGGCGGGCCTGGTACCCGGACCAGACCTTTGAGAACCCGGATGGTAGCGCGTTGTTTGCGGACGTGGACCTGGTGGGTGAGGTCAAGGACCACGAGTCCTCCTACCCGGCTGGTCCGCTCGTCTCGCTGAAGGCCGGTGCGAGCCGCGTGCGGGTGTGGTGATCGCACCGACCCCCAACGCCACGTCTGCTACCCCTTGAGGTCTTTCGCTGCCCCATAGCGCGCGCTATGGGGCAGCGAAAGACCTCAAGGGGTAGCGAGCGTCAGGAAGGGGTAGCGGCGAGCAGGTCTGCGAGCCAGGCCGCCTGCTCGCGCCACTGGTAGGCCTCGCCGCCCTCGTGACCGTTGTACGGGTAGACCCGGATCTCGGCCACGGGACGGGGCGAGGTGACCGTGCCAGGCGCGGCGACGGCGTCGGCGAGCTCGCCCCACTTGTTGCGGGCGGCAAAGACGGTTGACGGCGGGCAGGTGGTGTCCATGAGGCCGGTGGAGAACAGAGCGGGGGCCTGTGCCCGGCGCGCCAGTGCGGCACCGTCGAAGTAGGACAGGGTTCGCATGACCTGCTCGGCCTCGTCGCGGTGAGTGTGCAGGAGGCGCACGACCTCCGGGTAGGGGCCGGCGTCGGTCAGGCCGACCGCTCGCTGCAGGTGACACATGAAGGGGACGTCAGGCATGGCGGCGATGACACGGTGGTTGAGCGCCGCAGCTGCGATCGTCATGCCGCCGCCCTGGGAGACGCCGGTGACGGTGATCCTGCTGGCGTCGACCTGGGGGAGCGTCGCGGCTGCCTCGACGGCGTGGTGCGCGTCAGTGAACAGGCGGTGCCACAGGTAGCCCTCGGGGTCCTGGATGCCTCGGGTGACGAAGCCGGGGACCATGGGGCCGTTGCCATGGGGGTCGGGCGTCTGGCCGCCTGAGCCCCAGTGGCCTCCCTCGCCGCGCGTGTCCATGACCAGGTGGGCGTAGCCGGCGCTCGCCCAGCGCAGGTGCTCAAAGGAGAAGCCCCGGCCGCCGCCCATGCCGAGGAACTCGACGACGGCGGGCAAGGGACCCTGGGTATCGGCAGGCGTAATGAGCCAGGCCTTGATCGGATCATTTGCGTAGCCGCCAAAGGTGACGTCGTGGATGACGACGGTGCACAGCGCCGAGTCGACCGGCACCGCCGTCACGCTGGCGGGGTCGAACGCGTTGTCTGCCAGGGTGGTGGCCCAGAAGTCGTCAAGGTCTGTCGGCTCTGAGATGGCGGGGGAGTAGGACTCCAGCTCCTGCAGTGGCAGGTCAAAGAAGGCCATGGTGGAAGGGTTCCAATCGGGGTGGATCCAGTCCGGCTTGGCAGGGGTCGCCGAACGGAGCGGCACGGGACGTCAGTGTCGCCGGCAGGAGCCTACGGCCGTCGGGGTAGGGAGGCCTCGAAGGCGCGAAGGAGAACTTGACCGAGCGAAAGTGAACGTTCACAATTGGAGTGTCCGGCATCGGTCGGACCCGCCGCAGCGCTTTGCGGAGCCCAGCGATGTGCCCGCCTCGCCTCTGCGACGCAACGCCTTCCCGGCGCGAGCCGGACCACACCACGATCAGTCACCAGGAGCGAGACGCGATGGCTACAGCACTGCCCAACCCCTTTGACGGCAAGGAGATCTGGTTCCTGACCGGTTCTCAGGACCTGTACGGCGAGGCGACCCTCGCCCAGGTCGCCGACCAGTCCCAGCAGGTGGCCCGATGGCTCGACGAGGCCGAGTCGATTCCGGTCAAGATCGTGTGGAAGCCGGTCCTGAAGGACCGCGACTCCATCCGCACGGCCATGCTGGAGGCCAACGCGGACGAGTCCTGCATCGGCATCATCGCCTGGATGCACACCTTCTCGCCCGCCAAGATGTGGATCCTCGGTATCGACGCCCTGGCCAAGCCGCTCCTGCAGCTGCACACCCAGTACTCCGCCGCCATGCCGTGGGACACCATCGACATGGACTACATGAACCTCAACCAGGCCGCCCACGGAGACCGCGAGTTCGGCTACATCCTCTCGCGCCTGGGTCAGCCGAGGAAGGTCGTCGTCGGCCACGCCACCCAGCCCGCCACCCAGGCCAAGATCGGCACCTGGGTCCGCGCGGCCGCCGGCTGGGACGCCCTGCACCACACCCGCCTGGTGCGTTTCGGGGACAACATGCGCAACGTCGCCGTCACCGAGGGTGACAAGACCGAGGCGGAGCTGCGCCTGGGCGTCTCGGTCAACACCTGGGGCGTCAATGATCTGGTCGCCGTCGTCGACGCCGTCAGCGAGGCCGAGGTTGACGAGCTGATCGCCGAGTACCAGGAGGCCTACGAGATCGTCCCCGAGCTCCTGCCCGGCGGCGAGCGTCACGAGTCCCTGCGCTACGGTGCCTGTATCGAGGCTGGCATGCGTCGCTTCCTCCAGGAGCACGGCGCGGCCGCCTTCACCACGAACTTCGAGGACCTCGGCGGTCTGCGCCAGCTGCCGGGCCTGGCCGTCCAGCGCCTCATGGCTGCCGGCTACGGCTTCGGAGCGGAGGGTGACTGGAAGACAGCCATCCTCGTGCGCGCGGCCAAGGTCATGGGTTACGGCCTGCCCGGTGGCGCCTCCCTCATGGAGGACTACTGCTACGAGATGCGTGAGGGCAAGGAGAAGATCCTGGGCGCTCACATGCTCGAGGTCTGCCCGTCGCTGACCGAGTCCAAGCCCCGCCTTGAGATCCACCCGCTGGGCATCGGCGACCGTGAGGACCCGGTGCGCCTGGTCTTCGACGCCGACCGCGGTCCGGGCATCGTCGTCGCCATGTCTGACATGCGCGAGCGTTTCCGCCTGACTGCCAACGTCGTGGAGGTCGTCGGCCCCGACGAGCCGCTGCCCAAGCTTCCCGTGGCGCGCGCTGTGTGGGAGCCGGCTCCTGACTTCCACACCTCCACCGAGTGCTGGATGATGTCCGGTGCGGCTCACCACACGGTCATGTCCACCGCCACCACGCTGGAGACCTGGCAGGACCTGGCCGAGATCGCGCAGATGGAGCTGGCCGTCATTGATGAGTCGACGACGACGCGCAGCTTCACCCAGAACCTGCGCCTCAACCAGGTCTACTACCGCCTGAACCAGGCCTGAGCCGAGCGCGCTCCTCCCCGCGACCGCAAAAGCCACGACCGACCACCGTACTGACGCAAGTGCGGTGGTCGGTCGTGGCTTTCGCGGTCAGTCCATGGCGGCGACTGGGCTAGCCGACTGCGCTACTCGGTCGGGTGCGTGCCCACCACGATGTCTCGGATCCGCTCGGCTGGGATCTTCGGGCGTCGCTGGGCGTCTGCCAGGCCGTTGGCCTCCTGCATCGTGTCCGTGATCTGGGTGTAGCAGAAGCCGCAGAGCACCGGCGAGGCGTGCAGCGCCTCGAAGACCTCAGCCAGCCGCGCCTCAAAGTCCTCGGGGTCGGAGGCCGTTGTGTAGCCCCAGGAGGTAGCGCCGTCGTCCGTGACGTAGCGGATGCCGCCGAACTCGCTGACCATGACCGGCGCCTGCTCGGGCGCTGCGTGCCCCGAGGCCATCGTCTTGCGGCCGGAGGGGCCGAAGCCGTCGAGGACCTGGTCCAGGGCCTCGGCGCTGGCGTAGCGCTCGCGCACGGACACGTTGTTCGGGTCGTAGTCGTGGATCGTGATGATGTCCGAGCTCGTGTGCTCCCACCCGTCGTTGGAGATCACCGGGCGCGAGGGGTCCAGTGCGCGGGTGAGGTCACTGATCGCGCGAGAGAAGGCCTGCTGGTCCGCCCGGTTGCCGATGTGCTGGACGCCCCAGGACTCGTTGATCGGCACCCAGGTGACGATGCACGGGTGGGCCCGGTCGCGGCGCACCGCCGCGCTCCACTCGGCCACCAGACGCGGCAAGGACTGGATCGTGAACTCGTACGGCGCGGCGATCTCTCCCCAGATGAGCAGCCCCAGGCGGTCGGCCCAGTACAGGAAGCGAGGGTCCTCCACCTTCTGGTGGATACGGGCGGCGTTAAAGCCCAGCTCCTTGATCAGCGCCACCTCGTCCCGCAGCGCCTGGTCGCTGGGGGCAGCCAGGTGGGAGTCCGGCCAGAAACCCTGCTCCAGGACGCTGCGCACGTAGTAGGGACGGTCGTTGAGCAGGAAGCGGTCCTTCTCCACCCCCACACTGCGCAGGCCCAGGTAGCTCTCGATACGGTCGGCACTGGCCGGGCCTGCCGGCTCCAGCGTGACGATCGCGTCGATCAGCCTGGGGTGCTCGGGCGACCACAGCAGCTCCTCGTAGTGCTGGCCGTGGACCATCTCGCGCAGATCCACCGTGAGCCGGGCGGTGCTTGTAGCGGGAAGCCGGGTGCTGGCAGCCGCGAGCGGGCGTCCGTCCAGGCTCAGCTCGGCACGCAGAGTCGTGCCTGCTGGCGCCATGGCGCTCAGCGAGACCTCCAAGGTGACTGCGTCGCAGGCCCTCGATGGCGTCCAGGCGATCTCAGTGAGGTGAAGGGCGGGTACGGCCTCCAGCCAAACGGTCTGCCAGATACCGGTGGTGCGTGAGTACCAGATGCCGTGAGGCTCCTCCTGCCACTCCTGCTTGCCGCGCGGCTGGCCCACGTCCAGCGGCTCGTCCTCAGCGCGCACGACGACCAGCGCCTCACCCTGGGCGGGCAGGGCGTGCGTGACGTCGAGGGTGAAGGGGACGTGCCCGCCCTCATGGTCGCCCACGTGCTGACCCTGGACCCACACGCTGGCGCGGTAGTCTACGGCGCCGAAGTGCAGGAGCACACGCCCGGCCTCCCCCGCCTGCTCCCTCAGGCCAGCCAGCTCATGCGCCCCCAGGGTGCGCGAGTACCACACCACCGGGTGGTAAGACGTGTCCCCGATGCCGGACAGGGCACTCTCGGGAGGGAAGGGGACCGTGATCGTGCGGTCCGTGACCCCGGTGGCAGGAAAGCCCTGGCGCACCCCGGTGCGGGCGTCGTCGTAGGCGAAACCCCAGGGGCCGTTGAGGGAGAGCCACGAGGTACGGCGCAGCTGGGGGAAGGGGTGGCCCAGCGTGGGGTCCTCGTGAAGGGTGGTGGCAGTCATGAGTGTCCTCTCGGAGTAACGGAACAGGGCCTCAGCCTCGAGGCTCTGCGGCTGGATAGGACCCCGGCAACGAGCTGCGGTCCTCGCGGTCGGGAAGGCTGGAGAGCGAGGAGACCGCGGAGGACTCGCGGATCGCGAGGAGCGGTGCAACCTCAACAGTTTCAGGCTGGATTGAAGGACTCTTGAGCATCTCGGTGACGACTCTGACGAGCTCACCGGCCAGGGCTTGGGCCCCGCAGGACACGCTCGTGATCCCAGGGGAGGCGAAGGCGGCGGTCTCAGTGTCGCCCCGCCCAATGACGACGACGTCCTCGGGCAGACGAGCCCCTCGCCGCTGCAGCGTGGCTGCGGCTCCGGAGGCGACGGCGTCGTTGTGGCAGACGATCGCCTCCACGCGCGGCCCTTGATGAAGCAGCCTCGTGACAGCCTCAACGCCCCCGCGCACGCTATCGGGCTCGGTCAGACGAATCACGGCCTCCGGGGGGACGTCGATCCCTGCCGCACGCAGGCCCCGGGCGCAGGTCTCGGTCCATCGGTCGGCTGGCTCGCTGACGCCCAGCACCGCCGCGCGGGTGCATCCAAGCTGCTGGAGGTGCCCGGCGACCATCACGGTCTGGGCTGCCGCTGGGCAGCTGATGCGGGACAGGTGGGCCGGCCCGTCCTCGGCCACGAGGACGACTCCCTCAGCCTGCTCGGCCTGCGTGGCCGGGTCGATGGCGCGAGGCAGCAGGATGAGTGCGTCGCACTGACGCCGCCACGATCCCGCTAGCAGTGCTAGCTCCCGCTCCCGCTCCCCACCGGTCAGCTCCAGGACGACCCTCATATCGCCAGCCGTGCACATGAGCTGGGAGGCGAGGTCCGCGAAGATCGGCTGCTGCAAGGTGGGAATGGCCAGGGCGACGGCGCCGTGACGGCCCGAGCGCAGAGCGGCCGCGCCGGAGTTGACCCGGTAGCCCAGCCGCGTGGCGGTCTCGAGCACGCGTTGGCGGGTGCTCTGTGAAGCGCCACCGGCACCGCGCAGCACGTTGGAGACCGTCTTGGTGGAGACTCCGGCGGCCTGCGCGACCTCGTGCATCGTTACGCGTGTGCCCATAGGCCTCGACCTCCAATCGTGGAGTCGCGGGGCAGGAGCGTGACGTCCTCCACCATGGTGCGTGGGGGAAGCGCGGGATCGGCGAGGCGCTGGAGCAGAAGGTCGACGGCGTCGTCGGCATAGGAGCTCAGGCGCGGGGACACGGTGGTCAAGGAGGGGACGGAGAAGCGGGAGATCTCCAGGTTGTCGAAGCCAGTCACGGCGACCTCGTCCGGGACATGGACGCCCTGACGGTTGAGCTCGTGCAAGGCTCCGAGCGCCAGGCCGTCGTTGAACGCCAGGACAGCGTCGAAGCGGCGTCCCTGGTCAAGGAGATAGCGCACCGCTGCCGCTCCCTCGGGACGGCGCCACTCGTCTGAGGCGACGAGGAGACTCGGGTCAGGCTCCAGGCCCAGCTCGGCGGCTGCGCGGCGAAAGGCTTCGGAGCGTGCGCGGGCGGCACCGTGGCTGGGCGTGCCGGCCTCGGGCATACCGATCACGGCGATGCGCTCGCGGCCGAGTGCCAGCAGGTGGGCCAGGGCCAGTCGTACTCCGAGGTCGTTGCCCATGGTGACGCGGTCGACGTCGTCATGCTTGTTCTCTCCCAGGATGACGATCGGGCGCCGTCTAGCCTCAGTGCTCAGACGCTGTGGTCCCAGACCCTGCCAGTAGAGGATGACGCCGTCGAGCTCCACGTGGCGGTTGAGGAAGTCCTCCTCGGCCTCACCATGCTGTCCGGTCACGCCGAGGACCACGGACAGGTGGTGGCGGGCGGCGGTGGTGGCGATGCGGTCGGCGAGCTCAGCGAAGAAGGGCTGGCCCAGTTCCGGGACCGCCAGGCCGATCACCCCCGAGCGCCCGGTGCGGAGGTAGGTGGCGGCACGATCGGGGGAGTAGTCCAGGCGGGCCACCGCCTCCAGGACCTTGCGGCGAGTGGATTCGGAGACTCCAGGTTCATCGTTGACCACGCGCGAGACGGTCTTCGCTGACACGCCAGCGAGGGCGGCAACGTCGAGAATCTTGGAGGTCATGGCAGCAGTGTACTCACATGCATCGTGAATTGTGGGCGATGACATGTTCAACGATGTCATATGGGGTACATCCAGTGATTCGCTGATATTCCTTTCGAAATATCGAACTTTGGGGTCTCGTCTGGGCAAATCTGTTGACAACGATGAAGTGTTGCGAGAACCTTGCCCTGCCGCCAGGTGCAGGAGTCGTTCGCGCGCCGCTGGCGAGCTTGACGAACCCGGAGCTGAAGGAGGCCCTGATGGCTAAGGCACGTATTGCTGTTGACGCCTACCGCCCTATCGGACAGATCGACCGCCGCATGTACGGCGTCCTCGTGGAGCACATGGGTCGGTGTGTCTACACCGGCATCTTCGAGCCGGACCACCCCACCGCTGACGAGCACGGCCTGCGTCAGGACGTCATGGGGCTCGTGCGCGAGCTCGGCATCACGGTGGCCCGGTACCCCGGCGGCAACTTCGTGTCCAACTACCGCTGGGAGGATGGCATCGGCCCGGTGGCCGAGCGTCCCACCCGCCGCGAGCTGGCCTGGCACTCCACCGAGCCCAACTCCTTCGGGCTGGACGAGTTCATGGAGTGGTGCCGTCAGGCAGAGGTTGAGCCGATGATGGCGATCAACCTCGGCACCCGTGGCGAGGAGGACGCCGTCAATATCCTCGACTACACCAACGGTGAGCTTGGTACCCAGTACTCGGACATGCGCCGGGACAACGGCCACGCCGAGCCCTACAACGTGCGCATGTGGTGCCTGGGCAACGAGATGGACGGCCCCTGGCAGGTCGGCCACAAGAACGCCGAGGACTACGCCTACCTTGCTGGTTCCACCGCCCGCGCCATGAAGATGATGGACCAGGACCTGGAGCTCGTGGCCTGCGGCTCCTCGGCCTGGGAGATGCCCACCTTCGGCGACTGGGAGCGCACCATCCTCGACCTCAACTACGACGAGGTCGACTACATCTCCATGCACCGCTACGTCGACCCCGACGTCCAGGACCGCGCCAGCTTCCTGGCTGCCGGTTATGACATGGACCGCTTCATCGACGGCGTCATCGCCACCGCGGACGCCGTGGGTGCCAAGAAGCGCTCGGACAAGAAGATCAAGATCAGCGTCGACGAGTGGAACGTGTGGCGCCTGGCGGAGTGGAACTCCATGGAGCACGGCTTCGCCACCGATGACTGGCCCTTCGCCCCCAAGCGCATTGAGGACGTCTACACCGGTGCTGACGCCCTGGCTCTGGGCGGCATGCTCATCTCCCTGCTGCGCCACGCCGACCGCGTCAAGGCGGCGTGCATCGCCCAGCTCGTCAACGTCATCGCCCCGATTATGACGGAGAAGGGCGGACGGGCCTGGCGCCAGACCACCTTCTACCCCTTCTCCATCGGCTCGCGGATCGCTCGCGGCACGGCCTATGACGCCGTCGTCGAGACCGCCCGCACCAGCACCGAGCGCTACGGCGAGGTCGACCAGCTCGACGCCGTCGTCACCTGGGACAAGGAGACCGGTACCGGCTCCCTGCTGGCCCTCAACCGCTCGCTGACTGAGCCGGTGGACCTCAGCGCCGCCCTCGCCAGCCTGGGCGTCAGCCGCGTCGTTAAGGCTCAGATCCTGGCACCTGAGGACCTGGACGCCGTCAACACGGCGGACAACCCTGACGCCGTCGCTCCCGTGCCCCACGCCGTGGAGCTGTCCGACGGCGTGCTCACCACCACGCTGCCTCCTGCCAGCTGGCTCGCAGTCGAGCTGGCCTGAGCGCCCGCTGCCTGGGGTCGTCAGCCGGTTGGCGGCCCCAGGCAGCGTCCCCACCCCCGACGAGCACCGGCCAGTCGCGCGCAAGAACGCTGCGCGACACACATCCTTATCAGCACTCATTGACGAGGAGGTCAATGATGAGTCAGCTCTGGGTCCCCGGCCGGGGAATGCCGAGCCGGCGCAGCTTCCTGACCGCTGCCATGCTCGGCGGCGCCGCTGTCGCGGGAGGAGGGCTGCTGTCGGGCTGCTCCAACGCCTCGGCGCAGGACCGTACCAAGGTCCAGTTGTGGCACCTGTTCACAGGAGGTGACGGTGGCGTCTTCCAGGAGATGATGAACACCGTCGGTTCCCAGAACCCTGGGATCGAGATTGATCCGGTGGTACTGACCTGGGGAGGCCCCTACTACACCAAGCTCGCGATGTCCTCGGTGGGTGGGCGCTCGCCAGACCTCGCCGTCATGCACGCAACGCGTGTGGTGGGCTACGCCCCCGGCGGTCTGCTTGACACCTGGGATCTGGACCGGCTCGCCGAGCACGGCATCACCCGGGACATGTTCTCCGACGCCTTGTGGGACAAGTGCTTCGTCAACGACAAGCAGTTCGCCGTTCCCCTGGACTTCCACGCCTTCCTCATGTTCTACAACACCGAGCTGTGCGAGCAGGCTGGGTTGCTGGACGCCAGCGGCAAGCCCAGTGGGCTGGACTCGCCCGAGGCCTTCTTGGAGGCCGGGCGCGCACTGGCGGCAGTCACCGGTGGGCAGGGCATCTCCTACGGCTACACCGGCGACGGCGCTCAGGTGTGCCGCATGTGGTGGGGCCTGTACTACCAGACCGGGGCGACGGCGACTCTCACCCCGGGTAAGAAGGCTGACCTGGACCGTGAGGCGGCTGTGGAGGTCACTCAGTTCATCGCTGACATGCTCGATGGTCAGATCGCCGATCCGGATATGGACTACGGCGGTGCCATCGCCTCCTTCTCGACGGGACGTACCGGAATCACCTTCATGGGTAACTGGGAGCTTCCCTCCTTCAAGAAGGCCGAGATCCCCTTTGACGTCATGACGATGCCGACCATCTTCGGCACGCCGGCGACCTTTGGCGACTGCCACACCTTCGTGCTGCCGCACCAGGACAAGGTGGATGAGACGCGCCGAGACGCCGCGTACGAGGTGGTTGCCGGGATGCTTAAGAACTCCCTTGACTGGGCTGGCGGTGGACACACTCCCGCCAACCTGGAGGTTACGGACTCGGCCGAGTACCAGGATCTGGTCCCGCAGTCTCACTACGCCAACGCCATGGACGAGGCGGTCTTCGAGCCGGCCTCCTGGTTCACCGGTTCCGGAGCTGACTTCCAGGCGCGCGTGGCTGAGGTCATGCAGTCGTGCTGGCTGTCCCACTCCCTGACGGCCGAGCAGGCCGTGGACGGTCTTATGGATCGCCTCGATGCCATGCTCGCCCAGAATCCGCCCGCCTGAGAGACGAGGAGCAACGCATCATGTCAGTCAGTACCTCCTCGCGCTCAGCGCGTCACGCTGAGGCTGCAAGGGCCTCTCAGTCCTCCGTCAAGCGGCTGGGCTCAGGCCTGCCTTTCCTCGTGCCCTTCCTCATCGTTGCGGCCCTCTTCCTTATCCTGCCGATCCTGTACGGGCTGTGGCTGTCCTTCACCGAGCAGTCCCTCATGGGTAACGGTGGATGGGTCGGCCTGGACAACTACGTCGAGGCCTTCGGGGACGCCACCATGTGGCAGACCCTGGGGCACACCGTGGCCTTCACCGTCATGAGCACCATCCCGCTGGTCCTCATCGCCTTGGTCATGGCCCTCCTGGTCTACATCGGTATCCCCGGCCAGTGGTTCTGGCGCCTGGCCTTCTTCGCTCCCTACCTGCTGCCGGTGGCCGTCGTGGTTCAGGTGTGGACCTGGCTGTTCAACTCTGACGTCGGTTTCATCAACTACTGGATCGAGCAGATGGGCCTGGACAAGGTCGGCTGGCTCACGGATGTCGACGTCGCCATGTGGTCCATGGTCATCCTCACCGTGTGGTGGACCGTGGGCTTCAACTTCCTGCTGTACCTGTCCAGTCTCCAGGCCATCCCGGACCTGCTCTACGAGGCCGCCGAGGTCGACGGCGCAGGATTCTGGCGCAAGCTGTGGTCGGTGACCCTGCCTCAGCTGCGCGGGACCACGGTGCTCGTGGCCACGCTGCAGGTGATCGCGTCGCTGAAGATCTTCGACCAGATGTTCATCGCCTTCAACGGCGGCTCCGGGCCTGAGGGCTCGACCCGCCCGATCCTCCAGTACATCTATGACACCGGCTTCACGAACTATCGGATGGGTTATGCCTCGGCGATGTCCTACATCTTCTTCGCCGTCGTCATCGTCATCACGGTGGTCTTCCAGATGGTGACCCGTTCGCGGAAGGGCAAGAACAATGAGCGCTGAGACGATCTCCACCTCCGCATCGACCCACCCCTGGCTCGCCCAGATGGCTCGCTCCCGGGCGGAGCGTCGGGCTGAGACACGTCGTACCCGAGGGCTCCTGCTCGGGCAGTCCAAGGTGGCCAGGGTGGTGGCCTTCGCCATCCTCGCCTTCCTGGCCGCCAGCTGGCTGCTGCCGCTGGCCTGGGCGATTGACACCTCGCTCAAGACCGAGAACCAGGCGCAGTCCCTGCCGCTGAGGTGGTTCCCCGAAGGCGGGTTCACCCTGGAGAACTACCGCGTGGTCTTCGAACGCGGTGAGGTCTTTACCTGGATGGGTAACACCTTCCTCATCGCGGCTGCGGTCACGGTGCTGACGGTCATCATCTGCGCCCTGGCCGGATATGCCTTCTCCCGGACGGTCTTCGCCGGTCGGCGAGTGCTGTTCCTGCTGACCATCGCGCTGATCATGGTGCCGGGCCAGATCCTCATCGTCCCCCTGTTCAAGGAGATGGACGCCCTCAACCTGGTGGACACCTTTGCTGGTGTCATCCTGCCCCAGACCATCGCTCCGATGATGGTCTACATCTTCAAGCAGTACTTTGACCAGGTGCCCCAGGAGGTCGAGGACGCTGCCCGGGTGGATGGTGCTGGCAACTGGCGCCTGTTCTGGAACGTCATCCTGCCGATTTCACGGCCCATCGTGACGGCGGTAGCGATCTTCGTGTTCATCGGAGCATGGAACAACTTCATGTGGCCCTTCATCGTCACCAACAACCCTGACCTCATGACCCTGCCGGTCGGGTTGTCCACGGTGAAGAACGCCTACGGCATCATCTATGCCCAGACCATGGCCTCGGCCATGATCGCGGCGCTGCCGCTGACCCTGTTGTTCATGGTCTTCCAGCGCCAGATCATCAAGGCTGTGGCAACCACGGGCTTGGGTGGCCAGTAGGCCCAGCCCATGAGGGCGGGGGCTCATGCCTGGTGCCGGTGCCTGCGGGCAGGCTCCGGCACCAGCCCATGAGCCCTCGCCCTCGTCGCGCAGACTAGGATCGTGAGCGTTCACGCGACGTCGCGAGACCCCATACCAACCCGGCGCCTGGCGCCATTCCACTGCTAGCGAGGAGCAGCATGATCAACGGAGAGCTCATCGACCTGGTTGCCGACCCCTACGAGGCTCGCATTGCTACCTCGGGCGCCACGCTCGTCCACCTACGCCGCGAGGGTCGAGACGTCGTCGTCCCCTTCGATGCCGAGCGGACTCTTCCTGCCGCGTGGCAGGGCAAGACTCTGGTGCCCTGGCCCAACCGCATCAAGGACTCCACCTACACCTACGCCGGCGCAGACTTCCTTGTCCCGTGCAACGAGCCTGACACCGGCTCGGCGCTGCACGGGCTCGTGGGGTGGTGTGACTTCCAGGTGGCCTCGGAGACTGGCGAGGATGACGCCGCTGGGCCGCGTAGCGAGGTCACGCTGGAGCTGACGCTCATGCCCTCCTACGTCTACCCCTGGGCCCTGGAGGTCACGGTCTGCTTCGCCCTGGACGCCGAGCGGGGCCTGACAGTCACCACGACGTCAACGAACCTTGGTGCCGCTGCCGCACCGGCGGCCAACGTGGCCGGAGCACCGGAGGTCGACGGCGTGCTCGCACCCGCCCCCTACGGCGTCTCCTGCCACCCCTACCTCACCCGTGGCGTCGCGCTGGATAAGTGCGTGCTGACGGTTCCGGCCGAGCGGGTCCTGGACGTGGAGCCGGACACGATGGCACCGGCCGGCGAGCGCGAGATCGCGGGAACCGACTGGGACTGGCGTGAGGGGCGTCTCGTGGGACAGACCTCCACGGACAATGCCTACACCGGCCTTCCTGACGGCCAGTGGCAGGTGCGCCTGACGGGCGGTGAGGGCGGACATACCGCCGTCATGAGTTCTGACGTGCCGTGGGTGCAGATCTATTCGGGCGAGCACCTGGGACGGTGTGGAGTCGCGGTCGAGCCCATGACCTGCCCGCCCAACGCCTTCAACTCGGGTACGGACCTGGTGACGCTGGAGGTGGGCCAGTCCCACGAGTTCACCTACCGCCTCTTCGAGGAGGACTGAGGCGGGCGCAGCCTCACTGAGACAGACCTGTTGCGGGCCACCGAGCTGCTTCGGCTCGGTGGCTCGCGGTCTGTCTACGCGGTACCGCCCGGGCTGGGCGGGGAAAGGCGCGAACACGTGCGGTGGTAAAGGGTGCTGCGCCATGAATAAGTGTTATCGTCATACTAACGGCGTTTCGGCAAGGAAGCGGAACGGCTGACATACGAGCTCCACAAGGAAGCGGAGAAGCACGATGACGGATGTGACGGTCGCGGTACTCGGACTGGGGGCCATGGGGCTGCCGATGGCCACGCACCTGGCTCAGGACTTTTCGGTCAAGGCCTTTGACCCCTTCCAAGCGCGTCGCGACCTGGCGCAGGAGGCCGGCGCACAGGCCTGCGTGAGCGCCGCGGAGGCCTCCAAGGACGTTGACGTGGCGGTCATCGCCGTTCGTTCCGCGCCCCAGGTTGAGGCGGTCCTCTTCGGAACGGATGGCGCCGCTAAGGCCCTGAAGCAGGGCAGTGTCGTCGTCGTGACCTCGACGGTCGGTGCCGAGTGCGTCCTGGACATGGAGACTCGGCTGGCTGCCCTCGGCGTCGGGCTGGTGGACGCCCCTGTGTCCGGCGGGGCGGTGCGAGCCGGCGACGGTGAGCTGCTCATCATGCTGGGAGGCAGTCAGGAGTCGCTCGCGGCGGCGCGTCCGGTGCTCCAGGCGCTGGGCTCTCACCTCGTGGACATGGGGGAGTGCGGCGCCGGTCAGAACATGAAGGCTGTCAACCAGCTCCTGTGCGGCATCCACACCGCCGCGGCCGCCGAGGCGCTGGCGATGGCCAAGACCTTAGGCCTGGACCCGATGCGCTGCATCGAGGTCATGGGTACCGGCGCCGCAGCCTCCTTCATGCTGGCTGACCGCGGTCCGCGCATGGTGGAGCAGATGGAGGGACGTACCCCTGAGCTGCGCTCGCGCCTGGACGTCATTCTCAAGGACATGGGCATCGTCGGAAGTCTTACCCGCGTGGCCCAGCTGCCAACGCCGGTGGCCAGCGCAGCGGAGAACCTCTACCGGGTGGCCAAGGCGGCCGGCCTGGAGGCGGAGGACGACTCCGCGCTCGCGGCCTACCTGCTGGGACAGGCTCGGGCCTGAGGGCGGGTGACGGTCCTGTCGGTGCCCGGATCGTGCCGTAGCCAGGGCAAGATAGGGCTATGACGGGAGCGAGACGATCTGGCGGCGGGCGTGGCACTCGTGAGCAGACGCCTGCCGGGACGACGTCGGCGTCTCACGGTCGTCGCCCCGGGATGATGGATGTGGCCCGGGCTGCGGGTGTCTCGCACCAGACGGTCTCTCGCGTTATCAACCGTCCTGACTCCGTCCGGCCGGAGACGCTGGCACGCGTGCAGGCCGCGATCAAGGAGCTGGGCTACCGGCCCAACCTCGCGGCGCGTGCGCTGGTGACTGACTCCACCCGGATGATCGGCGTGGTCACCACCGGTTCAGGGTTCCAAGGGCCGGCCTCCACCACCTCAGCCATCGAGGGGGCGGCCCGGGCCGCCGGGTACGCCTGCCTCGTTGCCTCTCTGCCAGAGGCGGACCGGGCCGGTCTGGAAGGGGTGCTGCGCTTCTTCGTCGCCCGGGGGGTTGACGCCGTCATTGCGGTGGCTTCCCAGCACTGGGCCGCAGACGCCCTACGCGAGATTGCGGCGGCGCTGCCCGTTGTCGTCGTTGCTGACGGCCTGGAGCCGACGGCGCGGATGCACGTGGTCTCAGTCGATCAGGACCTGGGTGCCCGGCTCGCCGTCGGCCACTTGCTGGAAACTGGCCGCGAGCAGGTGGTCCACCTGGCCGGGCCCCAGGACTGGTACGACGCCGAGGCGCGCGTGCGCGGATGGCGTGGGGCGCTGGAGGACGCAGGGCTGGCTGTGCCTGAGCTTCTGGTCGGTGACTGGAGCCCCGAGTGTGGCTACGCCCTGGGGCGGCGCCTGGCGGACGAGGGCCTCCCGCACGCCGTCTTCTGCGGCAACGACCTCATGGCGCTCGGACTGCTCGCGGCTCTGAGGGACGCGGGCGTCCAGGTGCCGGGGAGGGTTGCCGTAGTGGGATTTGATGACATCGAGGGCGCGGCGTTCCTGCGTCCGGCGCTGACCACTGTGCGCCAGCCTTTTGACGAGCTGGGCCGAGTCTGCCTGGAGGTGGCGCTCAGGGCTCTCGACGGCGAGGCTGGCTCCGCGCACTCGATCGCACCTCAGCTGCAGGTGCGTGCCTCGAGCGGGCGCTGAGGCAGCCGGTCGGGCTCAGCTGGTACGCGCCGTCGAGCGCGGCGGCGCCGTTGAGGCGCGCACGACCAGCGAGGTGGGGATGAGTTGGGTAGCGGTGTCGGACTCGTCAGTGGCGATCATCGTGGCCAGGCGCGTGATACAGGCACGTCCCATCTCGGTGAAGTCCTGGTGCACGGTTGTCAGAGGTGGAGTGACGTCACCGGCCAGGGGGATGTCATCGAAGCCGACGACGGACAGGTCTCCGGGCACGCTGCGCCCGGCGTCCTGGGCTGCGTGCATGAGCCCGATGGCCATCTCGTCGTTGGCACAGAAGACGGCTGTGCAACCTGGGTCCTCCAGGAGGCTCGCGGCCCCGCGGTAGCCGGACAGCGACGTCCAGTCTCCGTAGACCGCGGGCGGGACCTGGAGGTTGTGGCTGAGCAGGACCTGGTGCCAGGAGGCCTCGCGCTGGCGCGCGATGGAGGAGGTGAGCGGGCCGGCGAGGTGGTGCACAGTGGCGTGGCCGAGCTCGATCAGGTGCTCGACCCCCAGCCGGGCTCCTTCGGTCTGGTTCGTGTCGATCCGAGCGTGGCCGGGCACGACGGTGGAGTCAAGGACCACCAGC
The DNA here is from genome assembly GCF_002861525.1 of Actinomyces urogenitalis. Taxonomy (NCBI): domain Bacteria; kingdom Bacillati; phylum Actinomycetota; class Actinomycetes; order Actinomycetales; family Actinomycetaceae; genus Actinomyces; species Actinomyces urogenitalis. Next base: position 21,670 of record NZ_PKHA01000005.1, on the reverse strand, counting down.
GGCAGTGTGCGGGGAAGGCGGTAGGAGGGGCCGTCGTCGGGGATGGAGTCGATGACGAGGATGAGGCCGTCCACCGCCATCTCCTGCAGGCGCGTGAAAGCGCTGGAAACGGAGGCTGAGGTACGTGAGCGCTCGGTGACGAGAGTGACGGTGTACCCCAGCGCCGTGGCGGCGTCGGAGATCGCGGCGAGGGTGGCCACGTTCCCGGTCTTGGTCAGGTCGAACATGACCACACCGATGGAGCGGAAGCTGCCGCGCTTGAGCGCCCGGGCGGCGGCGTTGGGGCGGTAGCCCAGGGACCGCATCGCGCTGAGCACCCGCTCGCGCGTGGCTGGGGCCACGGCGCCGACCCCGTTGGTGACCCGGGACACTGTTTGCGTTGACACTCCAGCCCTCGCGGCGACGTCGGCCATGGATACCGCGCGGTTGCGGCGGCTGGTCATTGTGGAGCCTCCCTGGTGAGGATATGTCGCTTTTCGCGGAGATTCGGGGTTGGGGAGCGCTTTGTGGCGCTGTCTTCGGCTTGTTGCCGACGGGTGAAGAACGTCCGGTACTCATCGTAGAAGGTTGCTCGTGGCTGTGTGACGAGTTACATTGTGAGCGTAAACAGTCTTCCCGCAAAAGAGTGAGGAGGCTGCCACCACCCCACATCTCAAGGAGGAGATGGACATGTCTCGACTTCTGACCCGTCGTTCGGTCCTCGTTGGTTCGCTCGCCGTTGCCGGCGCCGCCACTCTTGCCGCCTGTGGCGGCGGCGACTCCGGATCCGGTGGAGGAAGCGGCTCCTCTGGCAGCACGCTCAAGGTTTGGGCCTGGGATCCGGCCTTCAACATCTACGCCATGCAGGAGGCGGAGAAGATCTACCAGAAGGACCACCCGGACTTTAAGCTCGAGATCACCGAGATGGCCTGGGATGACGTCCAGCAGAAGCTGACCACGCTGGCGCAGTCCCAGGACTTCGACCAGCTGCCTGACATCTTCCTCATGCAGAACATGGCCACGCAGAAGAACATCGAGGGCTACCCCGACATCTTCTCCGACTACGAGAAGTCAGGCATTGACTTCAGCGAGTTCCCCGAGTCCGTGGTCAACTACTCCCTCTACGAGGACGTTCACTACGGCCTGCCCTTCGACGCCGGCACCTCGATCGGCGCCTGGCGCACCGACTTCCTCGAGCAGGCCGGGTACACCATCGACGACCTGACGGACATCACCTGGTCGAAGTTCATTGAGATCGGTAAGGAGGTCAAGGCCAAGGCTGGCAAGCCCATGCTCTCCAGCACGGCCGGTGCCTCCGACTTCATCATGGAGATGATCCAGTCTGCCGGGTCCTCGATCTTCACTGACTCCGGTGAGGTCAACATCGCCAACAACGAGGTCCTGCTCAAGGCCACCGAGATCTACAAGCAGCTGGTGGACGAGGGCCTGGTCATCGAGGTCAACTCCTGGGACGAGTACGTGGCCTCCTTCACCAGCGAGCAGGTGGTGGGCACGATCAACGGCGTGTGGATCTCCGGCTCCATCCAGACCGCCACCGAGCAGTCCGGCAAGTGGGCCGTGACCAACCTGCCCGCGATCGACGGCGTGGACGGGGCGACCAACTACAGCGCCAACGGTGGCTCGTCCTGGATCATCTCCTCCAACGCCAACTACGACCTGGCCGCTGACTTCCTGAAGTCGACCTTCGCCGGCTCCACCGAGCTCTACGACACGATCCTGTCCTCCTCCGGCGCGATCGCGAACTGGATTCCGGCCGGTAAGTCCGCCGTCTACAACGAGCCGGTGGAGTTCTACGGCGGCCAGACCGTCTACGCCGACGTCGTCGACTTCGGCAAGAAGGTTCCCTCGATCAACACCGGGGTCTACTACTACGAGGGCCGTGACGCGATCTCTGCGGCAGTGACCCAGATCGTGGGCGGGGCTGACCCCGCCGAGGCCCTGAAGTCTGCTGAGGAGACCACCAAGTTCGCCATGGGGTGAGTGGCGCGCTTCAGGGGCGGGGTGGGTACTCCGCCCCGCCCCTGAGGCGGTTCCCGTCCTCCGTGCGCCCAGCGCAACCGTCGTAGAAGAAACGGATTGTCAATGACGACAGCAGTCACGAGTCCGGCAACCGGGCTCAGGCGAGACAAGCACCCCCAGCCGGTCAAGGTTCGCGCCACGCGCTCTGAGCGCCGTCGCAACCTCACAGGCTGGGTCTTCATCATCCCGGCCGCGGCGCTCATCACCATCATGAGCTTCTGGCCGATGCTCCAGGCCTTCCTCCTGTCCCTGCAGACCGGGCGCGGCGCGCGTCTGAGTTACGCCGAGCCCCTGTGGAGCAACTACCAGCGTCTGCTCACTGATGAGACCTTCATCATGACGCTGAAGACCACCTTCATCTACCTCATCATCCAGGTCCCGATCATGCTCGGGCTGGCCCTGGTGCTGGCGGTCATCCTCAACGACCCCAAGCTGCGCTGGAAAGGGCTGTGGCGTACCGCGATCTTCCTGCCCTGCGCGGTGTCACTGGTGTCCTACTCGCTGGTTTTCCGCACGCTGTTCGCCAACGACGGCTTCATGAATGACATGCTCATGGGGCTGCACATCATTGACGACCCGATCAACTGGCTCGGGCAGGCCGGCACCGCCCGCATGGTCATCATCCTGGGACTGCTGTGGCGGTGGACCGGCTACAACATGGTCTTCTACCTCGCCGGCCTGCAGAACATCGACATGGCCACCATCGAGGCGGCCAAGATCGACGGCGCAAGCTCCTGGCAGGCCTTCTGGCACGTGATCGTCCCCCAACTCAAGCCCATGATCCTGCTGACCGCGATCATGTCCACCAACGGCACGCTCCAGCTCTTCGACGAGTCCTGGAACCTGACCAAGGGAGGCCCGGCGTACACCTCGATGTCGATGTCGCACTACCTGTACGAGCTCTCCTTCCTCAAGAGCCCGAACTTCGGGTACGCCTCCGCGATCTCCTACGTCATTCTCATCCTCGTCGCGGTCCTCGCGCTCATCCAGATGAAGGTTGGTGACAAGCGTGATGCGTAAGTCCTCACTGCGTCAGGTCCCCAAGTACGTCTTTCTCGTTGTGGCCTCGCTGGCCTCCGTCTTCCCGCTGTATTTCATGGTGGTCTCAGCGACCAACAGCTCGAACGAGGTGCTGTCCTCCAAGCTCACGCCGGGTAGCCACCTGTTCGACAACTTCGCCAAGATGCAGGAGCTGAGCAATGTCTACCCGGCGCTGGGTTACTCGGCGGCGATCGCCGTGCTCACCACGGTGCTCGCGCTCCTGGTGTGCTCCATCGCGGGCTACGGCTTTGAGATCTACCACTCCAAGGGCAAGGACGTCGTCATGGCGATCCTGCTGCTGGCGATGATGATCCCCTTCGCGGCAACGATGATCCCCCTGTTCCAGCTGTTCGGAAAGGTCGGGCTGGTCAACTCCCTGTGGGCGGTCATCCTGCCCACGGTGTCCACGCCCTTCCTCATCCTGCTCTTCCGCCAGGCCTCGCGATCCTTCCCGCACGAGGTCCTGGAGGCCGCGCGCCTTGACGGCCTGAGCGAGATCGCGATCTTCGCCCGCATCTACATGCCGACCATGAAGTCCACCTACGCCGCCGCGGCCGTGGTCACCTTCATGGCCGCGTGGAACAACTTCATGTGGCCCAAGATCATCCTGGTCAACGTCAAGTACCAGACCATGCCCATGCTGGTGTCCAACCTGGCGGCCGGCTACGTCACCGACTACGGCGTGCTCATGCTGGCGGTCCTCATCGCCTCCCTGCCGGCCGTCGTCGTCTTCCTGGCGCTTCAGCGCTCCTTCGCCAACGGAATCATGGGGGCAGTCAAGTGATGAACCGAGTCGTCGGCTACGAGCAGCTGTCTGACCCGACCTTCTTCGCTGAGCGGCGCCTTCCAGCGCACTCGGACCACCGCTGGTACGCCAGCCAGGCAGAGGTGGAGCGAGGCGAGTCGAGCTTCGAGACCTGCCTGGACGGGGTGTGGAAGCTGGCCTACAGCGCCAATCTGGCCACTGCGCCCGAGGGCTTCGAACGCGACGACGTTGACGTCACGATGTGGGATGACGCTCCGGTCCCGGCCCACATCCAGATGCTGGGATACGAACGCCCTCAGTACGCCAACACGCAGTACCCGTGGGACGGGCACGAGGCCCTTGAGCCTGGAGCGGCTCCGAGGGACTTCAACCCCGTTGCCAGCTACGTGCGTTCCTTCACCCTGGAACGAGGGTTGGAGGACGGCGAGCGGCTGGTGCTGCGGCTGGAGGGCGCGGAGTCCTGCGTCACCGTCTGGCTCAACGGCAGCTACGTGGGCTACAGCGAGGACTCCTTCACTCCCTCGGAGTTCGACCTCACGCCCTACCTGCGCGTGGGTGCCAACCGCCTGGCGCTGCGCGTGGTCAAGTGGTGCTCGGGCTCGTGGCTGGAGGACCAGGACTTCTACCGCTTCTCGGGCCTGTTCCGCTCGGTCTACCTACGCAGGCTTCCGGCTGCGCACCTGGCGGACCTGCGGACCTCAGTGCGCGTGGCCCCGGACCTGTCCACGGCGCGCGTGAGCGTGCGCACCGCCGTCGAGGGATCCGCTCGGGTCACTGCCCACCTTGAGGGGGTCGGTGAGCTGGAGAGTGACGAGGAAGGGACCCTGTCCATTGAGGTGGACCAGCCTCGGTTGTGGAGTGCCGAGGATCCTCAGCTCTACGACCTCACGCTGCGGGTCTGGGACGCCGAGGGCAGGCTGAGCGAGGTGGTCCCTCAGAAGGTCGGTCTGCGCCGCTTCGTGCTGGAGAACGGGGTCTTCACGATCAACGGCCAGCGGATCGTCTTCCGTGGCGTCAATCGTCACGAGTTCGGTGAGCAGGGGCGGGTGATGACCCGCGAGCGCACCGAGGCTGACCTCATTGCCCTCAAGCGCGCCAACGTCAACGCCATCCGCACCAGTCACTACCCGAACAACAGCTTCCTGTACGAGCTGTGTGACCGCTACGGCTTCTACGTCATTGACGAGACCAACCTGGAGACCCACTCGATGTGGGACCAGATCCTCCAGGGACAGCTGGAGCTGGCGGACTCGATCCCGGGGGACCAGCCTCAGTGGCTCGAGGCGGTGCTTGACCGTGCCCGCTCGATGTACGAGCGCGACAAGAACCACCCCAGCATCCTCATGTGGTCGTGCGGCAATGAGTCCTACGGGGGCGACGGCATCGCGGCGATGGCGGACCTCTTCCGGCAGCTCGACTCCCGGCCCGTGCACTACGAGGGCGTCCACTGGGACCCACGGCGTCCTGAGACCACTGACGTGGTCAGCCAGATGTACACCCCGGCCGCCACGGTGGAGCAGTTCCTGGCCACCAACCGCTCCAAGCCCATGATCCTGTGCGAGTACGCCCACGCCATGGGCAACTCCTTCGGCGCGGTGGACAAGTACATGGACCTGGCTGAGCGCGAGCCCTTGTTCCAGGGCGCGTTCATCTGGGACTTCGCCGACCAGGCGATCCGGCTGACTGCGCCCGATGGCACGGCCTACTGGGGCTACGGCGGGGACTGCGGGGAGGCGCCGCACGACGGCGACTTCTGCGGCAACGGCATCTTCTACGCCGACCACACGCCCTCACCCAAGATCCCTGAGGTGGCCCACGTCTACCAGGGGCTGTCAGCCGAGATCCACGGCAATCTGGTCACGGTGACGAACAGGTACCTGTTCACCGGCTCGCAGGCCTTCGAGTGCCGGGTGCGCCTGGCCCGCGAGGGAAGGGAGCTGGCCGAGGCCGTCCTGGACACTCAGGTACGTGCGGGCCACAGCGCCACGTATGAGCTGCCGCTGTCAGTGCCCGAGGATGCCGGTGAGTACACCATCACCGTCTCCTTCCGCCTGCGCCAGGACACCGCCTGGGCACTGGCGGGCCACGAGGTGGCCTGGGACCAGGCGGTGGTCGAGGTGGCGCCGGGCGGCTCGGCAGGTGCCGTTGCCGAGAGGGGGCGGGGCCCCCTCGTCGTCGACCAGCCGCGGTCCGGGGCGCTGACCCTGGTGGAGGGGGGACACAACGTCGGCGTGCACGCAGACGGGTTCGACGTCCTGTTCTCCCGGATTACCGGGGCGCTGACGTCCTACCGCTTCGGACGCAGTCGTGACGGAGGCCATGAGCTCCTCAACGCTCCGGTCACGCCCTGCTTCTGGCACGCTCCGACGGCCAACGAGCGTGGCTACTCCGGTCCCTTCGAGGAGGGGGCGTGGCTGCTGGCCTCGCGCTTCTCACGACCGGTGCGCCAGGGAGTGATCCCTGCGGTCAGCCGCCAGGATGACGCCGTCGAGGTGACCTTCGTCTACGAATTGGCGGGGCTTGCCGGGTCTACCTGCACGATGCGCTACCGGGTCGAGGCGGACGGCACGGTGGGGGTCACACAGGTCCTCGACCCGGTGGGCGAGGTCCCGGACCTGCCGGAGATGTCGACTCTCCTTCAGGTGCCGGGGACCCTGAGCACCCTGACCTGGTACGGCGAGGGGCCTGACGAGTGCTACGTCGACCGCCGTGGGGGAGCGCGCCTGGGTGTGTGGACCTCCAAGGTCAGCGAACAGCTGCCTGGCTACCTCACGCCACAGGAGTCTGGCTCTCACACCGGCGTGCGCTGGGCGCGAGTGACGGACGAGCGTGGCCGCGGGCTGGAGCTGCGCTGTGATCCTGGCTCGCCGATGGAGCTGTCCGCCTTGCCCTGGACGCCTTTCGAGATCGACAACGCCCGCCACCCGTGGGAGCTGCCGACGACGGGCCGCACCGTCCTGCGTCCGGCGCTTATGCGCCGGGGCGTGGGTGGGGACGACTCATGGGGATCTCGGACGCACCCGGAGTACCGCCTGCCCAGCGGCCCGCTTGAGTTCCGCTTCACGATGCGCGGGGTGATGTAGGCGTCTGGTCGCCGTTGTTGACGGAGAGGAGGTGGTCGTCGTCGGCTGTTGACGCACCGACGACGACCACCTCGTCTCCTACGGCCATGACCTGGCGGCAACGGCGGGTGTGGGCCGCCAGGCGCCGCCTTCCTCAGGCCCGGTTGGCGAAGCGCTCCAGGAGCGTGGCGTCGCCGCCGACTACCAGCACGTCCTCTGCTGAGACCAGCGTGTCCGGGGTGGCGTACTCGAAGGGCTCGCCCGGGCTCATGAGTCCGAAGACGGTGACGCCGTAGCGCGAGCGGACCTTGGACTCACCGATCGTGAAGCCGTGAAGCTCCGAGGGCGGACGCATCTTGACGATCGTGAAGCCGCCCTTCTCCATCTCGATGTAGTCCAGCATCCGTCCGGACACCAGGTGGGCGGCGCGCTGGCCGGCGTCGAACTCGGGGTAGACCACGTGGTGGGCGCCGATGCGCCGCAGGATGCGTCCGTGGGCCCGTGAGATGGCCTTGGCCCAGATCTGCGGCGTCTGCAGGTCCACGAGATTGCCTGCGATGAGCACGCTGGCCTCCAGGGACGTGGCTACCCCCACCACGGCGGTGCCGAACTCGGTGGCCCCGAGCTGCTCCAGGGCCTCCATATCCGTTGCGTCGGCCTCCACCAGTGGGATGCGTCCGCTCCACTGGCGCACAATCGCCGGGTTGGACTCCACAGCGAGGACCTCGCGGCCCAGCTTGTCCAGCGTGGCAGCAACGGCCGAGCCGAAGCGCCCCAGGCCGATGACCAGCGTGGAGTCGGTACGGTCGACGGAGGGTGCCATCAGTACTCCTTGGAGGGGAACGGTGCTGCTTAGAGGATAGTCGCCTGGCGGCTCAGCCGATGAGCGGACGCTCAGCAGGCATGCGGATGACCCGGCGCCGCTCCCGCATCGCCAGCGCGCTCGCGGCCGTCATCGTGCCCACGCGCCCGACGAACATGAGCACGATGATGACGTACTTACCGCTCTCGGGCAGGATCGGCGTGATACCGGTGGACAGGCCGACCGTGGCGAAGGCGCTGATGACCTCGAACAGGATGCGGTCCAGGGACAGGTCGGTGAGCTGGAGCAGCAGGAGAGTGGAGATCCCGACCACTGCCGAACCGATGAGTGCCACGGCCACGCTCAGGCGCACCGTCGGCAGGGTGATCCTGCGCCCGAAGGCCTCGATGTCCTGGTCCCCTCGCGCCTCGGCTGCCACGGCCAGGAGCAGGACGGCGAAGGTGGAAACCTTGATTCCGCCTGCCGTGGAGGCCGATCCTCCACCGATGAACATCAGGGCATCCTGGAGGAACCAGGTGGCCTCGTGCATGTGCTCGGGCGGGATAGTCGACAGCCCGGAGGAACGGGCGTTGACGCCGTTGAGCAGCGCGGTCAGCAGCTTGCCTCCCATGGAAAGAGGCCCGTAGGTCTGCGGGTTGGTCCACTCGAAGGCGGCGATGGTCAGCGAGGAGAGCACCGTCAGCGCGAGGTAGGTGGTCAGGGTGAGCTTGGTGTGCAGCGTCCACAGCCGTGGGCGACGGCGGTGGCGCATGACGTCGAGGATGACCGGGAAACCGGTCGCCCCGACGAAGGTGCCGATGATGATCGGCAGGCACATCCACCAGTCCGAGGCGTAGGGGGCCAGCCCCTCCGGCATGATGACGAAGCCAGCGTTGTTAAAGATCGAGGCTGACATGAACACCGCGTACCACAGCGCGTGCCACGGATCCAGGCCCAGGGTCAGGAAGCGCGGCAGCAGGATGAGGGCGAGGACGGCCTCGACGCCGAGCGCGGTGTAGATGACGGCGCGAAGCAAGGAGGCGACGTCGCCCAGCCGGGACTGGTTCTCGGTGGCGGCCAGCATGCGCTGGGTCAGACCCACGTGGCGCGAGACGGCGAAGGACAGCAGTGAGGCCATGGTCATGATGCCCAGGCCGCCGACGGCGGCTCCCAGGATGATGACTCCCTGACCGAAGGTTGACCAGGCGGTGGCCGTGTCCACGGTGCTCAGCCCCGTCACGCACACGGCGGAGGTGGCGGTGAACAGCGCGTCAACGAAGCTGGCGGCGGGTTTGCCGGCCGGTGTGGCCATCGGCAGGCTGAGCAGGGCGGTGACCGCCACGATGATGGAGGCGAAGACCAGCACAGCCAGTCTGGCCGGGGCGAAGCGTGCGGCGCGCTCGACCCGGGCCCGCACTTGCAGCCGTGCAACCAGTCGCCGCAGCCAGCCCTGCTCGTCGTCGACGTGGCGGTGGTAGACCAGCTCAGGGTTGACCCGGCGAGGGCGGTCATCCCGACGCCGTAACCCGGCCAGGGGCAGCGGCGCGCGCCACCCGCGGGCGAGGCGAGGCTCGTCGTCGGCACGGCGGGCACCGCGGGGTGCGCGGGACGGTGAGCTCTGATATGACACAGCCGCCATTGTGGCCTGTTTACCGATGCGGCGCTGGAGGGAGAGGAATGACGCGCGTGGCGCAAGCGGCTGATGGGGCAGGTTGTGTGAAATGCGACGCCTGTGACGCCAGGGGCGCTGACAACGTGTGCGGCGGGTGGGGCGCACGATATAGTGACCTCACTGACGCTTCGGGTTGCGCGCCTGCGGCGTCGAGTACCTATCCCCACAACGATTCCAGCAGACGGGACCTTGCATCCATGGCACCGGGTACTTCTCCCTCCGGCGCATCTGGCGCCCCCTCGTTCCTGACCGTGGCCGAGGTCGCAGCGATGCTGCGCGTGTCCAAGATGACGGTCTACCGCATGGTTCATTCCGGTGACCTGCCTGCCATGCAGGTGGGTCGCTCCTTCCGCGTGCCTGAGCGCGCGGTCGAGGAGTACCTGGCTGCGAGCCTAGGTGACTGGGGCCACGAGGGCTCGGCGTCGACGGGCTCCTGAAAACCGCTAGAATCAGCCGGTCACCTGTGTGATCGGGTGGGCTCGCCCCGACCCGACCACCCTGCTCGCCCGGCCTTGCGTCGGTGCGCTGGCGCAACGCCGTCGGCTGCGAGCGGACCGGCACCCACGACCACAAGGAGTCCCCATGGGATCTGTCATCAAGAAGCGCCGCAAGCGCATGTCCAAGAAGAAGCACCGCAAGCTGCTGCGTAAGACGCGTCACCAGCGCCGCAACAAGAAGTGACGAGATGTGCCCGGAGCCCGTGCTCCGGGCACACTTGTTCCCGGCAGGCCTCACCTGCTACCACCGCGCCTAGCAGCCAGGAGCACCTCATGAGTCAGCACTCCGTATCCGGCAACCTCATTGGAGACTCCATCAACGCCACGGAGCAGTGCATGATGCCCATCTCCGTTGACGCCTCGCCGGACCAGTGGCCCGCCGGCGTCCCGGCGCTGGCCCACGTGCCCGGCTCGGCGCCGGCTCCCACGACCCTGGCTGAGCTGACCACCATGGCAGTGGGCGGCCCGGTGGGTGAGTACGTCGAGGCCACCTCCGAGTCCGAGCTCATCGACGCCGTGCGCCAGGCCGATGAAGCCGGGCGTCCGCTTCTGGTGGTGGGCGGCGGATCCAACATCCTGGCCGCGGATGCCGGTTTTGACGGCCTGGTGCTGCGTGACGCGCGCCAGGAGGTCTCCCTCCTGGCCGACGACCGCTGCGGCGGCGTCGAGATCAGCGCCACGGCCGGCACCACCTGGGACGACCTGGTGCGCCAGGCCGTGGCCTGCGAGTGGGGCGGCTTCGAGACGCTGTCCGGCATCCCCGGGACCGTGGGTGCGGCGCCGGTGCAGAACATCGGCGCCTACGGCACAGAGGTCGCCGAGCTCCTGGCCAGTGTGCGGGTCTGGGACCGCTCTGCCGGCCAGGCTGTTCAGCTGCCGCTGTCACGCCTGCAGCTGTCCTACCGAGACTCCGCCCTCAAGCGCTCGCTGACTGATCCGCAGGTCGGAGAAGGATGGACCTGGGGGCCGACGGGCCGGTGGGTCGTGCTCTCGGCCACCTTCTCGGTGCGTCAGGCCTCCCTGTCCGCCCCGATCGCCTACAGCCAGCTGGCTCAGGCCCTGGGAGTGAGCCTGGGCGAGCGAGTCGACTCCCGCGCCGTGCGCGAGGCGGTGCTGGAGCTGCGCCGCTCCAAGGGTATGGTCCTGGACCCCGATGACCACGACACCTGGTCCGCCGGCTCCTTCTTCACCAATCCGGTCCTCACCGCGCAGCAGGCCGAGCGCCTGCCGCCGGAGGCCCCGCGGTACCCGGTCACTGACCACACCAAGGTGGTGCCGGGTACGGTTGCCGCTCCCGTGGTTGACGGCCTGGTCAAGACCAGCGCCGCCTGGCTCATTGAGCACGCCGGCTTCCCCAAGGGCTTCTCCCTCGCCTCCGGCGACGCTGGCCAGGCTCCGGCCAGCCTGTCCACCAAGCACGTGCTCGCGCTGACCAACCGTGGCAAGGCCCGAGCCAGTGACATCGCCGCGCTGCGCGACGCCGTGGTCGCCGGGGTCCAGCAGGCCTACGGCATCACGCTGGTGCCCGAGCCGGTGCACGTGGGCTGGTGACGGGGAGGCGCTCGCTCGTGGCAGATCGCTCTGCGGTGGCCGGTGGGGTCCTCATCGTCGTCGCCATGATGTGGGGCTCCAGCTTCTTCATGACCAAGGGGCTGCTCACCTCGCTGGCTCCCCTGGACTTCCTTGCCCTGCGCTTTGCCGTGGCGGGCGCCGCCGCAGCCCTCGTCTTCGCCCCTCGCCTGGCGCGCACCGACCGGCGCACCTGGGCCTGTGGCGTGGTCCTGGGCCTGGTCTACTCGGGCGCGCAGATCGCCCAGACCTACGGCCTGACCCTGGCGGCGGCGTCAGTCTCCGGCTTTCTGACCGCCCTGTACGTCGTTGGTACCCCGTTGGTGGCCTGGCTGCTGTGGAAGGCGCGGCCGGCGCGCGCCACGGCCTTGGCCGTAGCCCTGGCGCTGAGCGGCGCCGCCGTCCTGGGGCTCAGCGGCCTGAGCGTTGGCTTGGGAGAAGCGATCCTCGTCCTGGGCGCCGTCGGCTACTCCTTCCACGTGGCCCTGCTGGGCCGCTGGAGCGCGGGGCGTGACCCGCTCGTCCTGGCAGCGATCCAGATGATCACCCTGGGGGTGGTCCACGTCCTGGTGGCGCTACCCGGGGGCATCGCGATGCCGGCGAGCCCGGCGGACTGGGCGCGGGTGCTCTACCTGGCGCTCGCCGTCGGCCTGATCGCGCTGGTGGGACAGTGCTGGGCGCAGGCCCGGATGGACGCGGCGAGGGCCGCCGTCATCATGGCGATGGAACCGGTCTTCTCCGCGCTGTTCGCGGTGGCCTTCGGCGGAGAGCTGCTGACCTGGAGGATCATCGTGGGAGGCGGCCTCATCTTCGCCGGCTCGGTGGTGGCCGAGCTCGGCCCCATCCTCGCCCGGCGGCGTCTGCGCCGCGCGCTCGCCTAGCCCTGGTCCGACGCCAGCCAGTCGTCCACCTCGGCCAGCCACCGCGCCTTGGAGCCCGGCGAGGCCAGCGAGGCGCGGATCGACCCCCGGGCCAGCTCAGCCAGCGCGGCGTCGCCCAGGCCGAGGCTCCGGGCGATCTCGTACTGGTCGGTCAGGCGTGAGTGGAAGAGCAGAGGGTCGTCCGCCCCCAGCGCGACCTGGGCGCCGTGGGCCAGAAGCGTCGGCAGTGGTACGTCCGCCGCCTCGTGGTAGACCCCGAGGCTCACGTTCGAGGCGGGGCAGACCTCCAGGCTGATCCCGCGCCGGACGATCTCGTCCAGCAGCGCCGGGTCCTCCGCGGTGCGCACACCGTGACCCAGGCGGGTGGGGCCTAGGGCACTGACGACGTCGCGCACGTGGGAGGGCCCCAGCAGCTCGCCACCGTGGGGCAGAGAGGCCAGGCCCGCCCGCTGTGCGATGCGGAAGGCCGGGCCCCAGGACGCTGTCCGCCCGGCCCTCTCGTCATTGGACAGACCGAAGCCGACGACGGTGCCCGGCTCCTGCCCGGCGTAGCGGACGGCCAGGCGGGCCAGGGTCCGCGCGTCCAGGGGATGGCGGATCCGTGAGGCTGCCACGATGACGGCGACCTCGACGCCGGACAGGATCGTGGCCTGGCGTGCGGCGTCCAGGATGATCTCCAGGGCCGGGGTGATGCCGCCGACGAAGGGGGCGTAGGAAGTGGGATCCACCTGGATCTCCAGACGGCGCGAGCCTTCGGCGGCGTCGTCGAGCGCGGCCTCGACGACGATGCGTCGCATCGTCTCCTCACTGGTCACCAGGTGGCGGGCCGTGTCATAGGCCCGCTGGAAACGGAACCAGCCACGGTGGTCGGCCGGCACGCGCAGCGGATCGCCGTCGATAAAGGAGGAGGGAAGGCGCGTGCGTGAGCTCTGAGCCAGGTCCACCAGGGTCTCCAGGCGCATCGATCCTGTGAAGTGCAGGTGCAGGTGCGCCTTGGGCAGGGTGGACAGGTCGCGCATAGCGGGATTCTTGCACGAGCGGACAGGTCACGCCCCGGTGGGCCTGGTGTAGGGCAGACTGGGACCATGAGCAACGCACCGGCCGGTTTCGAGCCAGAGGATGTCGCGCTCCTGACAGGCCCTCAGGCGGCCTCGGTACTCGCTGCGGCGCTGGCCCCCGCGGGTCAGCAGCTGGTGAGCTGGGAGGTCCACTCCGTCCACCACCGCCCGGGAGCGGGAGTCTCGGTCGGCTACACGGCCGTGGTGCTTAGCCCGGGCGGGGTCCGCACCACCCAGTACCTGTGCGCGACGACGGCGAGGCTGTCCTTCCCCCAGGCGCCAGGTCTCATGACCGTGGCGCCGGCGGGCCTGCTGCGCCGTTCGCCTGCGCCGATCCGCGTGTGGCGCCACCCCGCCGACCCTGAGCTGCCCGCGCTGCCGGTGGCCTGCACGCCCGCGCTGCTCGGCCAGCGGCTGGGCACCCCGGTCCAGACCTCGATCGTGGCCTACCGGCCCACTCGCCGGGCGGTGGTCCGAGTGACCTTCAGTGACGGCACAACGGCCTACGCCAAGATCTTCCGCCCCGGCCAGGCGGCGGCCTTCGCCGAGCGCCAGCGGATGCTGCGCGCCTCTGGGGTCCCGGTGCCGCAGGTCCTGCGGGCTGACCCAGACGGCCTGGTGCTGTTGGCGACCGGGCACGGCATGGCTTTGTCCGTGCTTCTCTCTCGCGGGATGGATCCGCAGACCTCGGCGAGGGTCTTTGCCTCGCTCACCGGGCTGCTGGATGCCCTGCCGCGCCAGGCCCTGGCCCTGGAGGCCCGGCCAGCCTGGTCGGACCGGGTGCGTCACTACGCCCACGCCGCAGCCACGGTGCTGCCTGAGCATGCTGCACGCGCCCGGGCGGTGGCCGACGGCGTGGAGCAGCTCATGGCCTCGTCCAACCCCGGTCCTGTGGTCCCGGTCCACGGTGACTTCTACGAGGCCAATGTCCTCATGGAGGGCGAGGCCGTGGCCAGTCTGCTGGACGTGGACTCCCTCGGACCGGGCCGACGGGTCGATGACCTGGCGTGCCTGCTCGGGCACGTCAGCGTGCTTGACCACCTGGCGCCGGCCTCCTACCCGCGGCTGCGTCCGGTCCTGGAGACCTGGACGAGCCTGGCTGAGGCCCAGTGCGACCCGGTGGCGCTGCGTGCGCGATGCGCTGGCGTGGTGCTCTCGCTGGTGGCTGGCGCACGCCGTGAAGACGGTGGTCCCTGGCGCCCTGACGCCGAGGGCAGGCTCGCTCGGGCCGAGATCTGGCTGGCGCAGGCCCGTGAGATCCAGGCGAGGCGAGGCGCGCACTAGGGGCCCGTCTTGCTCGCTCGCTGATGGCGTGATCTGCTGCCGCGACCGACCACTTTCGCCCTGACCGACCACGTAAACCTCGACCGACCGCCAGATCCTCCGCCGACCACTGGATTCGCGTGAATCTGGTGGTCCGTCGGGGCATGGGTGGTCGGTAGGGACATGGGTGGGGCCCGTCATCGCGCGACAACGGGCCCCACCTGTCTCATGTGCTGCGGCTGAGCAGCGAGAGCTACTTCACCTCGGCCAGGAGGGAGGCCACGCGGCCGATGCCCTCGCGGATGGCGTCGTCGCTCGTGGCATAGGACAGGCGCAGGAAGCCGGAGCGGCCGAAGGCCTCGCCCGGTACCAGCGCCACGTCAGCCTCGTCCAGGATGGTGCTGGCCAGCGTGATCGAGGAGTCGATGACCGTGCCGCGCAGGGTCTTGCCGATCAGGCCCTCGATGCTCGGGTAGGCGTAGAAGGCTCCCTGGGGGGTGGGCACCGTCAGGCCCTCGATGCCGCTGAGCAGCTCAACCATGAGACGCCGACGCCGGTCGAAGGCCTCGCGCATCCGCTCCACCGCGGTCAGGTCCCCGGCGACGGCGGCCAGGGCGGCGCGCTGGGAGACGTTGGCGACATTGGAGGACAGGTGGGACTGCAGGTTGGTGGCGGCCTTGACGACGTCGCTCGGGCCGATCAGCCAGCCCACCCGCCAGCCCGTCATGGCGTAGGTCTTGGCCACTCCGTTGAGGACGACCGTCTGCTCGGCCAGCTCAGGCACCAGCTGGACGATGTGCGCCGCCTGCGCGCCGTCGTAGAGCAGGTGCTCGTAGATCTCGTCGGTGATGACCCAGATCCCGTGCTCCAGGGCCCACTGACCGATCGCGGTGAGCTCGTCGGGGGTGTAGACCGCGCCGGTGGGGTTGGAGGGCGAGCACACCAGCAAGACCTTGGTGCGAGGAGTGCGTACCGCCTCCAGCTGCTCGACGGTGACCTTGTAACCCTGCTCGGCACCGGCGAAGACCTCCACCGGGATGCCTCCGGCCAGGCGCACGCACTCGGGGTAGGTGACCCAGTAGGGGGCGGGGAGGATGACCTCGTCGCCCGGGTCCACCAGGGCTGCGAAGGCCTCATAGACGGCCTGCTTGCCACCATTGGTGACGATGATGTCGTCGGGGCTGACCTCATAGCCGGAGTCGCGCAGCGTCTTGGCCGCGATGGCCTCGCGCAGGGCCGGCAGGCCCTTGGCGGGGGAGTACTTGTGGTTGACCGGGTCCTTGGCGGCGGCGACTGCCGCCTCGACGATGTAGTCAGGGGTCGGGAAGTCCGGCTCCCCGGCTCCGAAGCCGATCACCGGTCGGCCGGCAGCCTTGAGGGCCTTGGCCTTGGCGTCGACGGCGAGGGTGGCGGAGGGGGCGATGGCGGCGAGGCGGGCCGAGACACGGGCCCGAGGTGCAGTACTCACGAGGCCATGGTCCCACAGGCGCGGCCTGTCAGGAGAGCCGATCGGATGGTGAGAGGGAGGCGGGATCGCGCGGCGGCGTCGTCGTCCTGGCAGGCACGTCTAGGGGGTCTCGCAGAGCAGACGTGTCGTAGCCCACCCGCCCTCGATTTCCTCAGGTGTGTACTGTGTGGCATGATCAGTTCCCGCTGAAGGGCAGTGGCGCAATTGGTAGCGCACCGGTCTCCAAAACCGGCGGTTGTGGGTTCGAGTCCCGCCTGCCCTGCTGAGAACGCCGGATCTGTCGGGAGATCCCGTCGGTTCCGCCCTCTCGCCCGTCTGGGCGCTGAACGAACCGACGAAACCCGAGGATCCTGAGCATGAGTGAAGGCACGACTGTCGCCAAGGGTGCACAGCCGAAGAAGATCAAGGGCGGCCCCTTCGGACGCCTCGCCCTCTTCTTCCGCCAGGTCATCGATGAGCTTCGCAAGGTCGTGTGGCCGACGCGCAAGGAGCTGTGGACCTACTTCCTGGTGGTGGTGGTCTTCATCGTGGCGATCATGGCCTACACCGGCATCCTTGACTTCATCTTCGACCGTATCGTCATGTGGGTCTTCGCCTGATCGCTCGTTGACGACTGAACGCGACAGCACGCCCTAGAACGCACAGGAAAGCAGGTAATCGTGTCCGAGGAGATTCTCCCCGAGGAGACCACGGCAGACTCTGTCGACCCCACGAGCCAGGATGCTGTCCTGGAGGAGTCGGCCGAGGTGGTCGAGGACTCCCAGGCTGTCGAGGAGGCGCCCGCGCCGGTCGCCGAGGTGGACCCGATCGAGGAGTTCCGCAAGCAGATGTCCTCGCTGCCTGGCGAGTGGTACGTCCTGCACACCTACTCCGGCTACGAGCGCCGCGTGGCTGCGGACATCATGGCGCGCGCGGAGAACTTTGAGCTGGAGGACTACGTCTTCGACGCCGTCGTTCCCATGGAGACGGTGATCGAGGTCAAGAGCGCGGGGAAGAAGAAGGAAGTCTCCCGCGTGCGTATCCCCGGCTACGTGTTCGTGCGCATGGATCTGGACGACCCGGAGACCTCGGACCGCGTGTGGCGCACGATCAAGGACACCCCGGCCGTCACCGGCTTCGTGGGCGACCGCTACAACCCGGTGCCGCTGACCTTTGACGAGGCGGTCTCCCAGCTCGGCCCCACGCCGGAGGAGGTGGCTGCCAAGCAGGCTGCCGCCGCCAACGCCGCTCCCGAGGAGGGCGGGCGCACCCAGGTCGTCGAGGGCGGCCAGGTCTACGAGGTCGCCTTCGAGGTCGGCGAGTCCGTCATCGTCACCGACGGCCCTTTCGAGTCCCTGCCTGCCACGATCTCGGAGATCCACCCCGAGACGCAGAAGCTGCAGGTTCTCATCTCCCTGTTCGGCCGCGACACCCCGGCCGAGCTCTCCTTCACACAGGTCGCCAAGATCTGAGCGGCGACGCCGTACCTTACGCGGGTCCGTCACTCGTCCTTCGGGGCGGTGGCGGACCCGCGTCGTTGTGAGCCTCACACGGATATGCCTGTGATTCCAGGCACCGAGCTCGCTACAGCGGCTCTTGCGGGTCTAGCATGGGCGTTCGTGCGTGTGCCCGCGGTGCGGGCCTCGCGCCGTCGCACGGCAGGCGTGCGACGTTCCGGACAAGAAGGACCCAACACATGGCTCCCAAGAAGAAGGTCGCTGGGCTGATCAAGCTCCAGATCCAGGCCGGCCAGGCCAACCCCGCCCCGCCGATCGGCCCCGCACTCGGTCAGCACGGCGTCAACATCATGGAGTTCTGCAAGGCCTACAACGCGGCTACCGAGTCGCAGCGCGGCAACGTCATCCCGGTGGAGATCACGGTCTACGAGGACCGCTCCTTCACCTTCGTGACCAAGACCCCGCCGGCCGCTGAGCTCATCAAGAAGGCCGCTGGTGTGGCCAAGGGCTCCTCGACCCCCCACACCGCCAAGGTCGGCAACCTCACCGCCGCCCAGGTCAAGGAGATCGCCGAGATGAAGATGGCGGACCTCAACGCCAACGACGTCGAGGCTGCCTCCAAGATCATCGCCGGCACCGCCCGTTCCATGGGCATCACGGTCGACGCCTGAGCGTCACCACACCCCCACTGACCACCGTGGAAGGGCCTCGCGCGGCCCGTTCACCACGACTGCAAGGAGAAGCAGATGACTAAGCGCTCCAAGGCCTACCGCACCGCCGCTGAGAAGATCCAGTCCGGGATCCTCTACACCCCGGCCGAGGCCGTGAAGCTCGCCAAGGCGACCGCCGTGACGAAGTTCGACTCCACCGTGGACGTCGTCTTCCGCCTCGGTGTTGACCCCCGCAAGGCCGACCAGATGGTGCGAGGCACCGTGTCCCTGCCGCACGGTACCGGCAAGACCGCCCGAGTGATCGTCTTCGCTCAGGGCGACCGCGCCCAGCAGGCTCTTGACGCCGGGGCTGACGAGGTCGGCGGCGACGAGCTCATCGAGAAGGTCGCTGGCGGCTGGACGGACTTCGACGCCGCCGTCGCTACCCCCGACCTCATGGGCAAGGTCGGCCGCCTGGGCCGTGTCCTCGGTCCCCGTGGCCTCATGCCCAACCCCAAGACCGGCACCGTGACGATGGACGTGGCCAAGGCCGTGTCCGACATCAAGGGCGGTCGTATTGAGTTCCGCGTCGACCGCGCCGCGAACCTCAACTTCATCATCGGCAAGTCCTCCTTCACCGAGGAGCAGCTGGTGGACAACTTCCGCGCCGCTCTGGACGAGATCCTGCGTCTGAAGCCCGCCACCTCCAAGGGCCGCTACATCCTCAAGGCCACGATGACCACGACCATGGGCCCGGGCATCCCGCTCGACGTCACCAAGTGATCATGACGGGAGGCCTCGCCCCGGCATAGGCCTCCTGGAGACGACGGCGCCGCTCACCTTCCGCTTCGAAGGCGAGCGGCGCCGTCGTCCTGCTCGCTCTAGAGCGCCAGGCACCAGGCGACGGCGTAGCCGCCCAGGAGGAAGGGGCCCAGTGGGATGGGGGTGCGTCGGTCCGCGCGACCCAGGGCGATGCGGAATCCCGCGGCGATACCTGCCGCCCCGAGCCCCAGGTACAAGGCGTAGACCTGGCCGGCAGCGGTGAACGGGGCCAGAGCAAAGGTCAGGAGAGCGAGGAGCTTGACGTCACCCGGACCGATCTGGTGGCTGAGGCGGCTCACGACGGCCAGGGCGATCGTGAGTGCGGCCGATACCAGCAGTGGCGCGAGGATCGGCCAGTAGCCGGGCGCGTCGGCAGGGTGAACCGCTTCCACGGCTTGGCACTCCTGTCTGTCCGCGGCCCACAGGCACGGATCGGAGACCTCGGCGGCCATGACCCATGCGCGCAGCAGGTGGCAGAGCACCAGTGGGACCGCGGCCAGGCCCAGGAGGAGGTTGGGCAAGCGCAGACACAGGACGTCGCAGGCACAGGCGAGCGTGACCAGAACGGCCACCGGGCTGGCCGCGAGGGCGAGGCCCGTTCGGGCACCCACGCCAGGGGTGCCGTCGTCAAGCGCCTGACGCAGTACGAGTGCGGCCAGGACCGCGGCGTGGACGAGGAGGCAGCAGGCGGTCACCCGGGCGCGAAGACGGGTAGGCGAGGTCCCGAGCTCCGGGCGCAGCCTCGCGGTATAGCGGACCACGGTGCGCGAGGCGGGCCAGGCTACCGCGGTGGTCAGTGCGAGGCTGACGGTCAGGCTAAGGATGGCGGGAAGAAGCGTGTCCACCTGCCGATGGTGACAGGCGCCACCGCCATGGTCCACAGCGTGACCGATCGCACCAGGTTTCCACAGTGTGCGGCCTTGCGTAGTGGGGGAGGTGGGCCGGTAGTCTGGCACCTGCCAAAGACCGCAGGTCTCCCGCCTTGGCGGGACCAAGTCCACCAGCTCCCCGGAGCGATGGAGCCAGCGCAGGTGAGAACGTGACTCCTCCACGGTTGTGGAGCGTGAGCCTCGTGCCTTGCCGGCGCGAGGCTTTTTTCGTGCCAGAGCCTGGGCGCCTGTGGCAGACCACGGAAGGAGGGCCCATGGCAAGGCCTGACAAGGAAGCGGCTGTTGCCGAGCTCGCGGGTAAGTTCCGCGACTCCGGCGCGGTGCTGCTGACTGAGTACCGCGGGCTGACCGTCGCCGAGCTCAAGGAGCTGCGTCGTTCGCTCGCTGGTAACGCCGAGTATGCCGTGGTGAAGAACACGCTTGCTGCCATCGCCGCCCGTCAGGTCGGCCTGGAGGCCTTCGCTGACGACCTCAAGGGCCCCACGGCTCTGACCTTCGTCTCCGGCGAGCCGGTTGAGGCTGCCAAGGCGCTGCGTGACTTCGCCAAGGACAATGCCAAGCTCGTCGTCAAGGGTGGTGTCATGGACGGCAACGTCCTGGACGCCTCCGAGGTTGACAAGCTGGCTTCGCTCGAGTCCCGCGAGGTTCTGCTCGCCAAGGCTGCGGGTGCCATGAAGGCGTCCCTGTCCAAGGCTGCGTACCTCTTCGTCGCGCCCGCCTCCAAGGCGGTCCGCACTGTCGACGCCCTGCGCGAGAAGCAGGAGACCGCGGCCTGAGCCGCGTGCGCCGTTCAACACCACTTTCATCCCTGTGCTGAAGACAGTGCAGGACCCTTTTTCCAGGAAGGAACGCCCATCATGGCGAAGCTGACCACCGACGAGCTCATCGAGGCCTTCAAGGAGCTCACCCTCATCGAGCTGTCCGAGTTCGTCAAGGCCTTCGAGGAGACCTTCGACGTCACCGCTGCTGCTCCGGCCGCCGTTGCCGTTGCTGGCGCCCCCGCTGCTGGCGGCGAGGCCGCTGCTGCCGAGGAGAAGGACGAGTTCGACGTCATCCTCGAGGCCGCTGGCGACAAGAAGATCCAGGTCATCAAGGAGGTGCGCGCCCTGACCTCCCTCGGCCTGAAGGAGGCCAAGGAGCTCGTCGACGGCGCTCCCAAGCCCGTCCTCGAGGGCGCCAACAAGGAGACCGCCGAGAAGGCCAAGGAGGCCCTCGAGGGCGCCGGCGCCACCGTCACCCTCAAGTGAGTCTCGCCCCGGCCGCCGCGGTTCTCACCATGAGGTGAGCCCGGCCAAGGGGAGTATCGCTTCACGCTGGCCCCGACCACCATTGGTGGTCGGGGCCAGCTGCTGTCTGCGGCGCGGACACGACGCTGTTGCCAGGTGGGCTGTAGGCGATATGCCGACGCCGGACCTGCGCACAAGGTCCCCGGTTCGCGGGGCATCGCGAGCCCGACGGCGATGGTGGCACCTCCCAAGAGCCAGGCTCCCGAGCGAGAGGGTGCCTCTCAGGGGGCGCGAGGGCGCGTACCAATGGCGCGTGCACGTACGTATCGGGGGATGCACGTTCCAGTGGGGGTGGTGGGCTTGATGGCTGCGTCAGTTGAGGTTCTGGACCGTTGGTTTGGTCTTGGTGCGCTTCCTGGATACGTCGGTTTAGGCCGTGGACAGTCGGTTCGGGTGTGGCGGGGATGGGGATCGACTGTTCAGGGCCTAAAGCGACGGAGAGGCGGTGGGGATGCGACGGGGATGGGGCGGCGTGCGGGGGGGGGGGG